>JAJXWZ010000209.1 GCA_021781345.1 Pseudomonadota bacterium
GCAGATTCGTCTCCAGCGTGTCGATATCGGCCCTGATCTGCTCCAGCTGGGCCTGCTGCGACTGCTCGAGGTCCCTTGCTGTCGGATAGGCCGACAGCATTTGCGCGTCCACCAAGGCCTGTTGCTGGGCCGCGCGCTTGGCGGCGGCCTCGCGCGCAGCCGTAGCCGCAGCCGCGCGGCGTTCGGTCGGCGTCAATTCGCGCCCGACATGGCGCACGACCCGTCCGTCGTCGTCGACGACGTCGTAACCCAGCGGCAGCGCCGAAGCCGGAATCGTGTCGCTGAAATGCACGACACCCGAAGCATCCTTCCAGCGATAGTGCAGCGTCGGTGTGACCGACCCATCGGCACCGACCGGCAGGGCCGCGATCACGGCCAGCGAGGTCGCGGACAGCAGTGTCAGGGCGATTCGACGCATCGGTGCCTCCACTCCACGGGCCCAGTATAGGCCGATGGGACATGCAAGTTGCGGGCCGAGGGCCTTGCCACCGGGACCTCAGACGGCGCCGTAGCGTGCGCGGTAAGCCTTGAGGCGTTCGCGTTGATCGGCGAGTCCCGGTCGGCTGCCGGCGTACTCCAGCAAATCGGCCAGGCAAATGATCGCGTACGTCGGAACCCCTTGCTCGCGGGCAAGTTCCTGGGTCGCGGACAAGGCTCCCTGTCCGCGCTCCTGTCGGTCCAGTGCGACCAGCACGCCGGCTACTTCGGCACCGGCGGCCCGGATCAGGCCCAGCGATTCGCGCACCGCGGTACCCGCGGTGATTACGTCGTCTACGATCAAGACCCGGCCGGCCAACGGCGCGCCCACCAGCGCTCCGCCCTCGCCGTGGTCCTTGGCTTCCTTGCGGTTGTACGCCCAGGGCACGTCACGGCCATGCTCGCGGGCGAGGGCGACGGCAGTCGCCGCCGCCAGCGGAATGCCCTTGTATGCCGGGCCGAACAGCATGTCGAAACGGATTCCACTCGACACGACGGTCGCCGCGTATGCAGCGCCGACCTCGGCCAGCGCTGCCCCCGTGTCGATCCTGCCCATGTTGAAGAAGTAGGGGCTCTGACGACCCGATTTCAGGGTGAATTCACCGAAGCGCAGCACCCCGCGTGCCAGCGCGACGTCGAGGAAGGCTTGTTGATGGTTGAGCATGGCGTCTGTGCGAAGACCGTCGCGCGACCGTGGTGATGGCGGGAATGTTAACCTCTCGCGAACCCCGATTACCGGAACCCAGGTCCGTGCGCATCGTCTCCTTCAACGCCAACGGCATCCGTTCGGCCGCCCGCAAGGGTTTCTTCGACTGGTTGGATAAGCAGAATGCGGACGTCACCTGCATCCAGGAAACCAAGGCGCAGGAGGACCAGTTGTCCGATGCACTGTTCCGTCCCGACGGGCACCACTGCTTCTACCGAGACGCCGTCACGAAAAAGGGTTACAGCGGCGTTGCGATCTATGCGAAGCGCGAGCCCGACGAGGTACTGACGAACATAGGCTGGAAGCCATTCGACGACGAGGGCCGTTACATCGAGGCGCGCTTCGGCAAGCTCAGCATCGTGTCGCTGTACGTACCCTCCGGTACATCAGGCGAGGATCGGCAGCATTTCAAGTTCCTCGCCATGAAGAAACTGCGCGCGATCTTCGACGGCTGGCTGGCCGGAGGCCGTGACTACGTGTTGTGCGGCGACTGGAACATCGTGCGGAGCGAGCGAGACATCAGGAACTGGAAATCCAACCAGAAGAATTCGGGTTGCCTGCCGGACGAGCGCGCCTGGCTGAATGCGCTGATCGCCGACAGGCACGGCGACGGCACGCCCGCGCCCAAGCATGGCTGGATCGACAGCTTCCGTTGGCTGAAGCCGGACGCCGAGGAATACACCTGGTGGTCGAACCGCGGCAACGCACGCGCCAACAACGTGGGATGGCGGATCGACTACCAGATCGCGACCCCCGGATTCGGCAAGCACGCACGCGCCTGCGCGATCGCGCGTGAACCGCGGTTCAGCGATCATGCGCCGTATACGGTGGACTACGCGGAATGACGTCTGCCGCGGCATGGCTCCGGCAGCGGTTTGCCAGCTACGCGCACCCCGCGGTGCAACGGATGCTGTTCCTGGGCTTCGCTTCCGGGTTGCCTTTCCCGCTAGTGCTCATGACCCTGTCGGCGCGGTTGCGGCAGGCCGGCATCGATCGAACGATGATCGGTACCTTCAGCCTGGTCGGGCTTGCGTACTCGCTCAAATTCTTCTGGTCGCCCGTGGTCGACCGGCTGCGCTTGCCGGGTCTCGGCAACCTGCTGGGGCAACGCCGCAGCTGGATGCTGCTGGCGCAGACCGGAGTCGTGATCGGGATTGTCCTGATGGCATACAACAATCCGGCGCACGATCCCTCCGGCATGGCGGTGCTTGCGGTCTTTACCGCATTCTGCGGCGCCAGCCAGGATATCGTGATCGACGCCTATCGCATCGAATCCACCGATGCGAGTTTGCAGGGCGCCACGGCAGCCAGCTACCAGGTCGGTTATCAACTGGCCCTGATATGCGGCGGCGCGGGCGCGCTGGTGGCTGCGAGCGGCCACGGCTGGACCTGGTCCTATCTCGTGATGGCCGGCTGCATGCTGGTGGCTCCGATCACGTGCCTGCTGGTCCCCGAACCGGTCGCACTCATCGATCGCAGGGTCAACGCGGATCCGGCGCTTATCCAAGCCACCATCGCACGGATGCGGGCAGCTTCCCTGGTGGTCGCGATCGGGTTCACACTCGTCGCGGGCGCGGCGTTGCACTACGCGTTGCCTGCGAATGAGTCGTCGATGGTCATCGACGCCAGCTTAGGCGTGATCCTGTTCTTCGAGGTGCTGCTGCTCATGGTCCTGCGGATCACAATGCTGCGTCCGCTGCTTGAGCGGCTGACCGGATCGGTCGTGCTGCCATTGACCGACTTCGTGCAACGTTTCGGTAAGCGGCTCGCCATTCCCATGCTGCTCTTGATCGTGACCTATCGCCTGAACTACATGACGATGGGCGTGGCCGCCAACACGTTCTACCTGGACATGGGATATACGCTCGACCAGATCGCGCTTGTGAGCAAGGTCTACGGCGTGATCCTCACCTTGTCGGGCGCGTTGCTGGCGGGTTGGCTGGTCAAGCGCACCGGTGCGCTGCAAACCATGCTGCTGGGCCTGGTATTGCTCACGTTCGCGAACCTCTTTTACGGGCACATCGCCGCCATGACCGGGCGACCACCCTTGCTCGCATGGCTGGCCGGCGGCATCAGTCTGGACAACGTCGCCAACGGCATCGCCGGCACCGCGTTCATCGCGTGGATGTCCTCGCTTACCAGCAAGGATTTCACGGCTACCCAGTATGCGTTGTTCGGGACGCTCTGGAGTTTGCCGGCCAAGAGCATCGCAAGCCAGTGGGGGCGGATCGTGGACGCGATCGGGTATCCCGCGTTTTATGTCTACACGGCAGCCATCGGGTTGCCGTCGTTGCTGCTGATATTGTGGTTGTTGCGCGACCCAGCGGCACGCTCGGCCGGTCAGCGCGGGACAGGGTAGACAGCTCCCAGCACGCGCGGACCGCGCGCACCGGTGACCGAAGTCAGGTTGCCTGGCAGGTTTTCAAGACGCGCGCGTGCCAGCCACGCGAAGCCGGCGGCTTCGACGAAATCGGGATCGAGGCCCAGCGCGGCAGTGGTTTCAAGTCTCGCGCCGGGCAGTTCAGCACGCAGTCCTTCCATCAAGTACGCATTGTGCACCCCGCCGCCACAGGCATACACCTCGCGGACGACGGGTGCGCGCATGCGCAATGCGTCGGCGATGCTGCTGGCAGAAAGCCGCAGCAACGTCGCCTGGACATCGGCAGGCTCGACCTTTGCCGGCAGCCGGGCATCCAGCCAGTCGAGATTGAAGTATTCGCGGCCGGTGCTCTTCGGCGGAGCGGCAGCGAAGTATGGATCCTCAAGCAATCGCGCGAGTAGGTTTGGATCGATGCGTCCGCTGCGCGCCCAGGTACCGCCCTCGTCACGCGGCATTCCTCGTGCACGCATCGACCACGCGTCCAGCAGGCAGTTCGCGGGACCCGTGTCGAACCCAATGACCGGGTGGCCTGGCACCAGCAGGGTGACGTTGGCGATGCCGCCAAGGTTCAGGATCGCGCGTGGCACGGAAGCATGCGAGAGCGCCGCGGCGTGCAACGCCGGCAGCAACGGCGCGCCCTGCCCGCCAGCCGCCACGTCGGCTCGACGGAAATCGGCGACCGTGGTGATGCCGGTGCGTTCAGCGATCACGTTGGGATCCCCGAGCTGCAGCGTGAAGGGGTGCGGCCCGTCCGGACGATGGCAAACGGTTTGTCCATGCGAGCCGATCGCCGTGACTTCAGCGGCGCGAATGCCCGCGTCGCGCAGCAATGCAAGCGACGCCTCGGCGAAACACGCGCCGATCTCGACATCGAGCCGGCCGAGTTCATCGAGCTGGATCGCGGCGGCGTTGCGCGCGAGCGCCACGATGCGCTCGCGCAAACGTTCGGGATAGGCAAAAGTGCGCGCGGCGATCACCTCCAGCCGCGGCTCGAATCGCGCCAATACCGCGTCGATTCCGTCCGCGCTGGTGCCGGAAATCAGCCCGAGGTAGAGCCGCGGCACGGCATTCGCCACGGCGCTCAATCGGTGGCTACGGTGGTGCCGTGGCGGCTGTCCACCCGCGCCAGGCGCTGGGTGGCATTGTCGATCATCTGGATGCGCGCGACCATCGGCCCGGACTGCGCCTTGAATTCGGCCATCAGCTTGCCGGACAGCGGTTGCGGCTTCGGCATCGTGACGGTGAGCGGATTTTCGGGCTTGCCATTGACCATGACCTGGTAATGCAGGTGCGGGCCGGTAGCGAAGCCGGTTTCGCCGACGTAACCGATCACCTCGCCCTGGGTCACGTGCGAGCCTACGTGCAGGCCACGTGCGAAGCGCGACATGTGGCCGTACTCGGTGGTGTACTTCGGCGTGTTCCTGATGGCGATGAAATTGCCGAAGCCATGCACCCATCCGCGCACGGTGATCACGCCGTCGCCGGCGGCATGGATCGGCGTGCCGATCGGTGCCGCGTAATCAATGCCGGCGTGCAGGCGGGTGAAGCCGAGCACCGGGTCCTTGCGCATGCCGAACCTGGAAGACACCCGGGTGAACGAGACCGGAGTGCGCAGCAATGCCTTGCGCAGCGGGCGGCCGTCCTGGCTGTAGTAGGCGACCTCGCCATCATCCCGCTTGAAACGGTAGGCGCTATAACGATGGCCGCTGTTGATGAACTCGGCGGCGATGATGTTGCCGGCACCCGAATACTTGCCGTTGCGATAGATATCGTCGTAGACGACGGTGAACCGATCGCCTCGCTTCAGGTCCTTGATGAAGTCGATGTCGTACTTGAATACGTCCGCCAGTTTCAGCACCATCGTCTCGGACAGGCCGGCCTTCTCGCCTGCCGCGAACAACGAGCCTTCGACCACGCCGTGCGCAAAATGCATCCGGCGTTCGACCGGCAATACCATGGTCCGCGCTTTCATGCCGCCGCCGGGCTTGGCGGTGAGCGTGACGAGGGTGGACGAATCGGGATTGAATCGAAATCCCCGCAGGCGTCCCTTGGCATCGACGAGAAACGCGAGCTGGTCGCCGGGATGCAGGGTTTTGAGGGCGCCGGTATCCTTGCTACTCGCCATGACCTCGGCGAGGTCGGATGCGTTCAGGCCCTGACCCTGGAAGATTTCCGACAAGGTCTGCCCGGGTTGCACCTCGATGGTCTTCCACGACGCAACGAGGGGTTGAGTGGTTTCCTTCGGAGCCGGTGGCAATCGCAGTGCCAGGGTTTCGCGGGTCGCCGGGCGTACGGTTTCATGCCGGATCACGCTGGCCCAGGTCGGGATGCCCAGCAGCGTGAGCAAAGCCAGCAACAGCGCACCGCCACCCAGCACCCAGCCTTCACGTGCCCAGCGGAACTTGCTGGCAGGAGCTTCGGCGTGGAATGACCAATGCGACCAGCGCGCATAGAAATGGGCGTGGCAATGACGAGTCTTGCGACGGATCGCCTGACGACGCACGGCATGAGAATTGACGCGACGGAGGTGGCGATCCATCGAAGAACCCGAAATGGCGGCCGGAGACACGCAACGGGTCGTACCATACCGGCCTGGTGAAGCGTGCGTCAATCCCTTGTTTCACAAAGATTTGCACGCGGTTTTGCGATTAACACATAATTAACCCCGAGATCACTTTCCAGCCTCGACGAGGCCGACGCTTTTTGCGGCGACTCCCACCCTTCGTTTCCGGTACGACCGATGTCCCCGAACCAGAAAGCCCTTGCCATCATCCACCGTGGCGCAGTCGATGTCCTGAAGGAGGAGGAGCTTGCGATGCGCCTGGCCTTGGGCCGACCCTTGCGCATCAAGGCGGGTTTCGATCCCACCGCGCCGGACTTGCATCTTGGCCACACCGTGCTGCTGAACAAGATGCGCCAGTTCCAGGACCTCGGACATACCGCGATCTTCCTGATCGGCGACTTCACCGGCATGATCGGCGACCCCACCGGCAAAAACGTCACCCGCAAACCGCTGACGCGCGATGAAGTGCTGGCCAACGCCGAAACCTACGCGAAGCAGGTCTTCAAGGTGCTAGATCGCGAGCGCACCGAGGTGCGTTTCAATTCCGAATGGTTCGGCAAGATGGACGCATCGGACATGATCCGGCTCGCGGCGCAACACACTGTCGCGAGGATGCTGGAGCGCGACGATTTCGCGAAGCGCTACGCGGCCCAGCAACCGATCGCGATCCACGAATTCCTGTATCCACTGGTGCAGGGTTACGACTCGGTGGCGCTGGAATGCGACGTCGAGCTGGGTGGTACCGACCAGCGCTTCAATCTGCTGATGGGGCGCGGCCTGCAGGAACACTACGGCCAGCCGCCGCAGATCGTGCTGACCATGCCGTTGCTGGAAGGCATCGATGGCGTGCAGAAGATGTCGAAGTCGCTCGGCAATTACATCGGCATCGACGAGCCGGCGATCGACATGGTCACCAAGACCATGAAGATCGGCGATGACTTGATGTGGCGCTGGTACGAGTTGCTGAGTTTCGAGGCGTCGCTGGACGAGCTCGCGGTGATGCAGCGCGACGCTGCCGGCGGTACGCTGAATCCGCGCGACGCCAAGCTGCGCCTCGCGCGCGAACTGGCGACGCGTTTTCATGGTTCTGCCGAGGCCGAGAAGGCCATTGCCGGCTGGCACGCCGTGGTGCGCGGCGAGGGCGATACCGCGCTGCTGCCGTTGAACGAGATCAGCGTGCCGGTCGACGGCCTGCGCCTGCCGGCGTTGCTCACGGTGGCCGGGCTGACGTCCAGCAATTCGGAAGCCAACAGGAAATTGAAGGAACGCGCGGTGCGCATCGATGCGGTGGTGGCCGAAGACCCGCAGCGCGTTTTCAACGCCGGCTTCGAGGGCTTGCTGCAAGTGGGCAAGCGCAATTTCGCCCGGGTTCGGCTCGTGGCTGAATGAAAAAGGGGCGCGCCGTGGTGACACGCCGCGCCCGTTGGTTCATCTCTGCCAGTCCTTTCGATCAGTAAGAGAAGGGTGGCGAATCGATGGTCAGTCGCGCGGCCGACACGTTGCCGGTGATCGGGAAGCCAGGTACGACGTTGCCGCTCGTGTCGTATTGGGTGATCGTGAACGAGCCGCTGAACGATTTGCCGTCCCTGGCAAGCGTGACGGTTTCGTGGATGTTCCCCGGTCCGGCGAATATGTTGTTCACCGAATAGAGGCCCGGCAGCGGAGGGGTACCTGGGTCGGGGGTGGCACTCACCGACTGGAACCACGACAGCGTGTAATGATTGAGCGTATAGGTGCGCAAGCCCGTTTGCGCCCAGGTGCCCAGGCAGAAGTTGGTATCGCCCGCGGGTCTCCCGGAATTCATGATCTCGGTGCCGTCGGCCTGCCAGACGGAATAGCCATGATCGACCACGGTGCCATCCGGGGCGGTCAAGGTGACTTCGTAAAGGCCCGTGATGGGTTCGAGGAATTGCAGGGGGTTGGGGACGGCCTTGATGCCTGCCGGCCGGTCGGAAGCCAGGAACATCAACTTCGCTGCCGAGGCTGACATCGCGGCAGGGGGAGCGATCTTCCACTGGCCATTGGCTGATTTGACCAGGTCAAGACCGCAGGCTTGCGCGTTGTGGGTGATGGCGATGCTGGCAATCCCGATCAGGGCCATGGCGATGGATGCGTTCAAACGGGTATTCACGGCGCTCTCCTCGAATGTTTGTAAGGAAGCAGGCGGCGCGCGTGGTCTGCCGCCCGTGGGTATAAACTGCGCGGCGCAGCGGCTGCGGGTCATGATGTTTCGATAGGGGATTCGCGAGAGTTGGTCGGGGAATCGCGGTGGCGCGATTCCGAGTGGCGAGGTCTCGGCGACATGGGAAAGGACGTTCACGTCGGGCATCCGGAGTTCACCCAGGTATTCGCGTTCGCGAACATCCGGATCGACGCGACCGCGCACCGGCTTGTCCGCGGTGGCGAAGAAGTCGCGCTCGAGCCCAAGGCTTTCGCGGTGCTGCTGGAATTCCTGGCGCATCCCGGCCAGCTCCTCACTCGCGACCAGTTGCTGGACGCGGTCTGGGGACACAGTTTCGTCACGCCCGCCACGCTGAACCGGATCATCGTCCAGTTACGACGCGCGTTGGCCGACGACAGCGAGCACCCCCGCTTCATCCAGACCGTGCATGGTCTGGGCTACCGCTTCATTGCCGACCTTGAGGATCCGGCGGCGCCGCTGGCGCCCACGCTGCGCTTCGCGCCGCCTGCACGTGCGCGCCTGCCCGAGCGTACCGGCACGCTGATCGGGCGCGGACTCGGGATCGGACATTTGGTGGAGCTGGTCCGGGCCAATCGCCTGGTAACGGTTGCCGGTCCCGGAGGTATCGGGAAGACACAAGCCGCCCTGGAAGCCGCACGCCTGGTCGCAGCCGAATTTCCCGACGGAGTCTGGCTGTTCGACTGTACGCCGTTCACGGACGGAGAAGGCCTGGTGCGGTGGGTAGCCGGCATGTTCGATATCCGCGGCACCATTGACGAGGAAGAGTTGACGGTCGCCTTGGCCGAGCTGCTCCACCCACGCTCGGCACTGCTGGTGTTCGACAATGCCGAGCGGATCGCCGAACGCCTGGGCAGCATCATTGGTTCATTGATGGCCGGCAGCATGGACATCCATGTACTCGTCACCAGCCAGCGGCGCTTGAATTGCTCGGGCGAGACGCTGCACTGGTTGCCCTCGCTGGAGACTCCTCCACGGGACGAATGGGCAAGCGAACAGGCAGTCGAGCGCCTTGCCCAAATTCCTGCCGTGCAGTTGCTACTGACGCGGTCGCGCGCATTTGCATCAGGATTCGAGCTGACGCCGACGAACGCGTCCTGCGTCGCCGAGATTTGCCGCCGTCTTGATGGTATTCCACTGGCGCTCGAGCTTGCCGCTGCACGGTTGCGACTGCTCAGCCCCGAACAGTTGCTGGCACGCCTGGACGACCGGTTCCTCAATCTTTCGGAAGCCAACCCGAACCGGCCCGCACGCCATCAAACCCTGCACGCTCTGATCGAATGGAGCTTCACGCTGCTTTCCGAGCGCGAACAGGCGCTGTTGACCGGCCTGAGCGTTTTTGCCGGCGCCTGCACGCTCGGCGGCGCCGAGGCCATCGGCGGCGTACTCGGCTTTGGTGACGAGCAGACACTGGACATCCTGGGCGGACTGGTCGACAAGTCCCTGCTCACGGTCGATGTCACGACCGATCCGCCCAGTTATCGTTTGCTGGATATTGTGCGGTTGTTCGCGAAAGAGAGGCTTGCCACCAGCAACGACGAGGCGCGAGCGCGCGAGGCACATCTGCTGCACTTCGTCGAGTTCTCAAGGCTTGCCAAAACGGATTGGTTTGGCGAGCGCCAGCCGTTTTGGTTGGAGCGCATCCGGCGAGAGTGGGCCAATTTGCACATCGCCTTCGACTATGCGATTGGCCGCAAGGACCTTGCCGCCCGCGCATTGGAACTGACCGGCAACCTGTGTTGGTACTTCCGTGCACACACCGACTACGTGGAGCCTGTGGCACTCTTGGAACGGGCCTTGTGCGAGGTGCCGGAGTCCTCGCCCGCGCGCGCCCAGGCACTCGTGGCGGCCGGGATGCTGCTGCACCATTCCCGCAAAGGCGAGCAGTCGGTCCAGCGGCTGCGCCAAGGCATCGCTCTTGCGCAGGCGCAGGGCAACCGGTGGCTGGCGGGCGCGGGACAAGCGATCTGTGCGTTCGAACTGGCCATCCAGGGCCATTTCTCCGCCGCCGAGGAAGCCGTGATGGCTGCACTGGAGATCGGCGACATGCTCGATGACGACTGGTTGCGTTCGAATGCGCTGCTCAGTCTCGGCATCAGCCACTCCTTCAACGGGCGTCATGAGCAAGCCGTGAGTTGCATGAGCCAGGCGCTGGCGTACCCAGCCTTGAGCGGAGATTATTTCCACCGGGCGTACACGCAAATCAATCTGGCCCTGCAGCGATTCTACGTTGGCGACCTGCGCGGCGCGGCCCGCGACTGGCTGTCCTGCCTCGATGCATTCATCCGGTCCCAGCACATGCGTGGTGCGGCGGGCGTTGTCGAGGGTACGGCCTACCTCGCTGCCGAGCGGGGGGCATTCCCGCAGGCTGCACGTTTCCTTGCTGCAGCGGCGCGCATGCGCCGGATCACCGGTGGACCGCTCGTCCCGCAGTGGCGCGAGGCGCAAATGATCGCCGAGAAGAAAACCATCGAAGCCATGGGGACGGAATTCGCGCGCGAACAGCAGGCGGCCGTTGCTGCGCGCTTCGAGGACGTCGTCGGCGAGGCGCGCACGCTGCTGGCAAGAATCGTCGATGCTCAGCCGGCACGCACGGGCGCGAGCCATCCGTCCGGATCGTAGTGCGCGCGCAACGCGGCCAGCTTCGCGCGCGAAGTGGAGCCATGCGCATGAGCGATCAAGTCGTTCATCTCGCCTGCGAAGTTGGGTTGCATGTCGGCGCGCGCGAACGGCGCCAGCGCGCCACGAAATCCCCGCACCCAGCCATGCACGGCGTCGAAGCGCTCGGCCGCATTCGTGTGCCCGATGACATTGACGAAGAAGGGCGCGTCGCGGTGCGAAAAGGCCGTGGCATCGCCGGTGACGCGCGCGACCGCGCCGCCGAGATGGTGCACGTGCACTTCGCAGAACGGATCGGCAGGTTCCGCGGCACGCGGAACCAGTGCATCGATCATCGCATCGTCGATCGCATCGAACTGCGAGGTCGTCCAGTAGTAAAGATCGCCGGCCGGCGCGGATGGATCGAAGCCCTGCTGCCAGGCCGCATACGGCGCCACGCCTTCATGGCTACCCAGCGGCTCGGCGCATTCCCTGATCGGTGCAGCCGCCCCGGCCCCCAGCGCCGGATCGCCGCTCCAGCAATACGCAAGCGCAACCACGCGCTTGCCGTGCGCGCCTTCCGGCAGGAACGGCAGCGGCGGCGCGGTGGTGAATACGAGCATGACGGTCAACGCATCCGGCGCCTCCGGCGTAAACGTGCGGAAAGATCGCAACAGATCGTGTGCCGCATCCACGGGATAAATCACCACACCGGCATAGACGTCTCCGACAGCATGCAGCCGGTAGGTGAAGCGCGTGACGACGCCAAGGCCGCCCGCGCCACCACGCAGGCCCCAGAACAGGTCGGCGTGCTGGTTCTCGTTCGCGACCAGGCTGCGTCCATCCGCTAGCACCATGTGCGCCTCCAGCAGATTGTCGATGGCAAGCCCACAGCGGCGCATCAGCCAGCCGACTCCGCCACCGAGGGTATAGCCACCCACCCCGGTGGTCGATACGAACCCGCCGGTTGTCGCCAGGCCGAACGACTGCGTCGCTGCATCCACGTCGCGCCACAATGCACCGCCTTCGACGTGGGCAAGACGTGCCGTCGGGTCCACGTCGACCCTGTTCATGATCCCCAGGTCCAGCATCAACGCATCATCGCGCACCGCCAGTCCGGCCACGTTGTGACCACCTCCGCGTACTGTCATTGCCAGGTACTCGCTCGCGCAGAATTTCACGGCGTAACAGACGTCTTCGGCATCGGCGCAACGCGCGATGGCAGGTGGATGCCTGTCGATCGCGCCATTCCAGACACGCCGGCGCTGTTCGTATTCGCGATCGCCCGGCAACAGCAGTCTCCCACGCAGTCGCGAGGCCAGCACCTGCCACGGAGGTTGGCGGGACAAATCGGATCCGGCGGGCATGGCGGCGCTCCTGGCTAGCCGGCGGGGCCTGGAGGCGTGCCGTCGGCAGGGGTGGATTCGTGACGCACTATACCCGCGCTACCGACCGGGATCGTGAGGCCGGAAGGGTGGTTTTGTGAGGGATGAGAGGCCGTCGAGGTTGCGGCTGCGGGACACGCTAATGTACGCGCATGTTCGTCGACGTGCCCAGCCGCCAGCATGCGCATCCCCGCTGGGTTACCGCGGCACTGGTCGTGGCATGCGTGGCCAGTTACCTGTGGCTGATGCTGTCCGCGCCGGCGACGCGGTATGTCCTGCTCGGCGACTGGGGCACGGTGCCTGCGCATCTCTTCCAGCACGGCCAGGTCCTGCGCGACGGGTTGTGGCTGCGGCCGTTCACGTCCCTGTTCATGCACGCCGATTGGGTGCATCTGCTGGGTAACATGCTGTTCCTGGTGATCTTCGGATTGCCGGCCGAGCGCGCGCTCGGTTCGCGGCGATTCCTGTTCCTGTTCCTGATCGGTGGGGCATTCGCCAATCTGGTCGGTGCCTGGACGTTGTCCGGCCAGTTGCGTCCGATCATCGGTTGCAGCGGCGCGGTGTCGGCCACGCTGGGAGCCTACCTGGCGCTGTTCCCGCGCGCACACCTCGGGCTGGTGCTGCCGCTGGGGCTGTACTTCCAGTTCATCCGGGTACCCGCGGCGCTTTTGATCGGGATGTGGGTATTGCTGCAATTGCTTTTCACGTGGGCGGGACCCGGTTTCGGTGCGGTCGTGTGGTGGGCGCATCTCGCCGGCTTCGGCTTCGGCATCGTTTTCGCGATCGTTTCCCGCGGCGCGGTGGAACGCAGGCTGCGGCAGCGTAGTTGGTGAGAGCGATCAGGCCGCGGCGCGGTTGCGGGATAGTGCCATGCGCGCGAAGCGTTCAAGCAGTCCACGTGCCGCTTCGGTCTCGCGGACGCCCGCGTCGAGCGCGGTGGCATCGAATCCCTCTTCACGCAGCGCGTCGGCGCGTGCGGCGATATAGGCACGCATCACCGCGACCGTGAACTCGGGATGGAATTGACTCGACAATGCATGCGGCGCATAGCGCAGCAACTGGTGCGGATCGCGTTCCGAACGCGCCAGGACCTCGGCACCGGGCGGCGGCTCGAGCACCGACTGTCGATGCGTGGTGTGGGCGGGGAACGAATCCGGCAAGCCGTCCGGCCACGTGGAAGCCGCGGAAGCATGGCTTGAAATGCCCTGGGTGCCGATTTCGCGTCCGGCCGGCAGCCAGCCCACCGTCCCGCCCAGTGCGTGTGCCATCAACTGGTGGCCGTAGCACACGCCGAACAACGGCAATGCCGCGTGCAGTGACTCGCGTATCCATGCCGCGGTGCGTTCGCTCCAGCCGGCACGGTCGGTGACCATCGCCGCAGAACCCGTGATCACCGCACCGGCCACGTCGCGAAAGCCGGGCAAAGCCTGCCCCTCGTGCACGCGCACGACATGCATCTGTGCGGGTTCGAGCCGCATCGCGGCGCGGAACCAGTCGGCGAATCCGCCGAAGCGCGGCAGCAAGGCATCCGGCGCTTCGCCGGTCTGGATCAGGAGCAGGGGACGCATGTGGCTCAGATTGAAT
>JAJXWZ010000244.1 GCA_021781345.1 Pseudomonadota bacterium
CCCACGTGTTCGGGGTGGGCGCGGCCACCGACGCGTTCGTGATCGCGTTCCGCATCCCCAACTTCATGCGCCGGCTGTTCGCCGAGGGGTCGTTTTCGACCGCCTTCGTGCCGGTGTTCACCGAAGTCATGGAGACCCGCAGCCATGGCGAGTTGCGCGAGCTGACCGCACGCGTCGCCGGCACGCTGGGCGGCGTACTGCTGGTGGTCGTGGCCCTGGGACTGATCTTCGCGCCGCAGGTGGCGACGGGGTTCGCGCCCGGCGCGCTGGACGAGCCGCACAAGTTCGACCTGACCATCAAATTGCTGAGGTTGACCTTCCCGTACCTGCTGTTCGTGTCGTTGACCGCGTTGTGCGGCGGGATCCTCAACAGCTTCCACCGGTTTGCGCTGCCAGCCCTGGCGCCGGTGATCCTGAACCTGTGCCTGATCGCGGGTGCGCTGTGGTGGTCGCGGCATCTCGCGGTGCCGATCGAGGCGCTGGGCTGGGCGGTATTGGCGGCGGGGATTCTGCAATTGCTGTTCCTGCTGCCGTCCATCGCGAGCCTGGATCTTTTGGCGGTGCCGACATGGGGCTGGAATCATCCACTCGTGAAACGGATCATGCGCCTGATGGTGCCGACCCTGTTCGGTTCTTCCATCGCGCAACTCAACCTGCTGCTCGACACCGTGGTCGCGTCGCTGCTGGTGACGGGTTCGCAGACATGGCTGTATCAGGCCACGCGTTTCCTCGAATTGCCACTGGGCGTGTTTGGGGTCGCGCTGGGCACCGTGATCCTGCCGGCGCTGTCGCGCCATCACGTCACCGCGGATCGGGAGGGTTTCTCGCGCTCGCTGGACTGGGGTCTGCGCACCACGCTGATCATCGCGTTGCCGGCCATGTGCGGGTTGTTGCTGCTGGCCGAGCCGGTGGTCGCCGCGTGCTTCCAGAATGGCCGCTTCAATGCCTTCGACAGCCGCATGACAGCGATCACGATCGTGGGCATGGGTTGCGGCGTTCCGGCCATCGCATTGACCCGCACCCTGCTGCCGGCGTTCTATTCGCGCCAGGACACCCGGACGCCGGTGCGCGCGGGCGTGATCGCGCTGGTCGTCAACATGATCGCCAATTTCGCGTTGATTGCGCTGCTGTTCGAGCTGTGGGCCCCGGCGGGCTTGAAACAGTTGCCGTGGCTGGAAGGCATCGCACGGCAGCCCGGCTTGCAGCTCGGCATGGCGATCGCGAGTTCGATTTCGAACTATCTGCAATTCGCGCTGCTGTGGCGGTACCTCAAGCGAACAGGCGTCTACCAGCGCCAGCCGGGGTGGGGACGCCATTGGTTGCGCATGGCGCTGGCCTGTGCGGCGCTGGTTATCGTGGTCTGGATCGGGTTGCACTTCTGGCCGTGGCAGCAATGGACCCGCGAACGGATCCTCACGCGCATCTGGAAGCTCGTGGCGCTGGTGTGCGCGGGCGGCGCGGCGTATGTCGGCGCCTTGTTCGTGGCGGGATTCAGGATGCGGGACCTGCGTGGAATTTGACTTGGCCCTGCGCGGACGAGCGGCGATAATGAACGTCCCATTCCCGGAGCGCCCGCATGTACGTTGAGCCTGCCGACGCACCCAAACGCAAGCCGGTGACCGTTCCGGGGCTGCGCGCGATGAAGGCCCGCCGCGAGAAGATCGCCATGCTGACCTGCTACGACGCCAGTTTCGCGGCGCAGATGGAAGCCGCCGGCATCGACGTGGCGCTGGTCGGCGATTCGCTGGGCATGGTCGTGCAGGGCCAAGCCAGCACGTTGCCGGTCACGCTTGACCAGATGGTGTACCACGTGTCGCTGGTGGCACGCGGCCTGGCCACCACGCTGTTGATCGCCGACTTGCCGTTCATGCAGTTCCGCGATCCGGCGACCGCGCTGGCCGCCGCGATGCGCCTGATGGCCGAAGGCGGTGCCGCGATGGTCAAGCTGGAAGGCGGCTCAGACTGGACCTGCGAAGTGATCGCCGCGTTGGCCTCGCGCGACGTGCCGGTGTGCGCACACCTCGGCTTGACGCCGCAATCGGTCCACAAGCTGGGCGGCTATCGCATGCAGGGCAAGACCGAGGACGCGGCCGCGCGGCTGCGCGCCGAGGCACGCGCCGTGGCGCACGCCGGTGCGGAGCTGCTGGTACTGGAATCGGTGCCGGCCGCGCTGGCCGGCGACATCACCCGCGACTTGCCGATCCCGACCATCGGCATCGGTGCCGGCGCGGACTGCGACGGCCAGGTGCTCGTCAGCTACGACATGCTCGGCATCACGCCCGGCCGGCGACCCAAGTTCAGCAAGGATTTCCTGGAAGGACGCGGCTCGGTGCGCGAGGCCTTCGCGGCCTACGCGGAAGACGTACGCGCCGGGCGTTTCCCCGGACCCGAACAGATTGCGGCCTGATGCGTACCGTTGGCGACCTGCGTGCGTTGCGCGCCTGCGTCCGGGCCTGGAAGCAGGAAGGCCGCCGGGTCGGGTTCGTGCCGACCATGGGCAACCTGCACGCCGGGCATTTTTCGCTGATCGAGCTGGCGCGCAGGCAGGCCGACCGCGTGGTGGCCAGCGTGTTCGTGAATCCGACCCAGTTCGGACCGGGCGAGGATTTCGAGCGTTATCCGCGCACGCTGGCCGAGGACAGCGTCGGCCTGGTCGAGCACAACTGCGATCTGTTGTTCGCGCCCGCGGTCGAAACGATGTATCCGTTCGGATCCGGGCATGCGCTGCGCATCCACGTGCCCGATGTCGGCGATGCCCTCGAGGGCGAGCACCGGGCCGGCCATTTCGACGGCGTGGCCACCGTGGTGGCCAAGTTGTTCGCGATGGTCGAGCCTGACGTGGCGGTGTTCGGACAGAAGGACTGGCAGCAGTTGCTGGTGGTGCGGCGTCTGGTGCGCGAGCTGGCGTTGCCGCTGGAGATCATCGCCGGACCGATCGTGCGCGAAGCGGACGGGTTGGCGATGTCGTCGCGCAACCGCTACCTCGACGCGCAGCAGCGTGCGCACGCGCCGGCGCTGCATGCGGCGCTGGAATGGATGCGCGAATCCTTCGTCGAGGGCCATGCGCTGGGCGCGATCGAGGGCGCCGCGAAGCGCAGGCTGGAGCGCGCGGGATTCGTCCCGGATTACGCGGTCGTCCGGCGTGCCGAAGACCTCGCCGTCCCGGACGAGGGCGAGCGCTCGGGCCTTATGGCGCTGGTCGCGGCGAGGCTGGGCGGGACCCGCCTGATCGACAACCTTTTTTTCGACCTGCCCTGATCGCCGCGTTCGGAACACCCGGTCGCGACGGCCATGACTCCGGCCAGGGAGCCCCAGAGCGGCCTTCCCTGGCCTGGCTTTCACGAAAGCGGCTCCGACTGCGGCCAACGGCACTTGTGCGGCGCAGCAAGGGGGCGTTCAGCGGTTATAATGGAGGGC
>JAJXWZ010000024.1 GCA_021781345.1 Pseudomonadota bacterium
CGACCGGATCAATGGCGCCGGAGAGGAGGTTCCGGTCTGGCACGCGCGCGTTGAGGCCACCATGGTGATTGCTCCGCGGTTTTATATGCAGGCGATCAGCGCGAACGTCCGCCGCACGTTGGCACGGCGCAGGAATAAGAAGCACGAGGGTCCAATTGATCCGTCAATACTCGCTGGTGTGTGGTGGTGGTGGATTGATCTGGACAAGCCCAATTCCAGCCCGTTGCTGATGAGCGCGCTCGACGACTGCACGGAAGAGTCTGGCTTTCTGGGTTATGACGCATGGCAGGAGGAACGCACCAAGGACCCGGCGCGGCAAGAGCGTGCACTGCGCATACATCAAGCGCGGAAAGTTGCCAAGCTTCGGGCCAAGCTTCTCGCCCTTGTGAAAGAGAGGCAGAGCGCGTAAACCAAATGGCGGGCAGGGCCACCTTATTGATGGCACTGCCCGCCTCGTGTGGACAACACGCCGGTTGGCGTTTGTGCAGCTGACCTGAGGCGATTCTTGCGCGTGTGTTGTGAACGATTACTATCGATCGGCGGGGAATTTGACGGCTATTCGGGCCCCACAGCGGCACGGTCGTGAGGCTGGATCAAACGGCGGCAACAGGCGGCCTCGTCGCTGTGTCTCCGCAGGTCATCGCGCCGGGGTTTGCGCGTCAGCAGGGATCTGATCGGCAACCACTGGCGTCCGTCTCAACTTCAGGTCAAAGCACGTGTCGATCCACTCCCTCAGGATCAGCGCCACGTTTTCCACCATCTGGTAGGGCGTCTGGTACGGCGCGTAGACTCGCCTTGCCTGCATGTCAAAGAACTCGTGGATGGGCGTAGCCGGGTCGGCGTTGTAGGCATCGGCTTCGCGCGTGTCCGCCTCGACCACGCGCAGGTACGGCCCCAGCAGGTCATGCAGACATTGATCGCAGAGATCGCCTTCAACCTTGTTGCCATCGCCAAACAAACTAGCGTAACCGGCGCGGAACCGGATCTGGGTGCGGTTGTTGTAGCCGGTATACGGCTCGTCTTCGCTCATGCGCTTGCCGCAACGGTCGCAGATGACGACCTTGGCTTCATGCTGGTGGGTTTCAATGGTGTACATGGTGGGCCTCCAAAAAGGTATGGGATGACGCGGCTGCGTTTCGGTCCGCGTCAGCAGGAACGACGTGGTCGCCGGCCGACACCGGCAGCGTGGAAAATCAAGCGCCGGGCGGCGGCGACCCGCCAGTGGCGGGCGCTTCGGGCTCTTCCACGAGCTTCCGGCGCGTGAATGCCGGGTCGAAGCTTTGCGCAATCCAGTCGCCCAACGTCATCAGGATCCCTTCGGCCATGGCCCCGGCAATCTGGTGCTCCAGGTACAGGCGCCGCGGAGACTGGATCCGGAAGAAATCGGTGGAATCGGGAACCCGGCGGTCGTCGATCACGCGTACATACGGCGCCACCAGCTCGAACAGGCACGCATCGCAGAAGTCCCCTTCCACGCAGCGGCCCTCGCCAAACTTGCTGCCATAGGCTGCGCGGAACCTCAGCATCGTCAGGTTCTGGTAGCCGCTCTTGTGGTCAGCCTCGTCCATGACATGGCCACAGCGGTCGCAGACCGCGTGCCCGTACTCGCGCTCGTAGCCTGGGGTAGGTGTCTTGGTTTCGGTGTTGAACATGGTGCGTCTCCTCGAAGTGGACATACGCATCCATCGTCCGCGGGACGCGGATGCGCGAAGAGGAGTCGCACGGCGACCGCCGTGAGGGCGGTGCGTACTAGCGTGGAGGCCAGTTTTCATTATACGTCGAACGACACCGGCTCGGTTTGACCCGCCGGGATCAGGTGACGCGGTCGATTACCGACGCTTGGATTCGGGGTGGTTGTCTGTAATTTCCACGCCCGCCGCGATGAGACTGAAAAATGCCATCAAGAACCCGAACAGGCGCCAGACCCGCAAGCTGTACGCCGAGATTCCGTGCGCGTAAAAGTCGGTCGCGTGCCCGGAGCCGGGGACCCGCCGCAAAGGCCCTGACCAGGGACCGGCAAGGACCACGCACGACTGTGGCTCGCCTGCAACGCACAGCTCGGTTCCGCGCTTCGTGGAGCGCTGGACAACGAGCAAGCTGCCACGCAGGGCCGACAAAGTTCCATCGATCGCGATCGTGCCCTCGGTGGTCTGGACATCGGTCCCGCCGTTGCCCTTGCTCGCCGAGACGAACCGGCCGACGTCCGCGCTGGCCAGCACGGCGTTCGGAGTGAAGTGGAACCACAGCCAGATCGACCATGGGACCAGCACGCCCCCCATCAGCAGGAGCAAGAAAAGGATTTGCGCCACATGGGATTGCCCCGGACCACGGGCGACAGGTGCTGGCGAGAGAGGCTCGGTGTTCATGATTCAACCTTGTGCCAAAGTGCTGCTTCGTATCGAACCGACCGTCGACGCCCGGTCCAGGGCGGTTTGGCCCTGCGCATACGCCGATTCATTCCGATCCGCCAATAGGCATCTCCTGCGCCCGTAGATCGGCTGCACGCCATCGCGCGTGCCGGATGAAGGCGCCGCGTGTCGGCTCATGCAGTGCCCTCACCCGCATCGCATGGCTCGCAGTCACCTAGACTTTCTATCAGCCAGAACATCGCCACCAGCGCGAATACCACGCCTGCGGCGACCCCCCAGAATCCAGCAAGGTCCCACAGGTTCCCGCGTACGGCGTGGCTCAGCACCACCGGACCGTGCGGTACCGCCTGCAGGGCTCCCAAGTAGTGGCCGACAAAATCGGCACAGGTGTCCGTGCCTTGTGCGGCGCAAACCTGCTCGCCATCCCGGGTCGAGTCCTTGATCACCAGCCGCTGGCCGCGGGGCGCCGACTGGATGCCCGCCACCGTGAACGTACCCGCGGTCGTCTGCAGCGTGGTGGTGTCATCGGAAGGAAACCACCTGTGTTCACTGTGCACTGCAACGACTTGGCCGACATCGGCCTCGGCCAGCAACACGTTCGGCGTCAGCAGCAGCCACGTCGACAATGCCACCGGCGGGATGACCCACGCGGCCAAAGCAATGACCACCCCTGTTCCAAGCTTCATGGATCCTCCTACATCTTGATCACACCTTGCCAGAGCGCGGCAAGGTGACGCTACGTGCTCGAGCACGTACACCAGCGCCGCGTAGCCCCCCTGGTCCGCGTCTCGCAACCACACGAGGTGCCATGCCGACATCGATAGATTGAGGGCTGCGTGTCTCACCGTCCAAGACTGGTGGGAACGGTACCGAATGGTCCCGCCAGTCAAAATTCTTTTGATGTCGCGAAACAAGTTGCCGAACCGAGACTCGCCGACTGGGTGGCTACAAAAACAGTCTGCAGGTCACTTTTTCTCCACGCGGAAGACCGGTCGCGCCGCACGCACAACGTGTCGCACGCGCAACGAGGCTAAGGTGGATGTCTTCGTCCACATCGAGCGCTTCCACAATCCGAAACGGCAGCACTCGGCGATCGATTGCATCAGCCCATGCAAACCGAGCTGCGGATGCAACCAACCCAAGCTGGCGCCTATGAGGCCTGCAAACGCTCACAATCCAGCAGCCTCGCAAGAAGCCGGATGCGGGCGTCGCCCCGCCCGCATCCGGTCTATGGCTCAGCCCCCGGGGCGGAAACCGGTCCTCATCCAACGCCTGAGTTGATGTTCGGTCATGACCAATTCAACTCGCACCCAACGGCGCCTGGCGAAATTGCAGATCAGCACACGCACATCGTCGCCTTCAATCCTGAGCGCAAGCGCCGTTCCTGCGGGGGTACGCATCGGGCGGGTGGCCCAGCGCTGGATGCGCTTCGGGCGGGGAGCGCGTCGCGGTGCAACGTCGGTCGGGTCGTCCACCCAGACAGCGGCCTGTCTTGTCACAACATACATGGCATCTCTCCATACGACACCCACCACCGCCCAGCCTGTCCGTGCGGTCGGGTGCGAGTGTCGTTGGAGAGAGTCAGGCCATCAGTTCGTGTAGCACGCCGTGCTTTGTCAGTCTTTCGTTGTTAACGATCCCACAAATCCAATTTTACTACAGCCGAATCCAGAGGCGTTTTGGTATCCGTCGAATCCCGCCGAGCGCGCCAGTTTTCCGAAGCGTCACTTTCAGAGCGAAGTGGGTTCGACAAAATCGTCTGGAACGATTTTGGACGACCGAAGGGTCGGCCCCGAGCGCCAGCGAGGGATGAGCGTCATGGATGATACGAACAACCCCGCCATGCGCGTCGGCTCTTCTCCGGGCCTTATCTCACCACCGCGCGATCGCGCGCGTGTTCGTCCCATATCGGCGCGTTCCTGATTGCAGGCAACACGTCTTCCGGCGCGGCGGCAAGGCTCCACATCTTCGCGTGCTCGGGATTCATGAAACGCTGCTCGATCACCTGGTGCAGGAAGGCGTCGAGCGGCTGCCAGTAATCCATGGTGTCGAGCAGCACGATCGGGTTGAAGTAGAGCCCAAGTCGCTTCAGCGTGATCGCTTCGAACAGTTCTTCCAGCGTGCCGCAGCCGCCGGGTAGCGCGACCACCGCGTCGGAACCGGTGAGCAGCCGGCGTTTGCGTTCCTGCATGTCGTCGACCATCTCGAGGCGGGTCAGGCCCGGGTGGCCCCATTCCAGATCGGCCATGAAGCGCGGCAGGATGCCGATCACCTCGCCGCCCTGCGAAAGCGCGCCGTCCGCGACCGCGCCCATTGAACCGGCCGAGCCGCCGCCATAGACGATGGTGTGCCCGTCGGCCGCCAGCAGCCCGCCCAGCCGGAATGCCGCGTCGCGGAAGCGCGGATCGGCCTGGTTGCTGGAAGCGCAGTAGACGCAGATGCGCATGGTCAACCGGATTCGCGAGGTTCGTGGCAGGTAAGACGTTGCACCAAGGTGGATGGCAATCCTTCCTTCTCGCCGATGCGTGCCAGCGTCGGAGGAGAGGGCGCTCTTTGTTTCATCAATTTCCAGTTGTGGGCAAGCCGGTGATTTTCGGTACAAGGATCAGCGCCATGGGCCAGTAATGCCTGCAAGGATCCGGAATCACCATTCGTTACGGCTTCAATGAATGGGTCGGGCAGGTCGTCGTACCCTTTAGGCAAGTCTTGCCTGGGCGTGAGTGGTTGCATGGGATCGGCTCCGTGTCGCAAGAGCGCCTCCACCGTGGCAGCATCGTGGCACTCAAGAGCCGCCACCAACACCGGACCCACCGTGTGGGCTGGTGCAATACATCCAGGCTCGGGATTTCGAGCGCCGCCGGGCATTGCGTCCTCGGATTGCAGGTAATGCTCCACTGCATGGTTACGCAGAGATTGCCTGCAGATGAAAAACGCCGGAATCAACGTTCGGGCGTTGGCGTTGGCACCATGATTCAGTAGTGCATCAACGGTGGCAGTGCGGCCGAACAAGGTAGCGTTGTAAAGAGTCAGCTGTTGCCAACGTTCCAGTTCCGAGGGCGGCATGGTAGCGAGGATGGAAAGTACTCGCGTGGTGTCGCCGTGGATGCTGGCCTTCATCAGGGGCTGGATGTTCCCGGGCACTTTGTAGTCACCGTGCTGCCACGATTGCGAAACGAATGACTTCTGAGTTCGACACAGGTCTGGATTCGAATGATGGCCACCGTTCGCGGCCGCGATGAATGGTGCCGCGATCAGCAACCCCGGTAGCCACAGTCATTTCCAGCGTACTGCGGGATTCCCCGTGTACGTGCGCATGAGTATAGCCAGCGTCAATTCCGACTTGAAACGCAAACGCCGGCACTTGGCCGGCGTTTGGTTGAGTCTGCCATGCAGCGATCTCACCGCTTCATGGCGTTGAAGAACTCGTCGTTGGTCTTGGTGTTCTTCATCTTGTCGAGCATGAATTCCATCGCAGCCAGCTCGTCCATCGGATGCAGTAGCTTGCGCAGGATCCAGATCTTCTGCAGCATGTCTGGCGGTATCAGCAGTTCCTCGCGGCGGGTGCCGGAGCGGTTGATGTTGATGGCCGGGTACACGCGTTTTTCTGAAATCCGGCGGTCGAGGTGCACTTCCATGTTGCCGGTGCCCTTGAATTCCTCGTAGATCACCTCGTCCATCTTGGAGCCGGTGTCGATCAGCGCGGTCGCGAGGATCGTCAGCGAGCCGCCTTCCTCGACGTTGCGCGCGGCACCGAAGAAGCGCTTCGGGCGTTGCAGCGCGTTGGCGTCCACGCCGCCGGTGAGCACCTTGCCGGAACTCGGCACCACGGTGTTGTAAGCGCGCGCGAGGCGGGTGATCGAGTCGAGCAGGATCACCACGTCCTTCTTGTGCTCCACGAGGCGCTTGGCGCGCTCGATCACCATCTCGGCGACCTGCACGTGGCGCACCGCGGGTTCGTCGAAGGTGGAGGACACCACTTCCGCCTTGACGCCGCGCTGCATCTCGGTGACTTCTTCCGGGCGCTCGTCGATCAGCAGGATGATCAGGTGCACGTCCGGGTGGTTGTGCACGATCGCTTGCGCGACGTTCTGCAGCATCATGGTCTTGCCGGCCTTGGGCTGGCTGACGATCAGGCCGCGCTGGCCCTTGCCGACCGGCGCGATCAGGTCGAGGATGCGGCCGGTGATGTCTTCGGTCGAGCCGTTGCCGCGTTCGAGGTGGAACGCCTTGCGCGGGAAAAGCGGCGTGAGGTTCTCGAACAGCAGCTTGTTCTTGGAGGCTTCCGGCGGATCGCCGTTGATGTCGTCCACCTTCAGCAACGCGAAATAGCGCTCGCCTTCCTTCGGATGGCGGACGCGTCCGGTGATGTAGTCGCCGGTGCGCAGGTTGAAGCGGCGGATCTGCGAGGGGGACACGTAGATGTCGTCGGGACCGGCGAGGTAGGACTCGTCGGCCGAACGCAGGAAGCCGAAACCGTCCTGCAGGATTTCCAGCACGCCCTCGGCCCAGATGCTGCCGCCGGATTTGGCATGGGCACGCAGGATGTGGAAGATCACGTCCTGCTTGCGCGCGCGTGCCACGCCTTCCTGGATGCCGAGTTCCTCGGCCATCTCCAGCAATTGCACCGAGTTCTTGCGCTTCAGTTCGGTGAGGTTGATCAGGCGTTTCGGATCGCCGGCATCGGCCTCGTCGCCGGACACGTCGGCCGGGAGGCCGTTCGGGTTGCCCGCCTGGCCGTTGCCGCCGCGCGAGTGGCGTCCGCGGCGGCGGCGATTGCGGTCGGGCCGGTTGCCACGCTGCGACTGGCCTTCGCCGCCATCGTTGCCATTGGATTCGGAAGCAGCAGAGGACGCGTGGGCGTCTTCGCCCTGGACGGAATTTTCGGTATCGGACACGGGACAAGCCTCGTCGGCGCTCGAAGCGCGGGAGGAAACGAAAGGGAGAGGGCCGGGCAGAAGCACCACCGGCCGATGCTCAATCTAGCATCGCGCGGGGGGCGCCGACAAGCGGGTCCCCGGGCGAGGTTCAGCTTGGTGTTCCATGCGACCGCCCGCTTCGACGTCGCAATCGAAGCGGGTGCGCTGCGCAATCATGCAACGGAGAAACGTTCGGGACCCGCTGCAACCGGAAGGGCCGGGTGCAGCGCAGCGGTCGCGAGGGCGCCCGACGGGTCGACCACGCTCAAATCGCGCGGTCGATCATCTGGGTCAGTTGCCCCTTGCCGACGGCGCCGATCTGCGTGGCTTCGACCTTGCCGCCCTTGAACACCATCAGCGTCGGGATGCCGCGCACGCCGTAGGTCATCGGGGTTTTCTGGTTCTCGTCGATGTTGATCTTCACCACCTTGAGCCGACCGGCGTATTCCTTGGCGATATCGTCCAGCATCGGCGCGATCGACTTGCAGGGTCCGCACCACTCCGCCCAGAAGTCCAGCAGTACCGGGGTGTCGGATTTCAGGACTTCGGATTCGAAATCGGCGTCTTTGACGTGGGTGATGTTTTCGCTCATGGAGGGGCCTGCCGCGCGAGGATGTCCGCACAAGGTGGGGGAGGAGCCGGGCGATTGCAAGCATGGTCCGGAGGCCGCCCTGCTACAATCGGCAACCGCATCGCGGCGCGGGATGCGGTTGCCGTATTCGTGCCTTGCCGCGCCGCGCTTCGTCGTGGCATTCCATCGCAAGCCGGTGCGCGATTCAAGTGCACCGTGTTGCCCGCGACCCGTCGCATGCGGCGGGTCGCGCAATGCCTCATCCATCTGCCGCCATCCTCGGTGGCAAAGCTCCTTGGCAAAATATCCGTGGCCGACCAAGTCCTCAGCGACATCTTCTTCGAACAATTCGACCTGCATCCGCTGCTTGCCGCAGGCATCGCCGATTGCGGCTTCACGCGCTGCACCCCGATCCAGGCGCTGACCCTGCCGGTCGCGCTGGCGGGGCGCGACGTCGCCGGCCAGGCGCAGACCGGGACCGGCAAGACCTGCGCGTTCCTGGTCGCGGTGATGAACCGCCTGCTGACCAGGCCTGCGATTCCCGAGCGCAAGGACAACGATCCGCGTGCGGTGATCATCGCGCCGACCCGCGAGCTGGCGATTCAGATCGACAAGGACGCGCAGGCGATCGGCCGCCAAACCGGGCTGCGTTGCGCGCTGATCTACGGTGGCGTCGACTACGACAAGCAGCGCCAGCAATTGCGCGACGGCTGCGACGTGATCATCGCGACGCCCGGCCGCCTGATCGACTACTTCAAGCAGCACGTCTTCAGCTTCCGGGCGGTCGAGGCCTTCGTGATCGACGAGGCCGATCGCATGTTCGACCTCGGCTTCATCAAGGACGTGCGCTACCTGCTGCGCCGTATGCCGCCGCGCGAGGAGCGCCAGGGCATGCTGTTCTCGGCGACGCTGAGTTACCGCGTGCTGGAACTGGCCTACGAGCACATGAACCAGCCCGAGAAGCTGGCGGTGGAAACGGAAAACGTCACCGCCGACCGCGTGCGCCAGCAGGTGTATTTCCCGGCCAAGGAAGAGAAGATCCCGCTGCTGCTGAACCTGCTGGAGCACTGCGATCCGCAGCGCAGCATCGTGTTCGTCAACACCCGCGCCGCCGCCGAGCGCGTCACCGAGCGCTTGAAGCGGCACGGATTCCGAGTAGGCGCCTTGTCGGGCGACGTGCCGCAGGCGAAGCGCCAGAAGCTGCTCGAGCGCTTCAAGAAGGGCGAGGCCGAGATCCTGGTCGCGACCGACGTGGCTGCGCGCGGCCTGCACATCCCCGAGGTCAGCCACGTGTTCAACTACGACCTGCCCCAGGACGGCGAGGACTACGTGCACCGCATCGGTCGTACCGCGCGGCTGGGCGCCGAGGGCGACGCGATCAGCTTCGCCTGTGATCTGTACGCGATGAACCTGCCGGACATCGAACGCTACATCGGCATGAAGATCCCGGTGCTCGCGATCGAGCCGGCCTGGCTGGCCGCGCCGCCCTCGCGCGCGGCGGCGCACCCTGCTCGTTCCCCTGCCGGCGAGACGGAGGCCGATGATGCAGTGCCGGAGGGCAAGCCCGCGACGGACAAGCTGCGCCGACGTCGCCGCCGCAATCCGGGTGGCCGCTCGACGCCGCCGGCAGCCAACGCCTGACATCTGCGCCGGGCGCACCTGCCCGCCTGCCTCGCGCACGAGCGGAGCCTTTATGCTTGGCTCCGGTTTTCACCGGCAGTCGTCTCCGTGATCCGCTTCGAGTCCGTCAGCAAGAGCTATCCCGAGGGCCGCGAGGCGCTGATCGACGTGTCGTTCGAAGTCGAGGCCGGCGAGATGCTGTTCGTCACCGGCCATTCGGGCGCCGGCAAGACCACCCTGCTGAAGCTGGTCGCGTTGATCGAACGCCCCAGCCGCGGCGCGATCGAGGTGCACGGCAGGAATCTAGCGCGCGTCAGGCGCCGCGAGGTCCCGCGCCTGCGCCGCGACATCGGCATGGTGTTCCAGGACCACCGCCTGCTGATGGATCGCAGCGTGGCCGACAACGTCGCGCTGCCGCTGGTGATCGCCGGCGTCCCGCGCGAGGAGCGCGGCAAGCGCGTGCGCAACGCGCTGGAAAAGGTCGGTCTCGACGGGCGCGGCAAGGATGCACCGGCCGGGCTGTCCACCGGCGAGCAGCAGCGCGTCGGCATCGCCCGCGCGATCGTGGCGCGGCCCGCCCTGATCATCGCCGACGAGCCTACCGGCAACCTCGATCCGCAACTCTCCGAGGAAATCATGCAGTTGTTCGTCAGCCTGCGGCAAACCGGCAGCACCATCCTGATCGCGAGCCACGACTTGGCGTTGCTGAAGCGCATGAAGCAACGCGTGGTGGTGCTCGACCACGGGCACCTGATCGACGACGTTCCGGCGAGCGAGGTCGCATGAGCACGCGCGCGGCGATGGCCAGTTCGGTGCGGCACACGCGGCTGGCGATGTGGCGCCACCAGCATGTCTGGTGCCTGCGCGACAGCCTGCGCCAGCTGCTGCGGCGTCCGCTGGGAAGCATGCTGACGATCGCGGTGATGGGGTTGGCGCTGGCGTTGCCGCTGTCGTTTTATCTTCTGCTGACCAACGTGCAGCACCTGGCGACGGCGCTGGGCGACTCGCAATCGGTGAGCGTGTTCCTGAAGCCGGATGTCACCGCGGACGCCGCGGCAAGGCTGGCTGCCAGCCTGCGGGCGCGCGCCGACATTGATGCGGTGGTGCTGCGCACGCCGCAGCAGGGACTCGCGGAACTTGCGGCCATGCAGGGTTTCGGCGATGCGATCAAGTCGCTGCCCGACAACCCGTTGCCGTTCGTGTTGCTGGTCCAGCCCGCGGCGGGCGCGGGTCGTGCGCAGGTCGAGGCGATGGTGCGCGACGTGCGTGCGTTGCCGCAGGTGGATCTGGTGCAGGACAACGGGCGGTGGCGGTCGCGCCTGGATGCGCTGGTCGCATTGGGCCGGCGGGTGACGCTGCTGCTGGCGGTCTTGCTTGGCGCGGCGGCGGTACTGGTGATCGGCAATACCGTGCGTCTGGACATCCGCGGGCGCGCGAACGAGATCGCGGTCCAGCAATTGATCGGGGCCAGCGCGGCCTTCGTGCGCCGGCCTTATCTCTACGAGGGCGCCTGGTACGGCTTGGCCGCGGGTGGCGTCGCGATATTGCTGGTACTGCTGCTGGAGGGAGTGCTGGCTGCACCGGTGCGTGACCTGGTCGCCAGTTATGCCGGCAGGCTGCGCTTCGGCGGACTGTCCTGGGCTACGCTTGGTGGCGGCTGGGCGATCGCGGTCGCGCTGGGCTGGCTGGGTGCCCTGCTGGCCAGCAGCCGCCACCTGCTGCGTTGGCGCACATGATCCACGATGCTCCATCAATCTGCATGTTGCCGTCGCTGGCCCGCGGAAACACCGATTGCACATCGAAGCCATGAACGACGTCCTTCGCCACATCGTCAGTGACAATCCGCGCGTGATGGTGGTGGACGGTTCGAGGGTGGCCCGCACCTTGATCACGCGGGTGCTCGAAAGGGACCTGCCCGGGGCGACGGTGATCGCCTGTGCCAGCGGCGCCGAGGCCGAGCAGGCGTTGCACGAAGGCGTGGTCGACCTGATGACGACCGCGTTGCGCCTGCCGGACATGGATGGCACGGTGCTGGCGAAATACGTGCGCGAACACGCGCCGCAGGCATACATCCCGATCGTCGCGGTCTCCGGCGACGTGCAGGAACGCCTGCAGAACCGCGAAATCGGCGACGAGATCACCGACTATTTCGACAAGGCTGCCGGGTATGCCGCACTTGCGGATTTCATCCGGGGCTACGTGCAGCCGAGCGAGCACGCCGAAGGCACGATCCTCTACGCGGAAGACAGCCGCGTGGTGGCGTTGTCCACCAGCCGCATGCTGCAACGCTACGGCTTGACCGTGCATCTGTCGGGCAGTGCCGAGGAAGCCGTGGAATACCTGGGCGCGGCACGCGACCGCGGCGAAGTCGGCGCCGACCTGGTACTGACCGACGTGAGCCTGAAAGGCGAGATGTCCGGTGGCGACCTGCTGGAGTGGATCCGCAACGACCTCGGACTCGGCAAGCGCCGCCTACCGGTGCTGGTGATGACCGGCGACGAGAACCCGGCCAATCAGGCCGCGCTGCTGAAGGCTGGTGCCAACGACCTGGTCGAGAAGCCCGTCGAGGAGCGCCTGCTGATGACCAAGCTGCTGTTCCAGTTGCGCGTCGCGCGACGGCTGAACGGCTGAGCGCGCGTCCGGCATGGCATGACGGACGAACGCCTGCAACTGCAGCCCTCCTGGAAGGCCCGCGTGGGCGATTACTTCGATCGCCCCGAAATGATCGCGTTGCGCGAATTCCTGCTGGCGGAGAAGCGTGCGGGCAAGCGCATCTATCCGCCCGGGCCGCAAATCTTTGCGGCGCTGGACGCGACGCCTTACGACGCGGTCAAGGTGGTGATCCTGGGGCAGGATCCGTACCACGGACCCGGGCAGGCGCATGGCCTGTGCTTTTCGGTGCGGCCCGGCGTGCCCGTGCCGCCGTCGCTGCAGAACATCTTCACCGAGATCGAAAACGATCTCGGCGTGCCGCGCCCGGACCACGGCTGCCTGACGCCGTGGGCGCGGCGCGGCGTGCTGCTGCTCAACTCGGTGCTGACCGTCCAGGCGGGCATGCCGGGTTCGCACCAGGGCAAGGGCTGGGAAGGCTTCACCGACCGCGTCATCGATGAATTGAACCGGGGTCGCGAGGGCCTGGTGTTCCTGCTGTGGGGAGCGTACGCGCAGGCCAAGGGACGGCTGATCGACACCCGACGGCATTGTGTTCTCAAGGCCCCGCACCCATCTCCGCTGTCGGCCCACCGGGGATTTTTGGGTTGCCGGCATTTCTCCAAGGTTAATCAGTATCTTGAGGCCGAGGGCCGGACGCCGGTGGATTGGTCGCTGCCGCCCCGGGCCGCACTGGAAGGGTGACTTTCGGTGGCTTGCAATTTCTATACCCATGAGTATAATTAGTCGCATCACCCTCGCAGGGTCCGGCGGCAGTCAATGCTGCCCCGGGAACCTCGACGCGGGTTTGGTACTCGAATGGTTGAAGTGCCAATACACACAAGTGGGGTATAACCAATGAGCGAAGCCTTGGTCGCCAACAACCTGCCTATTCCCAGCGTGGTCGGCAGCCTCGACGCCTATATCGGCGCGGTACATCGCATCCCCGTGCTGGCAGCCGACGAGGAACAGGCGCTGGCGCATCGTTACCGCGAAGAAGACGACCTCGACGCGGCGCGCAAGCTGGTGATGTCGCACCTGCGTTTCGTGGTGCACGTCGCGCGCGGCTATTCGGGTTATGGCCTGCAGATGGCCGACCTGATCCAGGAAGGCAACATCGGCTTGATGAAGGCGGTCAAACGTTTCGATCCCGACCACGGCGTGCGCCTGGTCAGCTTCGCGGTACACTGGATTCGTGCCGAGATGCACGAGTTCATCCTGCGCAACTGGCGCATCGTCAAGGTCGCCACCACCAAGGCGCAGCGCAAGTTGTTCTTCAACCTGCGCAAGAGCAAGAAACGCCTCGGCTGGATGAACATGGACGAAGTGCGCGAGATCGCGAAGGACCTCGGCGTGCCGGAAGCGACCGTGCTGGAGATGGAATCGCGCCTGTCGGGTCGCGACGTGGGCTTCGACGCGCCCGCCGAGTCTGACGACGATGCGCCGCCCGCGCCCGTCGCGTACCTCGAAGACCAGGGTGCCGACCCGTACCTGCAATTGGCCGATGCCGACCAGGAAGAACACCAGCTGGATGCATTGCAGCACGCCCTGGCGAAGCTCGACGACCGCACCCGCGACATCATTCGCCGCCGCTGGCTGGTCGAGGACAAGGCCACCCTGCAGGAACTCGCCGACGAATACGGCGTGTCGGCCGAGCGCATCCGCCAGCTCGAGGCGAATGCGATGAAGAAGATGCGGGGTGCGTTCGCGGCATAGTCGTGCGATCGTCCTTGA
>JAJXWZ010000084.1 GCA_021781345.1 Pseudomonadota bacterium
GTCGACCCCCGTCCAGTACCGCCAGTCCTGCCGAGTCGTACCCGCGGTATTCGAGGGCATGCAACCCGGCCAGCAGGATGGGGACCACATCACGCTGGGTGCAACCGGCGACGATTCCGCACATGGCTTGAGGACCCTGATTAACGACGAAAAGAAGCAACGATACAGGGATTTACAGGCGGAAGTGCCATGTCGCGAATCTGTAATTCGGCCTAGGCATGCTTGATGCAGGGGATATCGAAGCTGTTCAAAATTTGAACCTCGTCACATTCGTAGTATAAAAGCCGTCCGCTTTGCTTCCGGCGATGCCGAGGCCAAGCGGAAAGTACAGGGGGCGCAACATGTTCCGATTGTTTCGACAGCGGGCGCTAAGGTGGCAGTTGCTGCTGGTGCTGGTCGAATTTGCCTTGCTGGTGGGTTGCGTATACGCCGCCGTGGTGCTGCGCTATTGGGGCGACGAGGGCACTCAGGCAGCATTCGGGCACTCCCTGCATTGGCGTGCTCCGCTGGTCGGCATGGTGCTGGTACTGGCGATGACCGCGCTGGGCCTCTATCAGGTCCACTTGCGTGCCGGTTGGCTGGGCCGCCTGAGTCGTCAGGGAGTTGCGTTCGTGCTCGGGGGCGTGGCGCTGACGGTGCTTTATTACGCTTCGCCCGCCGCCTATATCGGCCGCGGGGTGCTGGGGATCACGCTGGTGCTCGGCTATCTGATCGTGGCCCTCTGGCGCGTGTTGTTCCTCGGCATCGTCGACGCCGACCTGTTCAAGCGGCGCGTGGTGATGCTCGGTGCCGGCGAGCGCGCGGCCGAGGTTGCCGGCAAGATGCGCCGGAAGACCGACCAGCGTGGATTCAAGGTCCTCGGCTACGTTCCGATCGGTGCCGATCCTGTGCGCGTGCCGCAGACCATGCTGCTGCACCCCGACGAGGCCCTGTACGACTGGGTGACCCGGCTCGGGGTGGACGAGATCGTGGTGGGTCCCGATGACCGGCGCGGAACCTTGCCGGTGGATGCGTTGCTGGAATGCAAGCAGCACGGCGTGGCGGTGACCGAGCTGGCCGAGTTCTTCGAGCGCGAGGCCGGCAAGATCAAGATGGACCTGACCAACCCGTCGTGGCTGGTTTTCTCCGACGGGTTCAACATTTCCCCGGCGCGGCGCACGGTCAAGCGCGCTTTCGACCTCACGATGGCTTCTTTGGTGATGCTTGTGGCGTGGCCATTCATGTTGCTGACGATGTTGGCAATTCGCCTCGAATCGGGCCGCGGTTCGCCGATCCTGTACCGACAGGAACGCGTGGGCGAGAACGGCAAGGCATTCGCCGTGATCAAGTTCCGCAGCATGCGCACCGACGCCGAGCGTGACGGTGTCGCCCGCTGGGCGACCAAGAACGACGGCCGCGTCACCCGGGTCGGGCGTTTCATTCGCAAGACCCGCCTCGATGAATTGCCGCAGTTGTGGAACGTCCTGCGCGGCGACATGAGCATCATCGGTCCGCGTCCGGAGCGGCCGCAGTTCGTGGACGACTTCAACACGCGGATCCGCTATTACTCGCTGCGCCATTGCGTGAAACCGGGGCTGACCGGCTGGGCGCAGTTGCGGTATCCCTATGGTTCTTCGTTCGAGGACGCCGTGGAAAAGCTGAAATTCGACCTTTTCTACGTGAAGAACCACAATTTCGCGTTCGACCTTGCCATCCTGATCCAGACCGTGGAGGTCGTATTGTTCGGCCGCGGCGCCCGCTGATCGACATCCAGCGAGTCGACTTACCGCGCATGGCGGCCTGGACGCGCGGGTGTTGGCAATGCCCGCGTCGTCGCTTGTACGCTTGCCCGGCGGGTAGCTGGCATAGGCGTCGTCTCGGCCGCCGGGCCGTACGGGTCCGCGACGGGTTGGCGAGCTCCCGTCGGGCGAGCGAGCCCGGTCTGTTTGACGAACAAAGCGAACGCGGGTGGCATGATACGGCATGGCGGGAGACACCGACTTTCTGTTGCTATACGACGAATTGGGTCTGGCACCCGGCGTCAGCGACCTCGACGCCCTGAAGCAGGCCTATCGCAGGCGGGTCTCGCAGTTGCACCCCGATCGCACGGGCGTGGCCAGCGATGTTGATGCGGTTCGGTTGCAACGGTTGAACCGCTTGTATGGTGCCGCGTTGGCTTTCGAACAGCGGTACGGGCGCTTGCCTGCGGCTGTCGCGGCGACCCGGCGCCCGGAGCCGGTGATGGATGCGGACACGCCCGCGCCTCCACGCAACAGCGGTGGCCACGAGCGGCGCCTGCAACGCGTGCAACCGCGACCACCACCGCGTCGCAACCGTGCGCGCTACTACTTCGCGCTGGTCATCCTGTTGGCGCTGGCATTCGCGATATGGGGCGTGGGAGTCGTTGCGCGCTGATGCCTGGGGATGCGGAGACACCCGGTCTGCGCTGACGGAAGCCCGATCCGCGGTGTGTGGAAGCCGCGTTGCCGATCAGCCTATCGCCCCGGCGCGAGCGGGATCTTCAGAACGGCAGCTCCAGCGTTGAATCGCAGGCCAGGAGCTGGGAACGGAAGGCATCTTGGATGCGCTTCAAGGCATCGGGATCGTCGGCGTCGAAACGCAGCACCAGCACGGGCGTGGTGTTGGAAGCCCGGACCAAGCCCCATCCATCCGGCCAGTCGGCGCGCAAGCCGTCGATGGTGGTCAGGCGTGCGCCCTCGAAGTGCGCGCGCTCGCGGAAGCGCACGATGAAGGGATGGTTCTGGCCTTCGGCCATCGGGACGTGCAGCTCGGGTGTCGACACCCCCTTGGGCAGCGTCGCGAAAATCTGCTCGGGCGTGCGGCCTTCCGGATCGTCCGCGAGGATTTCAAGCAGCCGCGCGGCGGCGTACACGCCGTCGTCGAAGCCGTACCAGCGTTCGCGGAAGAAGAAGTGGCCGCTCATCTCGCCGGCGAGCTGGGCGCCGGTTTCCTTCATCTTGGCCTTGATCAGCGAATGCCCGGTCTTCCACATCAACGGACTGCCGCCGGCCTTGAGGATCAGCGGCTGCAGGTGTCCGGTGCACTTGACGTCGTACAGGATCGTGGCGCCGGGGTTGCGGGTCAGCACGTCCTGCGCGAACAGCATCAGCACGCGGTCGGGATAGACGATTTCCCCGTCGCGGGTAACGACGCCCAGGCGGTCGCCATCGCCATCGAAAGCGAGACCCAGGTCGGCGCCGGTTTTCTTGACTGTCAGGACCAGGTCGGCGAGGTTTTTCGGATCGGATGGATCGGGATGGTGGTTCGGGAAGTTCCCGTCGACTTCGCAGTAAAGCAGGGTAGGCTCGCAGCCGATCGCGCGCACCACGCCCGGTGCGGTGTCGCCGGCGATGCCGTTCCCGCAATCGACCACGACTTTCAAGGCGCGTCCGACCTGGATATCCGAAGCGATGCGTTCGATGTATTCGGGCAGGATGTCGTATTGGCGCAGGCTGCCGTGCCCCTCGGTCAGTCGGCCGTCGACGATGCGCTGATGCAGGTCCTGAATCGCGTCCTCGGCCAGCGTCTCGCCCCCGATCACGACCTTGAAGCCGTTGTAGTCGGGCGGATTGTGACTGCCGGTGACCGACACGCACGAGCCAGTGTTGAGTTGGTAGGCCGCGAAATAGCTGACCGGTGTCGGCACCGCGCCGATGTCGATGACGTCCACGCCCGCCGCGCGCAGGCCTTCGATCAACGCGCCCGACAGCATCGGGCCCGACAGCCTGCCATCGCGACCGACCACGATTTCCGAGAGTTCCTTGTCGCGCACCGCGCTTCCGATTGCGCGACCGAGCTGGCGCGCCACGCCCTCGGTCAGGGTCTGGCCGACCACGCCGCGAATGTCGTAGGCGCGGAAGATACCGGCGTCCGGGATCGGGTCGCTGTCCGGGGCGGCGGTCGATTCGGGTTCGGTCTTGGCGGCGGGCTTGGCCGTCGGTTCGGCCCTCAGTGCAGGCGCCGTGGCTGCGATGACATCAGCCAGTGCCGGTTCGTCGACAGCCGGTGCGCCGCCGAGTTTGGTACGCACCCGCGGGCGCAGCCATAGCATTGCGATGCCCGCCAGCAATGGCACGATCGCCAGCAGCAAGGCAGTCACGAAGGAGCGCGTGACGGGCAGCCAGAATTCGGGCGGCGCGGAGGTGATGCGATAGAGACTGTGGGGGATGGGGACGCCCGAATCTTCCGTCGATGAAAGACTGCTCGAGCCGACGCTGTCCAGCACGATGTCGCCGGACTTGTTGCTCTGCCGCAGGTCCAGCCTTCCGGAGCTCACCGGAGCGGAATGCAGCGCGATTCGCATGGGTGTATCGCGGAAATCGACCGTGGCGTAGGCCAGCACTTTCCCGTCCGCACCAGTGATCGGTCCGGCGAAGCTCATGATCCTTGCTGCCGGCGCTTGCGCGGGACCGACGTCATTGTCGTTCAGGGCGGACATCAGCTGCGCCGCACGCGCGTAGCCGAGCTGTTGCAGGTTGCCGTGCAGCACTTCGTTCAACTGGTCGCTGTAAAGCGACACGGCCTCGGCGCCGTGCAGTTGCGCCTGGAGGCGCTTTGCGGCGTCATCGCGGGCCTGCTGATCGTCGTTGGCGGCGAGTTGCGCGACCAACCCGGGCTGTCCCAGTGCCTTGACCACCTGGGCGCGCCTTTCGGCGACGATCGATGCGATCCTGCTGGCGACATCCTGTTTGGCCTGCACCAGCGATTGCGCGTCGGCTGTCTGGCGATTCGCCAGCCATGCCTGCCACCCCATGAACAAACCGAACAGCACCAACAGCGTGCCCAGCGCAAGCATCAGGTCGGCAACCAGCTCGGCAAAGCCTCGGCGCAGGCTGAAACGCGCGCCTACTGCGCGTGCCGTGGTTTGCACCGGCTTGACGCTGGATGGCTTCCCGCCTGTCGTTTCGTTGTCCATGCCGTCATGCGACCCCGGTCGAGCCGAATCCACCGGCTCCACGTTCACTCGGCGAAAAGTCTTCGACGACCCGCCACGCACCTTGCGCAACCGGCGTCAACAGCAATTGTGCAATGCGATCGCCCGGCTGGATGGTAAACGGCTCGTTGCCGCGGTTCCAGCAGGAAATCATCAAAGGGCCTTGGTAATCCGCGTCGATCAGTCCGGTGAGGTTGCCGAGCACCAGGCCGTGCCTGTGACCCAGTCCCGAGCGCGGCAGGATCAGTGCGCACCAGCCGGGGTCGCCGATGTGGATCGCCAGTCCGGTCGGAATCAGGGCGCTGTCACCGGGCGCCAGCGTGACTGGCGCCTGCGGTGCCGCGCGCAGATCCATGGCCGCGCTGCCGTCGGTGGCATATGCCGGCAGCGGAATGGTATCGCCCAGGCGTGCGTCGAGGCACTTCAATTCAACGACCAGCGCGTTCGATCCGGGGATTTTCATACCGGCTTCCATGCCTGGTAGTGTGCTGCGATGCGTGCGACGAGTGCCCGCGCCAATTCGGCTTTCGGTGCGCGCGGCAAGCTTTCTCCACCGCCCGGCCAGATCAGTTCCAGGGCATTGTCGTCGGCGGCAATGCCGGCGTGTTCGTCAACGCGGTTGGCGGCCAGCATGTCCAGCTTCTTGCGTTCGAGTTTTTCGCGCGCGTGTTCGGCGACACGGTCGGTTTCGGCGGCGAAGCCCACCACGAAGGGGCGTGGGTCGCGCGCTGCGACGTCGGCAAGGATGTCCGGATTCTCGATCAGCACCAGCGTCGGCGCACCGGTCGGTCCCTTCTTGATCTTGCGCGGGGAATAGTCGGCCACCCGCCAGTCGGCGACGGCTGCGGCGGCGATGAAAACATCGGCATCGGCCACGGCGTCCATTACCGCGGCATGCATCTGCCGGGCACTGCGCACGTCGATCCGCCGGGCGACTCCGGGGGGCGTGGCCAGTGCGACGGGTCCTGCGACCAGAGAGACTTGCGCACCCGCTTCGGCGGCGGCGGCGGCGACCGCAAACCCCATCTTGCCCGAGCTGCGGTTGCCCAGGAAACGGACCGGATCGATGTCCTCGTAGGTTGGTCCGGCATCGATCAGGACCCTGACGCCGCCGAGTCCGGCCTCACGCCACATGGGCGCCGTCCGGTGCCAGCAATGCCTGCACGAGTTGTTGGGGTTCCAGCATCCGGCCAGGGCCCGACTCGCCTTCCGCCAGCGGCCCGTTGGCGGGACCGAGGATGGCCACGCCGCGCGACCGCAGCGTGGCAATGTTCGCTTGTGTCGCCGGGTGCAGCCACATCCTCTGGTTCATGGCCGGAGCGACCGCCAGCGGAGCGGTGGAGGCAAGACATAGCGTGGACAGGAGGTCGTCGGCGAAACCGTGCGCGAGCCTGGCAAGTGTGTCGGCGGATGCAGGTGCGATCAGGATCGCGTCGGCCCAGTGCGCGAGCTCCAGGTGTCCCATGCCCAGCTCGGCTTCGGCGTCCCACAGCCCGTCGCGGACCGGCTGGCCGGAGAGCGCCTGAAAGGTCAGCGGCGTGACGAACCGCGCGGCGTTCGCAGTCAGTACCACGCGTACTTGCGCGCCGGCCCCGCGCAGGCGGCGCACCACTTCGCATGCCTTGTACGCCGCGATGCCGCCGGAAACGCCGAGCAACACATGATGTCGTTCCTTCGCACCCATGTCGGAATTCGCTGACAAGCCTCAGGGCTTTTAGCTTACCGGATCCACGCACGGGTGCCGCTGCGAAGGACGCCGCGCACGCGCCATCCTGCGGGTTCGTAACAGGAGTCGCGAACCCATGAGCATCCGGGATTGGCCGAGCGGGGAACGTCCGCGCGAAAACTGCTGGCCCGCGGCGCAGCCGCGCTGTCGCCGGCGGAATTGCTGGCGATCCTGCTCGGCAGCGGAGTGCGTGGTGCAAGCGCACTCGACATGGGGCGCAACCTGTTGGCCCAGGCGGGCAGTCTCAACGCGTTGCTGGCCAGCGATCTCGCCGCGGTGCCCGGGCTCGGTCCCGCCAAGCGTGCGCGCATCGTCGCAGCACTGGAGCTTGCGCGGCGAGCCCTGCGCGAAGAGCTGACCGCGCGCACCGCCTTGGCCGGTCCACGCGACAGCGCAGCCTTCCTCAAGGCCCAACTTCTGCACAAACCATACGAGGTCTTCGCTTGCCTATTCCTGGACAACCGCCATCGCGTGCTGGCGTTCGAGGAATTGTTCCGCGGCACGCTGGATGGCGCTTCCGTGCATCCCCGGGAGGTAGTGCGTGCGTCCCTCAAGCACAATGCAGCCGCGGTGATCCTGGCCCACAACCATCCCTCGGGCGTGGCCGAGCCTTCCGCCGCCGATCGCAACATCACCCATCAACTTCGCGACGCGCTGCAACTGGTCGGCGTGAGGGTGCTCGACCACCTCGTGGTCGGTGCTGGTGAACCCGTTTCGATGGCGGCACGGGGATTGATCTGAACGGCGCGTCGCCGGACGCCGTTTGCCCGTTCGTCCCCAGCGCGATGGTCGACACGAGCTGGACGCTTCTTCGATCAGTTATACACAGTACGGTACCACAAGCAGTTGGAGCCTGCTTTTAGCGTACTTTCCGCAAAGCATGAATAATAGATTGATTTATAGATATATATTCGAGTGAACCATTGTGAAACGCCGATGACACCGGCGCTTCCATGCTGATCGATCGATGGCTGTCCACCAATTTATCCACAGGTTTCGAATTTGGACACGCTGCATGGCTGCGCTACGATGACGGGTCATCCCCCTTCATCGCCCCCTTCGTGAAAGACGCCCTCCACGAGCTGTTGCGGCATGCATTGGACCGATTGCGCCGTGACGGTGCCCTCGACGCCCCCGATCCCGCTTTCGTGGTCGAACGCACGCGCTCGCGCGAGCACGGCGACTTTGCTTGCAACGCGGCCATGCTGCTGGCCGGGAAAGCCCGCAAGAATCCGCGCGAGCTCGCGCACGCCTTGGTGGCTGCCCTGCCCAAGAATCAACTGGTCGAACGAATCGAGGTCGCGGGTCCGGGCTTTATCAATTTTTTCCTGACCGATGCCGCGTGGCAGGCCGAGATCAAGCGCGTGCTGCACGAGGGCGGGCGCTACGGCCACAGCCATGCCGGTGCGGGCCGTGTCGTAGGCGTGGAATTCGTGTCGGCCAACCCGACCGGACCGTTGCATGTGGGCCATGCACGCGCCGCCGCGATTGGCGACACCCTGGCACGGCTGTTGTCCGCGACCGGCTGGAAGGTTTTTCGCGAGTTCTATTACAACGACGCCGGCGCGCAGATCCATAACCTGGCGCTGTCCGTGCAGGCGCGCATCCGGGGGATCGACCCGGATGATCCGCGCTGGCCGGCCGATGGTTATCGCGGTGACTACATCCGCGACGTCGCCCGTGACTATCTCGATGGCACAACCGTAGAGGCCGGCGGCGATCGCGTCACGGCCGGCAAGGATCCGGACGACCTCGATGCCATCCGCCGCTTTGCCGTCACCTGGTTGCGCCGAGAACAGGACGAGGACCTGCGCGCGTTCGGCGTTGCCTTCGACGTGTACTTCCTCGAGTCCTCGCTCTATACCGACGCCAAGGTCCAGCAGGTCGTGGATCGCATCGCCGCGCAAGGCCATTCCTACGAAGCGGACGGCGCGTTGTGGCTGCGCGCCACCGAATTCGGCGACGACAAGGACCGCGTGATGCGCAAGTCCGACGGCACCTTCACCTATTTCGTGCCGGACGTAGCCTACCACCTGTCGAAATGGGAGCGCGGCTACAAGCGCGCGATCACCGAGCTAGGCGCCGACCACCACGGCTCGCTTGCGCGCGTGCGCGCCGGCCTGCAGGCACTCGACATCGGCATTCCGAAAGATTGGCCGGAATACGTGCTGCACCAGATGGTGACGGTGATGAAGGGCGGCGAGGAAGTGAAGATCTCCAAGCGCGCCGGTTCCTACGTCACCCTGCGCGACCTGATCGACATGGCGGGACTGGACGCCACGCGCTACTTCCTGATCGCGCGCAAGAGCGATTCGCAGCTGGTGTTCGACATCGACCTGGCGCGTTCGCAGACCAACGACAACCCGGTCTATTACATCCAGTACGCACACGCGCGGGTGTGCAGCGTGCAGAGGCAGATGCACGAGCGTTCCATCGTGTTCGAACAGCACGCGGCGTTGTCCCACCTCGACCGCTTGCACGGAGCGCATGCACGCGCCGTGATGGCCGAGGTCTCGCGCTTTCCCGAGATCGTCGAGGCCTCCGCTGACAACCGTGAGCCCCATCTGCTGGCACAATACCTGCGCGATCTGGCCGGCGCGTTCCACGTTTGGTACAACGCCGAACAATTCCTCGTCGACGACGAGGCCGTGCGCAATGCGCGCGTGGCCCTGGCGTATGCCACCCGGCAGGTACTTGCGAACGGGCTCGAGCTGCTGGGCGTCAACGCGCCGGAGACGATGTGAGGATTCGAGGTTTCTGACAGGCAACGTACGCGACCCGCGCGAGGGCCGCACAAGAACATGCATGTGAGGTCTGGCTGTGGCAACTCGCAATAACCGGCAAGCGGTACGCAATGGTGGCTCGGGCATCCCCGGCTGGGCCCTGTTCCTGGCGGGCGTGGTGGTCGGCCTGGTCCTGTTCGCGTTCGCCAGCCGGCACCTGCCCAGCCTGCGCCGCAACGACCAGCCGCAGGCCAATCCCGACGCCGTCGCCCAGAAGGGCAGCTCGCCGGGCATCGCCGCCAGCAGCGCGGCGTCCAGTGCCTCGCAGTTCGATTTCTACAAGGTGCTTCCCGAAAAGGAAGTGGTGATCCCGAACGCCGAATTGTCGGCGATGGCCAAGGCCGAGCAACAGAAGGCCGCTGCCGCGAACAATGCCAGCGCATCGTCCAATCCCGCGTCCGGCACGGCATCCACACAAGGCGGCTACGTGTTGCAGGTCGGCGCGTTTCCGAGCGCCGCCGACGCGGATGCGGTGAAGGCGAAGCTCGCCCTGCAGGGATTCGCCGCACACGTGCAGGCCGTCAGCCTCGACGGCCAGACCTGGAATCGCGTGCGGATCGGGCCATTCGCCTCGGCGACCGAGCTGCAGAAGGTGCAAAGGCAGTTGACGGCCGCCGGCTTCCATGCGATTCCACTGAAGGAAAAGTGATGAAGACCGCACTGGTGACCGGTGCCTCGGCCGGCTTCGGGGCGGCGATAGCGGCGAGGTTCGCCGAAAACGGATGGCGCGTGGTCGCCTGCGCCCGCCGGGCAGAGCGCCTGCGGCAACTCGTCGAACGCTTCGGCGCGGACCGCGTGCATGCGGTGGCCTTCGACATTCGCGATGAAGCCGCGTTGCGTGCCGCGTTGGATGCGCTGCCGCAGGATTTCAGCGACATCGACGTGCTGGTCAACAACGCCGGATTGGCACTGGGAACAGCCAAGGCGCAGGACTGCGACCTGGCCCAGTGGCGGCAGATGATCGACACCAACGTCACCGCGCTGGCGACGCTCACCCGCTTGTGCCTGCCCAAGCTGATCGAGCGCCGCGGCGCGATCGTCAACATCAGCTCGATCTCGGGCACCTACCCCTACACCGGCGGCAACGTCTACGGCGGCACCAAGGCCTTCGTCACGCAATTCTCGCTGGGCTTGCGTTGCGACCTGCACGGCACCGGCGTGCGCGTCACCTCGGTCGAGCCGGGGATGGCGGAAACCGAGTTCACGCTGGTGCGCACCGGCGGGGATCGCGCCGCGTCCGACAAGCTCTACGCGGGCACGCATCCGATTACGGCGCAGGACATCGCGGAGACCGTGTGGTGGATTGCCAGCCTGCCATCACACCTGAACGTCAATCGCATCGAAGTGATGCCGGTCAGCCAGTCGGCGGCGGGACTGCAGGTGGCGCGCGATTCCTAGCGCGGCGAATCCTGGCGCGCCTGGCGGCGCGCCGTGCGGCGCACCAGCGCCCGGATCACGCTTCCCGCAGGTACGTGTAGCCGGTCAGGCCCGCTTCCAGAGCGGCCTGGACGCGTTCCGATTCGTCGTCCCGCAACTTCGCGTCGCCGACCTTCCTGCGATACTCCGCGTGCAAGTCATCCAGCTTGTAGCCGACATAATCGAGCAGCATGTCGGCGGAATCGCCGCGACGCGCCTCGTCGAGCGCGAATCCGTCACCCTCGATGCGCACGTTCACCGCGTCGGTGTCGCCGAACAGGTTGTGGATGTCGCCCAGCGTTTCCTGGTACGCGCCGACCAGGAAAATGCCGAGCCGGTAGGGTTCGCCCTTGCGCAGTTCGTGCAAGGGCAGGCTGACGTCGAGGTCGCCGGATTCGACATAGGTGTCCACGCGGCCGTCGGAATCGCAGGTGAGGTCGGCCAGCGTGCCGCGCCGCGTCGGCGCCTCGTCGAGCCGCGCCAGCGGCATGATCGGGAAAACCTGGTCGATTGCCCATACGTCGGGAATCGATTCGAACACCGAGAAGTTGCAGAAGTACTTGTCCACCAGTTTCAGGTCGAGCGCGTCGATGATTTCGCGGTGCGAGCGCTCGTCGTGCCGCAGGCGCTTGCGGACCCCCAGGGCAATCGCGTGGAACAGCGCGTCTAGCCCGGCGCGCTGGGCCAAGTCCAGCGCGCCTTGTGCGTACAGCGATTGACCTTCGCCGAGGTACTGTTGCGCGTCCTGCCAGACTTCGCGCACCGGCTTCGTGTCGAGGTTGGCCAGCGTCTCGCGCAGGGACCGCAGGACCGCGGGCTCGTTCGTGGCCGCGGGCGGGACGTCCCCGTCGGGTGCGGTTTCGACTTCGCTGACGTTGACCACCAGCACCGCATGATGCGCGGTCATCGCGCGGCCGGACTCGGTCAGCACGCGTGGCGGATCCAGTCGCAACTCGAGGCAGGCGGCCGCCAGCGGCGCGACGATCGCATCGGCGTACTGGCCCAGGTCGTAGTTGATCGAACATTCGCCGCGCGAACGCGTGCCTTCGTAATCGACGCCGAGGCCACCGCCCACGTCCATGTGGTCGAGCGGCAGGCCCTGCGCCCGCAATTCGGCGAAGTGCCGCACGGCTTCGCGCATGCCGGACGCGATGTCGCGCAGATTGGAGATCTGCGAACCCATGTGGAAATGCAGCAACCGCATCGTGTGCGTGAGTTCCGCTTCGCGCAGGCGTTCGACCAGTGCCAGCAACTGCGATGGCGTCAGGCCGAACTTGCTCTTGTCTCCACCCGTGTTCTGCCACTTGCCCGCGCCGATCGAAGCCAGTCGCACGCGTACCCCGAGTTTCGGCTCGACGCCGAGCTTGCCCGATTCGGCGATCACGTGCTCGAGCTCCGAAGGTTTCTCGATCACGATCACCACGTCGATGCCGAGCTTGCGGCCGATCAGGGCGATGCGGATGTACTCGGCGTCCTTGTAGCCGTTGCAGACCACCAGCGAACCCGGGCGCGCCAGCGCCAGCACCGCCAGCAATTCCGGCTTGGAGCCGGCCTCGAGGCCGAAGCCGGTGCCGGCCACGCCCGGCGAGGAGGGGCCGCCGGCCAACGTGCCGGCGACCGCGCGCTGCTGGTTGACCTTGATCGGATACAACGCGGTGTAGCCGCCGTCGTAGCCGTGCGCACGCATGGCGCGGCCGAATGCGGTGCGCAATTGCTCGCGGCGGTCCAGCAGGATGTCGGGGAAACGCAGCAGCAGCGGCAAGCGCAAGCCCATGTCACGGGCGCGTGCGACCGCGTCGTCCAGCGCGATGGCCGGCCCATCGATGCCGCGCGGGCGCATCACGGCGCGGCCGCGGTCGTCGATGTCGACGTAACCGTCGCTCCAGTGGGCGACGGAGTAGGTCGCGCGGGCGTCGTCGAGGCTCCAGTCATGCGCCATCACGGCTTCCAGAGGGGCGGATGAAGCGCGGATTGTAACGCCCCATCGTCGGCGGACCGTTACAATCCCGGGTTGTTCCGAAGGATTGCCCGCATGTCGTCCCACTGGTTCACCGAAAGACACGAGTCGTCCGGTTCGTCCATCGGCTATCGCCTGGTCGAGCAGCTCGCCGACGAGCAGACGCCGTTCCAGCGCATCGAGATCTACCGCACCTCCGATTGGGGCAACCTGATGGTGATCGATGGCTGCACGATGCTGACGACGCGCGACAACTTCCTGTACCACGAAATGATGACCCATCCGGCGCTGTTCACCCACGGGGCGCCACGCGACGTGGTGATCATCGGTGGTGGGGATTGCGGCACGCTGCGCGAGGTGCTGCGCCACCCGGAGGTCGCCTCCGCCGTGCAGATCGAGATCGACGAACGCGTTACGCGGCTGGCTGAAGAATATTTCCCGGAATTGTGCGAATCGAACGACGACCCGCGCGCGCGCCTGCTGTTCGACGACGGCATCAAGTTCATGTCCGACGCCGCGCCGGAATCGCTGGACGTGGTGATCGTCGATTCCACCGATCCGGTCGGACCGGCCGAAGGCCTTTTCAATGCTGCGTTCTACGGGACCTGCTTTCGCGCGCTGCGCACGGGCGGCATCCTGGTCCAGCAGTCCGAATCGCCGCTCGTGTTGCTGGATCTGATCCAGTCGATGCACAAGGCGATGCGCGAAGTCGGTTTCTCCGAGACCCGTACCCTGCCGTTTCCGCAGCCGTGCTATCCGACCGGGTGGTGGAGCTGCACCATGGCGTGCAAGGGCGGCGATCTCGCGGAATTCCGCGAAGCCGATGCCGCGGGCAAACCGTTTGCCACGCGTTACTACAACGCCGACATCCACCGGGCCGCGCTGGCGCAGCCGGAGTTCATGCGCGCGGTTTTGCCGCGCTAAACGTGTGCCCGGTTGCCCTTTGGCCCGGCCAGTGCGGGTTCATGCGCGCACACTTACGTTTTCCGCACCTCGAAACCGGTATCCATCATGCGACAAGCCATTTCCAACATCGCCCTGG
>JAJXWZ010000175.1 GCA_021781345.1 Pseudomonadota bacterium
GCGCGACAAGGATTTCCAGGCGATCCTGCCGCTGCGCGGCAAGATCCTCAACACCTGGGAGGTCGAGTCCGGCGGCGTGCTCGCCAGCCAGGAAGTGCACGACCTCGCCGTCGCCATCGGCTGCGATCCCGGGCGCGACGATCTCTCCGGACTGCGTTACGGCAAGGTGATCATCCTCGCCGACGCCGACTCCGACGGCCTGCACATCGCCACCCTGCTGTGTGCGCTGTTCCTGCGCCACTTCCCGGCACTGGTGCGCGAGGGGCATGTGTTCGTGGCGATGCCGCCGCTGTTCCGCGTCGATGTCGGCAAGCAGATGTTCTATTGCCTGGACGAGGACGAGAAGCGTGCGCTGCTGGAGCGCATCGAGCGCGAGAAGCTGCGCGGTCAGGTCACGGTGACGCGTTTCAAGGGCCTCGGCGAGATGAACCCGTCGCAGCTGCGCGAATCGACCGTCCACCCCGACACCCGTCGTCTGGTGCAACTGACCATCGATGCCGGCGAGTCCACCGCGCAGCTGATGGACATGCTGCTGGCCAAGAAGCGCGCCGGCGATCGCAAGGCCTGGCTGGAGACCAAGGGCGATCTGGCTTCGCTGGAAGTGTGAGGAGGCTCGGATTCAAGCTTGTCACCCTGAGCGTAGCGAAGGGTCTGTCTCGCCGGCACGCGGGTGGGCTGTGCCGAAGCGTGGCCATGCGGAAAGGTCCTTCGCTACGCTCGGGATGACAGCTTGCTTTCACCGCCCACCGCCCACCGCCCACCGCTCACTGCTTACTGCTTACTGCTCACTGCTCAGCGCCCGCCGCGACCACTTCGCCGCCATCCGCCGCAGTGAAGCGTCGGCCTCGGCATCAGCCGCGACCTCGATCACCGGCCGCCACGCCAGCGCGAGTGATTCGGCGCTGACGGCAAAGCGCTCGCCGCCCCCGGCGCGCACCACATAACGCACGTCGTAATGCCAGTGCTCCGGCTCGTCGCCCCGAGCCGGGATGCGATGCCGGTCGAGATCGAAGATCGCCTCGCCATCGAGCGCCAGCCCCGCCAGGCCCGATTCCTCTTGCGCTTCGCGCAGCGCGACGCGGGCCAGATCCGGATCACCATCGGCATGTCCGCCCAGCTGCAGCCAGCGGCCGAGTTTGCGGTGATGCGTCAGCAGCACGCGCCGACCATCGGCGCTGACCAGCCACGCCGAACCAGTGAAATGCCCGTGCGCCAGCGTGCGCTCGAAGCACTGCGGATGATCAGCGAGAAAGCCGCGGAACAGCGCGACCACGACCGCCTCGTCGCAATGGGCCTGCGCATAGGCCGCGAGAGCGTGTTGCAGGGGTATGCGCGGCGAAAGGGCGTGCATGGGGGATCCGGAAGTTTGCGACGGCGTGATGTTGCAGCGCGGTTGCCGTGCGGCGGCAGGCTGCGTAAGGTAGCGCGGCGCGCGGGGCGGGAGGCGAAGATCCGGTTGCGCGCGGGGCAGCGCACCAGCCGACAGCGGGGTGCGCGCCTCCCGGTCCATCACCCCATCAACCAGTCACGCGCCGGCAGTGTCCTTACGCGACCCACCGGCAGCGCGCAGCGGGAGCTTGCAATGATCTTTTGGCGCGTCAAACCCCTTGATCAGATCCTTGCCACGGCGGAAAGGAAAAGCCTGACGCGCCAGTTGGGCGCCTTCCAGCTGACCATGCTCGGTATCGGCGCGATCATCGGCACCGGCATCTTCGTGCTCACCGCCGAGGCGGCGCAGAAGGCCGGCCCCGGCATGATGATCTCGTTCGTGATCGCGGCGGTCGTCTGCGGCCTGGCGGCGCTGGCCTATGCCGAACTGGCGGCGATGGTACCGGTGGCGGGCTCGGCCTATACCTATTCCTATGCGGTGATGGGCGAGGCGGTCGCCTGGATCGTGGGCTGGGCACTGATCCTCGAATACGCGGTCTCCGCAGGCGCGGTCGCGGTCGGCTGGTCCGGCTATTTCAACGGGCTGCTGCAGACCTGGGGCTTTCCCTTGCCGGATTTCCTGCGTTCGGGGCCCTTCGGCGGCGGCAGCTTCAATCTGGTCGCGGCGCTGATCTCGCTGGTCGTCACCGCCCTGCTGGTGATCGGCACCAGCGAGAGCGCCCGGGTCAATGCCGTGCTGGTGCTGATCAAGGTCTCGGCGCTGGTGGCTTTCATTTTCGTCGCCGTGCCTGCGGTGAAGACGGCGAACTTCCATCCGTTCCTGCCGGTCGGCTGGGGCAGCCCGATCGGCGGTGGCGGCTTCGGCGTGCTCGGCGCCGCGGCATCGATCTTCTTCGCCTACGTCGGGTTCGACGCGGTATCGACCGCGGCCGAGGAGACCATGAACCCCAACCGCAACATTCCCATCGGCTTGATCGGCTCGCTGCTGGTCTGCACGGTGTTCTATCTGCTGGTGGGCTATGGCGCGATCGGTTCGGTGGGCGCGCAGCCGATGACCGCTGACGGGCATACCCTGCTGCCGGGCAGCCCGGCGATGGCCGCCGCCTGCGCGCATGCGCACAATCTGGTCTGCAGCAAGGAGGCGCTGGCCTTCGTGCTCAAGGATCTGGGCTTCCCCTCGATCGGCAATCTGGTCGCGCTGGCCGCGAGCATCGCCCTGCCCTCGGTGATCCTGATGATGATCTACGGCCAGACCCGCATCTTCTTCACCATGTCGCGCGACGGCCTGCTGCCGCAGGGATTGTCCAAGGTGCACCCGCGATTCCGCACCCCGCATGTGATCACCATCATCACCGGCGTGTCCGTCGCATTGTTCTCGGCGCTGTTCCCGGTCGGCCTGCTGGCCGACATCTCCAACACCGGCACCCTGTTCGCCTTCGCGATGGTTTCCGTGGGGGTTCTGATCCTGCGCTACAAGCAGCCGGATCGCCCGCGGCCGTTCCGCATTCCCAACGCGCTGGTCTGGCCGGTCTGCCTCGGCGGACTGATCGGTTGCGCGGTGCTGTTCTTCAGCCTGCAGGCATTGACCCAGATCTGGTTCCTGATCTGGGCCGCCGTCGGACTCGTGGTCTATCTGCTGTACGGCATGCGCCACAGCGAGATGGCTCGCGGCACGAAGTGACTTCGACCCGCTGACCGGCCGTGTTCGGATCGATGGCTGGGCGACCATACGATTGCGTATGGTCGCCCTTCCTCCTCGATCCAACTTTACGAATATTAACTTATCTTGTTGATTCCAAATGGACGTGATCGGCCCTGATGGCACCGTCCGTCGCCGCGAATTGGACACGGTGGTGACCCGCGCTATGATCCCCCGCTCGGAGGTTTCCATGGCAGTGGGCCCCCGACTCGCGGCCCGGCCGCGGCAGGCGATCAGCTCCCGTCCTGTCGCGCCCGGGCCGCCGTTTGTCCGCGATGCGCCAATATCCGCAG
>JAJXWZ010000165.1 GCA_021781345.1 Pseudomonadota bacterium
GGGACAACTTTTCCCCACACGTCATCCGGTGCGCCGTTCATGTCCCCACGTTCGCTGAGTCTCTTCGCCGTATCGTTTTCGCTTGCCTTCGCCGCTGCCGTCAGCGCGGCGCCCGCGCGGCACGCGATTCGCCATGCCCGGGAGTCGGGACCCGCGCTGGTCGTGCGCGGCGACCAGGTCAGCACCGAAGGCCTCGTCAGCACGGTCGCGAGGGCGTTCGCCGAAACCGGCGACGGCCACCTCGACGTGCAGCCGTTCAATACCATCGACGGCATCGACCAGGCACTGGCCGGCACGGTCGATCTCGCCGCCAGCGCGCGTCCCGCCTACGAGGCGCGCGCGCAGGAGGCAGGGCTGACGTTCACGCCGGTGGCGTGGGATGCGCTGGTGTTGATCACCAACTCGTCCAATCCGGTGAACAACCTCACCTTGAGGCAGGTGCACGACATCTACTACGGCAAGATCACCAACTGGTCCGAAGTCGGCGGCCCCGACGAGCCAATCGACCTCGATGGCGTGGCCTCGCCGCTGGATGGCGTGCAGTTCAGTTTTCGGCGCCTGATGTTCGGCAACGGCGACAATCCGGTCGCGGTGCCGCGCCTGTTCATCAACGTCGATTCGCTGCAATCCGAGGTTTCGCTGGACGGCAAGGCGCTGGCGCTCAGCACGCTGGTGCATGCGCGCCACCAGAAGGACATCAAGATCATCCCGGTCGAGGGCGTGAGGCCGAGCCTGGCCACGCTCGAAAACGGCACCTATCCGTTGCCGCTGAAGATCTATCTTGCCTACAAGCCCGACAGTCCGAAGATCGCCGCGATCCAGAAGTTAATGGCGTTCCTGGCCAGCGGCAAGGCGGACTCGATCCTGCGCAGCCACGACCTGCTGCCCTACGCGCAGGCCTACGTGCTCAATGCCAAGACCGAACTGGATCGCATCAATACCATCGGCGCGCGCATGATCGCCGAGGGACTGCCGCCCGAGTATGCCCCCGGCAACGAATTCGCGCGGCTGGCGAGGGAGTATCCGGACCTCGCCCACCACATGCGGCTTCAGCAGATCGCGGCCGAACAGGTGGCCAAGGCTGACGCGCAGCAGATCGCGCTGAGCCAGCAGGCCGGGGTGGATCCGTCACCGGCGGCGGCGCCGGCCGCGCCGCCCGCCGAATACACCGTCGTCAGCGGCGATACGCTGTCCAGGATCGCGCAAACCCACTCGGTCACCGTGGAAGACCTGCGCAAGTGGAATCACCTGCACGGCAACCTGCTGAGGGTCGGACAAGTCCTGAAGGTATCGTCCGCGAATGCAGCCACCTGCATGGCAACCTGCTGAGGGCCGGATCATGCCGACGTCGATGGGCGCCGCGGGAGCGCCGGTGCGAATCCGGACCACGCAGGGATGCGAAGCGTGCTCGGCCTGAGCGCGGACCGGCGCGCGCGCCGCGGCGTACCGCTGACCCCGGTCACCCGGACGACCTGGGCGCAATACGCCGAGACCCTGGGCGCACGCCAGCGGCGCTGGGCCGAATCCAGCGGCTTCGCCGGGCAGCCCGGCGCATTCTGCCTGATGCCGGATGCCCGGGGCGGCACCGCGCGAGTCGTCTGCGGCATCGATCCGTCGTCGCCGCCGTTCGCGTTGGGTGCGCTGCCGTACCGGTTGCCGCAGGACGACTACCGACTCGATGGCGACGCGCTGGGACTGCAGGATGCCGCGCTGGGCTGGGCGCTGGAGAGTTACCGCTTCGCGCGTTACCGCAAGCCACACCTGGAACCGGCGCGCCTGCTGCTGCCGCGCGAGGTGCTGCACGCGGTCGGCCCGACCGTCGAAGCGGTCACCCGCGTGCGCGACCTGGTCAACACGCCGGCCCAGGACCTCGGACCCGCCGACGTGTGCGCGGTCGTGCGGGAAATCGCCCAGCGCTTCGGCGCGAAGTGCCGCGAATGGAGCGGCGACGGCCTGCTCAAGGCAGGGTTCCCCACCGTGCATGCGGTGGGACGCGCCAGCCCGCGCGCGCCACGCGTGATCGAATTGCGCTGGGGCGATCCGAAGCATCCGCTTTTGGCCCTGGTCGGCAAGGGCGTGTGCTTCGATACCGGCGGGCTCGACCTGAAGAGCCACGACGGCATGCGCTGGATGAAGAAGGACATGGGCGGCGCCGCGCACGCACTGGCGCTGGCGCAACTGGTGATGGCGTCGCAACTGCCGGTGCGGCTGCTGCTGGTGATCCCGACCGTGGACAACGCAGTGGGCGGCGACGCGATGCGTCCGGGCGACGTGATCCGCACGCGCGCCGGCATCACGGTCGAGGTCGACAACACCGACGCGGAAGGCCGGCTGATCCTGTGCGACGCACTGGCGCTGGCGGTCGAGAGCCAGCCCGACCTGCTAATCGATTTCGCGACACTGACCGGCGCCGCGCGTGTCGCGCTGGGCCCGGACCTGCCGGCGTTGTTCGCCAATCGCGACGACCTCGCCGACGCGTTGCTCGCCGCCGCGGTTGCGCAACACGATCCGGTGTGGCGGCTGCCGTTGTGGCAGCCGTATCGAGCGATGCTGGCGTCCTCCATCGCGGACACGTGCAACACCGGCGCCTCGCGCCATGCGGGTGCGATCACGGCCGCGCTGTACCTACAGCGCTTCGTGCCGGCCGCGCAGGCATGGATGCACGTCGACGTCTATGCCTGGAACGACGGCGACCGTCCCGCGCGTCCACGCGGTGGCGAAGCGCAATCCCTGCGCGCCTTCCATGCCTTCCTGAAGCGGCATTACGCGCGCGACTGAAGGGTGCGGCGGCCGCGGCCGGTCATGGCGCAATCGGGCCGCGCCCGACTGATTACAATGCGTGCATGCGCATCGCTTCCTGGAACGTCAATTCGCTGAAGGTACGGTTGCCGCACGTCGAGCAGTGGTGCCGCGATGCGCGACCGGACGTGCTGGCGCTGCAGGAAACCAAGCTCGAGGACGACAAGTTCCCGCGCGAGGCCATCGAGGCGCTCGGCTACCACGTTGCCTGCGCCGGGCAGAAAACCTACAACGGGGTCGCGATCCTGGCGCGCGAGCCACTCCAGGACGTGGTCGCGGGCGTGCCCGGGTTCGACGATCCGCACAAGCGCGTGCTGGCGGCGACGGTCGCCGGCGTGCGCGTCGTCGACCTGTACGTCGTGAACGGCCAAAGCGTCGGCAGCGACAAGTACGCCTGGAAACTAGAGTGGCTCGATGCGGTCGCGGCGTACCTGCGCGTCGAGTTGCGCCGCCACGGCAAGGTCGTCGTGCTGGGGGATTTCAACATCGCCCCGGACGATCGCGACGTGCACGATCCGGTGGCCTGGCGCGGCCAGATCCTGTGCTCTGAGCCCGAGCGCGCGGCGTTGCG
>JAJXWZ010000018.1 GCA_021781345.1 Pseudomonadota bacterium
CACACGTTGTCGAGGCCCATGGCCTCGCGGACCTTCTTGACCGCCTTGCATTCGAGGCCGAAGGCTTCGGCGAACGAAGGATCCACGTAGCGCGACGCGCCGCGGAACCCGATCATAGGGTTTTCCTCGTGCGGTTCGTACTTGCCGCCGCCGAGCAGGTTGGCATATTCGTTGGACTTGAAGTCGCTCATGCGCACGATCACGGTTTTCGGCCACACCGAGGCCGCGATGGTGGCGATGCCTTCGGCCAGGCGGTCGACGTAGAACTCGACCGGGCCCGCGTAACCGGCGATGCGCTTGTCGATCTTGCGCTTGGTTTCCGCGTCCTGCCGGTCGTATTCCAGCAACGCCTTCGGATGCACGCCGATGTGGCTGGCGATGATCATCTCGAGGCGCGCAAGGCCGATGCCCTGGTTAGGCAACATGCCGAAGTCGAACGCGCGCTCGGGATTGGCCACGTTCATCATGATCTTGAGCGGCGCCGGCGGCATGTCGCCGAGGTCGGCGGTGATGCGTTCGAACCTCAGCTTGCCGTCGTAGATGAATCCGGTGTCACCTTCGGCGCACGACACGGTGACGTCGTGGCCGTCCGGGATCCTTTCCATCGCGTTGCCGGTGCCGACCACGGCCGGTACGCCGAGCTCGCGCGCGATGATCGCCGCGTGGCAGGTGCGGCCGCCGCGGTTGGTGACGATCGCCGCCGCGCGCTTCATGATCGGTTCCCAGTCGGGATCGGTCATGTCGGCGACCAGCACGTCGCCTTCCTTGAAGGAACCCATCTTGTCCAGCGAACGGATCACGCGCGCGGTGCCGGCGCCGATCTTCTGGCCGATCGAGCGGCCCTCGGCCAGCACCTTGCCCTTCTCGGTCAAATGGAAGCGTTCGAGCTGCGTCGCATGCGCGCGCGATTTAACCGTTTCAGGCCGCGCCTGCACAATGTAGAGCTTGCCCGTGGCTCCATCCTTCGCCCACTCAATGTCCATTGGGCGCCGATAGTGCTGCTCGATGACCAGCGCTTGCTTGGCCAGCGCCTGCACGTCCTCGTCGCTGATGCAGAACCTGTTACGCAGGGCATCCGGCGTGGCCTCGATCCTGACGCGCTCGCCGGGCTGGTCCGAATACACCATGCGTTGCTGCTTGGCGCCGAGGTTGCGGCGCAATACCGCCTGCTTGCCTGCCTTCAGCGTCGGCTTGAACACGTAGAATTCGTCGGGATTGACCGCGCCCTGCACGACCATCTCGCCGAGGCCGTAGCTGGCGGTCACGAACACCACGTCGCGAAAACCGGATTCGGTGTCCAGCGTGAACAGCACGCCGGAGGCGCCGATGTCCGAGCGCACCATCAACTGCACGCCGGCCGACAGGAATACCTCCTCGTGCTTGAAGCCGTGGTGGACGCGGTAGGCGATCGCACGGTCGTTGTACAGCGACGCGAAGACTTCCTTGACCTTGTGCAGCACGTCGTCGATGCCGGTCACGTTGAGGAAGGTTTCCTGCTGGCCCGCGAACGATGCGTCGGGCAGGTCCTCGGCGGTCGCCGACGAGCGCACCGCGACCGGCACGTCGTCGGCGCCGGCCTCCCTGCACAGCTTCGCGTAGGCGTCGCGGATGGCCTGCTCGAGGTCGGCATGCAGGTCGGTCTCGGTGATCCAGCCGCGGATCTCCTTGCCCGCGGCAACCAGCGCATCGACGTCGTCCACGTCCAGCGTCTCCAAGCGCTGGCGAATGCGTTCGGCGACGCCGCTGTCGTGCAGGTAGGCCCGGTAGGCTTCCGCGGTCGTGGCGAATCCGCCCGGCACAGAGACCCCGAGCCTGGCCAGGTTGCCGATCATCTCGCCCAGGGACGCGTTCTTGCCGCCGACCTTGGCGAGGTCGGTCATGCGCAACTGGTCCAGCCAAAGCACGAGTTCGGTCACGAGGTTCTCCATGAATGGGCAGGCTGGCCCGCGAAAGCCGCTATTTTCGCGGGCCGCGGCGAAGGAGACAAGCCGACACCGGGTCACTCTGCAATGCCTATAAACTCGGCAAATTGAGCGAGATCAAGGCATGGCACCGAACGACAAGGCCCGCAGGACCGTTTTCTTCGTCTCCGATTCCACCGGCATCACCGCCGAGACCATCGGCAATTCCATCCTCGCTCAATTCGAGGGCGTGCCATTCGACGGCCACCGCATCGCCTTCGTCGATACCCCGGACAAGGCGCGCGAGGCGGCGCTGCGCATCAAGACCGTCTACGCTCGCGAAGGCGAGCGGCCGATCGTGATCAACACGGTGGTCGATTCGCAGCTCGGCGAGATCATCGCCGAGTCCGGTGCGCTGATGATCGACGTGCTGGCGCCGTTCATCGGCACCCTCGAACTGGAACTGGGCACGCGCCGTTCCGGTGCGGTCAATCGCGCGCACGGGCTGGTCGATTTCGGCGAATACGAGGCGCGCATCAACGCCACCAACTACGCGCTGGCGCATGACGACGGCGTTGATGTCGATTACAGCCAGGCCGACGTGGTGCTGGTCGGCGTGTCGCGGGTCGGCAAGACACCGACCTGCCTGTACATGGCCCTGCATTACGGCGTGAGCGCAGCCAACTACCCGTTGACCGAGGAGGACCTCGAGCACGACCGCCTGCCGAGGCGCCTGCAACCCTGCCGCGACCGGCTGTATGGCTTGACCATCGATCCGATCCGACTCGCGCAAGTGCGCGAAGCGCGGCGGCCCGGCAGTACCTACGCGAAGCTGGAGCGCTGCAAGCGCGAACTCGCGCTGGCCGACATGATCTTCCGTCGCGAAAACATCCCCTCGCTCAACACAACCCACACCTCGATCGAGGAAATCGGCAGCAAGATCATGGCGCATCTCGGAATCGAGAAGCACATGTTCTGACGGATCGGGTGACTTTCGTCCGCCCCCGAGCCGGCTGCGGGTGTTCAGGCGACAGTCGTTCCGGTTGCGGTGTGTTCCGCACAATGTTGATGCACGTCAAGCCATGCACCCCATGCTGGCACAGAATGGCTTGCATCACAGGTGGGAGCGGACCATGAGCATGTCCACGCGTTTGCAGGAAATCGACAGCTTTCTCGGCAAGCTCGGCAAGGATTATCCTGAAGAGACACAGGCTTTCTTCAACTTCATGCAGAAAGCCGAGGCCGGCCCGGCGCTCGATACCAGGACGAAGGAACTCATCAACGTCGGTATCTCGATCTCGGCGCAGTGCGAATGGTGCATTGCTTTCCATGCCAAGAACGCCCTCGAGGCTGGCGCCAGCAAGGACGAGGTCATGACGGCGGGATTCATGGCGGTGCTGATGCACGGCGGGCCGGCGCTGATGTACATGATGCGTTTGGCCGAAGCCTTGCAGGAATTC
>JAJXWZ010000160.1 GCA_021781345.1 Pseudomonadota bacterium
GTTGGCGCGGCCGGCGGCGCGCGCCAGCTTCCTGCTGATCCTGGTGGCGTTCAGCTGCCTGGTCGCCTCGTTCCTGCGCAGCGATTTCTCGGTGCTCTACGTGGCCGAGAACTCGAACACGATGCTGCCGATGATCTACAAGTTCGGCGCGACCTGGGGCGGCCACGAGGGCTCGTTCCTGCTGTGGCTGCTGATGCTGTCGGGCTGGACTTTCGCGGTGTCGATCTTTTCGCGCAGCCTGCCCGATGAGATGGTGGCGCGCGTGCTCGGCGTGCTCGGCCTGATCGCGCTGGGCTTCCTGGTCTACATCAATTTCGCGTCCGATCCGTTCCAGCGCCTGCTGCCGGCGGCGCTCAACGGGCGCGACCTCAACCCGCTGCTGCAGGATCCGGGCATGATGGGACACCCGCCGATGCTCTATATGGGCTACGTCGGCTTCGCGGTGGCGTTCGCGTTCGCGATCGCGGCGCTGCTCGCCGGCCGCCTCGACGCGGCCTGGGCGCGCTGGTCGCGGCCGTGGACCATCGCCGCCTGGGTGTCGCTGACGCTGGGCATCGCGCTCGGTTCGTACTGGTCGTACTACGAGCTCGGCTGGGGCGGCTGGTGGTTCTGGGACCCGGTCGAGAACGCCTCGTTCATGCCGTGGCTGGCCGGCACCGCGCTGATCCATTCGCTGGCGGTGACCGAGAAGCGCGGCTCGTTCCGCAACTGGACCGTGCTGCTGGCGATCGGCACCTTCTCGCTGTCGCTGCTCGGCACCTTCCTGGTGCGCTCGGGCGTGCTGTCCTCGGTGCACGCCTTCACCACCGATCCGCGTCGCGGTTTGATGATCCTGGTGCTGTTCACGCTGGTCGTCGGCAGCTCGCTGGTGCTGTTCGCGCTGCGCGCGCCGGCGCGCGCGCCGGGCGGCAGTTTCGAGCTGGTGTCGCGCGAGAGCTTGCTGCTGGGCAACAACGTGCTGCTCGTCGTCGCCGCAGCCAGCGTGCTGCTGGGCACGCTGTACCCCCTGGTCGTCGAAGCGCTGAACCTGGGCCAGCTCTCGGTCGGCCCGCCGTATTTCAACAGCGTGTTCGTGCCGGTGGTCGTGCCGCTGTTCCTGCTCGCCGCCATCGGCCCGATCGCACGCTGGCGCTCGTCGCGTGCCTCCGACCTGGCACGGCAGATGCGCGTGCCGGCGGTGATCGCACTGCTCGGCGCGATCGCGCTGCCGCTGTGGCTCGGCCACTGGAACGCCGGCGCCGCGCTGGGTAGTTTCTGTGCACTGTGGCTGGCCGCCTCGGCCGTCAAGCAGACGCGCGAGCGGCTGCGCAGCGGCAACCCGCCGGCCGGCTACTGGGGCATGCAGCTGGCGCACTTCGGGCTGGCGGTCAGCATCGTCGGCGTCGCGCTGGTCAGCCATTACCAGGTCGAGCGCAGCCTGAGCATGTCGCCGGGTGACTACACGCAGATGGCCGGCTACAAGGTGACCTTCAAGGGTGTGCGCACGGTGCCGGGGCCGAACTACACGGCCGAGCAGGGCATCTTCGACCTCTCGCGCAACGGCAAGATCGACAAGGTGCTGCTGCCCGAAAAGCGCGACTACGGCAGCTCGTCGATGGTGATGACCGACACCGCCATCGATACCGGCCCGTTGCGTGACATCTACATCTCGATGGGATCGTCGCTGGGGCAGGGCGCCTGGGCCGTGCGCGTGTACTACAAGCCCTTCGTGATCTGGATCTGGGCCGGCGCGCTGCTGATGGCCATCGGCGGCATCACCGCCGCGGCCGATCGCCGCTACCGGGTGTTGAGCCGCCGTGCGGCGCTGGCGTTGGGAGTGGTGGCATCGTGATGCGCGTCCGTGTCGTTTCCATCGGGGTCGTGTTCGTGGCGCTGCTGGCGCTGCTCTACGTCGGGCTGCACCACGACCCCCACATGATTCCGTCGCCGCTGATCGACAAGCCCGCGCCGCAGTTCACCGCGCAGCTGGTCGAGCCGACCACCGGTACCTTCTCGCCGTCGCAGCTCAAGGGCAAGGTCTGGCTGCTCAACGTCTGGGCCTCGTGGTGCGTGTCGTGTCGCGAGGAGCACCCGCTGCTGCTGGCCTACGCGCACGACCAGCACGTGCCGCTGATCGGGCTGGACTACAAGGACGATCCGGTCGCGGCGCGCCATTGGCTGGCCGAGGCCGGTGACCCCTACGACGAAGTCGCGGGCGACCCCAGTGGCAACATCGGCATCAATTACGGCGTCTACGGCGTTCCCGAGACCTATCTGATCGACCGCAACGGCACCATCGTCTACAAGCAGATCGGCCCGCTGACGGTCCATGTGCTCGAGACCAAGCTGCTGCCGATGATCCGGAAACTGTCCCAATGAAAACCCTGATCGCCCTGATCCTGCTGCTCGCCGCGGCGTTTCCGGCTCTGGCCGGCGAAGCCAGGCCGCTGGCCAACAACGAGGCCGCCGAGCAGCACATGCTCGCGCTGACGCGCAATCTGCGCTGCCTGGTCTGTCAGGACGAGTCGCTGGCGGCGTCGCAAGCCACGCTGGCGCGCGACCTGCGCGCGCAGGTGCTGCAGATGGTCGAGCGCGGCGAAACCGACAAGCAGATCACCGATTACCTGGTCGACCGCTACGGCAATTACGTGCGTTTCCGTCCGCCGTTCGTCGCCGAGACCTGGGCTCTGTGGCTGGGGCCGTTCGCGCTGCTGGCGATCGGCCTGCTCGTGCTGGTCCTGATCATCCGTCGGCGCGCCGGGCGCACCGACTCCCCGCTTGACTCCGCGCAGCTCGAACGCGCGCGTGCGCTGCTGGCGCAGAACGGAGATACGGAATGACCCCCTTCCTGCTCGCCGCGGCGGCGCTGACCGTCGTGGTGCTGTCGATTCTGGTGTTGCCGCTGTTGCGGCGCGGCCAGCTCGCGACCGTCGACCGCGCCGCGGTCAACGCCCGCTTGCTGCGCGACGAGCTCGCCGCGCTCGAGCGCGATCGCGCCTCGCTGGGTGAAGCCGAGTTCGAGCGCGCGCGCGACGAGTTGTCGCGCCGCGTGCTCGAGGATGCGTCGCCGGTGGTGCAGCAGATGCGCTCGGGCAGCGCGGCGCCGACCATCGTCGCGCTGGCCTTGATGGTGCCGATCTGCGGTGCGCTGCTGTACGAGCTGCTGGGCACGCCCAGCGCGCTCGGCGGCGCGGCGCCGGCGGCCAGTGTCGCGGCGCAGGGCGGCACCGCGACACCGCCGCCGGAAGTGCGCAAGATGGTCGATTCGCTGGCCGCCAAGCTCGCGGCGCACCCGGACGATCCGTCCGGCTGGGCCATGCTGGGCCGCTCCTACAGCGTGATCGGCGAGTTCGACAAGGCGGCGCAGGCCTACGCCCGCA
>JAJXWZ010000255.1 GCA_021781345.1 Pseudomonadota bacterium
ACGCCCCGATCTGCGATAATCGCGGTTTTGCCCGTTCGCATCGCCGCTTCGCGATGCCCGAAGGAGTTGGCAAGTGAGCAAGACGATTGCGGTGATCCCCGGCGACGGCATCGGCCCGGAGATCATGGCCGCCACCCTGAAGGTGCTGGACGCGCTCGATTGCGGGCTCGAATACGAATTCGTCGAGGCCGGGATGGTCGCGCTCGACAAGCACGGCGATCTGTTGCCGCAGCCGACGCTCGACGCCATCGCTAGGCACGGCGTGGCGCTCAAGGGACCCCTGACCACGCCGGTCGGGAAGGGCTTCGCCTCGATCAACGTGGCGTTGCGCAAGCACTTCGACCTGTACGCCAACGTGCGGCCCGCGATCAGCTTCCCGGGGACCAAGGCGCACTACCAGGACATCGACATCATCACGGTGCGCGAGAACACCGAGGGCGCCTACTTGTCCGAAGGGCAGACGCTTTCCGACGACGGCGAGGTGGCCCAGTCCATCGTGCGCAACACCCGCACCGGCGCATCGCGGATCGTGCGTTACGCGTTCGAGCTGGCCGTGCGCAAGGGCCGCAGGAAGATCACGGCCGTGCACAAGGCCAACATCATGAAGACCAGTTCGGGGCTGTTCCTCGATGTCGCGCGCGAGATCGCGAAGGATTATCCGCAGGTCGCGTTCAACGAGATGATCGTGGACAACACCTGCATGCAACTGGTGATGAATCCGTGGCAGTTCGACGTGATCGTGACCACCAACCTGTTCGGGGACATCCTCTCGGACCTGTGCGCGGGACTGGTGGGCGGCCTCGGCCTCGCGCCCGGCGCCAACATCGGCAAGGACGTGGCGATCTTCGAGGCGGTGCACGGTTCGGCACCCGACATCGCCGGCAAGAACGTGGCCAATCCGTGCGCGTTGCTGCTGGCCGCCGCGGAGATGCTCGATCACCTCGGCATGACAGCGAAAGCCACCACCATCCGCGCTGCGATGCGAGCCACGCTGGAAGCGCACGACCGCGTCACGCCTGATCTTGGCGGCAACGGCACTACCGAGACTTTCGCCGACGCGCTCATCGACCGTGTTCGAGCTGGTTGACTCAATCATCCGCTACGCGGAGATGAGGTACGGACGCAATCAAATGATCGGCCACGGCGCCAGCAACAGCACCCAGAGTGTCACGATCGCGCCGGCGAATTTCAGAGTCTTGAACAGCTTGCGGTGGCGCTGCTTGAAGCCGGAGCTCTTCTCGCGGTTGCGGCGTAGCGCGGCGAACAGGCGGTTGACTGCGCCGGTGGGTTCGCTGGCCTCGTTAGGCGAGGCCGTGATCGCGCCCATGAAATTGCTGACACGGTGGTTGATCCATGCCATCGCGCGCGAGCGCAGCGGGCGTTCGAGGTCGCAGAACAGGATCACGCGCGTCACGTCGGTCCGGTTCTCGGCCCAGTGCACGCAGGTTTCGTCGAACACCACGTCCTCGCCGTCGCGCCAGGCATATTCCCGGCCGTCCACGAAGATGCGGCAATCGCGCGAGTTGGGCGTGATCAGGCCCAGGTGGTAGCGAAGGGAACCCGCGAAGGGATCGCGGTGCGGATTCAGCTTGGAGCCGGGCGGAAGCAGCGCGAACATCGCGGCCTTGCAGGACGGAATCCGGTTCACCAGCGCCACCGTTTGCGGGCAAAGCTTTTGCGCCGAGGGCAGCGGTTCACCGTACCACTTCACGTAGAAGCGCTTCCAGCCCTCCTTGAAGAAGGAATTGAAGCTGGCGTCGTCGCCCTTCAGCGCGGCGCGGATGTGGCCTTGGTCGAACAGGCCGGCTGCTTCGTCGCGGATCGCCTGCCAGTGATCGCGCAGCGCATCGACTTCGGTGAACCGCTTGCGGTCAGGAAACGCGCCGGCCGGAACCGCGGAGAACGCGTACATCAGCAGGTTGTAGGGGGCAAACAGCATGGCATGGCCCGCCAATTGCCGCCCGAGCTTCAGGCGCACGCGGCTGCGGTAATGCACGACCAGCGCACTGGCCAGGAACAAGGCGACCACGCCCAGCAGGACAAGGCGCAGGATCAGCAATACGGACATGGCGGGCAGCGAGGGGACGTTGCGACGATTTTAGCGCGGGCGTTGCGCGAGCACCCTGAGCGCCGAGTGGCCCGGCGTGCAGGCGTGGGCCAGTGCGCGCTGCACGAAGGCGACCGCCCGGCGCGCGGCCGTGCGAGGCGGTCGGCCCCTGGCCAGTTCCGCGGCCAGCGCCGCCGACAGGGTACAGCCGGTGCCGTGTGCGTCGAACGGCAACCTGCGGTGGCGGATCTCGAAGCCGCCGTGTTCATCGAACCAGCGGTCCACGACTTCGCGCCCACGCCCGTGGCCGCCTTTCAGCAACACGGCCCTGGCACCGTAGCCGCGGAGCACCATGGCGGCGCGTTCGCCGTCGCGCGGAGTACGGATGGTGATGCCGGTCAGCGCCCCGGCTTCCGGAAGGTTGGGGGTGAGCACGTCGGCCAGCGGGATCAGCCGTTCGATCAAGACGCGTACCGCGTCCCGGTCGAGCAGGCTTGCGCCGCTGGTCGCGACCATCACCGGATCGACGATGACCCAGCGCGGCTTGCGGCGTTCCAGTTCGCGCGCGACGCAGCGGATCGTGCGGGCGTCGCCCAGCATTCCGGTCTTGACCGCGGCGATCGCGAAATCGTCGAACACCGCATCCAGTTCCGCCCGCAGGTGTTTCACGGGAGCCGGGTGCACAGTCGTGACGCCTCGGGTGTTTTGCGCGGTCAGTGCGGTGATCGCGCTGGTGCCGTGCACGCCAAGTGCCGCGAAGGTCTTGAGGTCGGCCTGGATGCCCGCACCGCCGCCGGAGTCGGAGCCGGCGATGGTGAGGCATGTTGTGGGATTCAACGCGGCCATCTTGGTGTGCTTGGTCGGTGCCTGATCCGTGCCAGCCGTTGTGAAAAGTCAGACCACGGAAGGCCCTTCTGGTCCGCCATGACCGATGACTTGCGGGGTGCGGGACGGTTTGACGAAGCGGCGGTCAGGGACGATCGCACTTACAACGCCTCGGAGGCGAAGTCCGCCAACCGCGAACGCTCGCCGCGGCGCAAGGTGATGTGTGCGGCGTGTGGCCATTGTTTGAAGCGGTCAACCGCATAGGTCAGGCCCGAAGTGGTCTCGGTAAGGTACGGCGTGTCGATCTGCTCGACGTTGCCAAGGCAGACGATCTTGGTGCCCGGCCCGGCGCGCGTGATCAGGGTCTTCATCTGCTTGGGCGTGAGGTTCTGCGCCTCGTCGATGATCAGGTAGCGCGACAGGAAGGTGCGCCCGCGCATGAAGTTGAGCGAGCGGATCTTGATGCG
>JAJXWZ010000127.1 GCA_021781345.1 Pseudomonadota bacterium
GGACCGCCAGTTGCCGGACAAGGCCATCGACCTGATGGACGAGGCGGCGTCGCGCATCCGCATGGAGATCGATTCCAAGCCCGAGGAACTCGATCGCCTCGAACGCCGCCTGATCCAGCTCAAGATCCAGCGCGAGATGCTTAAGAAGGAAAAAGATCCAGAATCGAAGAAGCGCCTGGCCGATCTCGAAACCGACATCGGCAAACTCGAACGGGAGTTCTCCGACCTCGACGAGGTGTGGAAGTCGGAAAAGGCGACGCTGCAGGGCGACGCCAGGATCAAGGAGCAGATCGAGCAGGCGCATATCGAGCTGGATGCCGCGCAGCGCCGCCAGGACTACGCGCGCATGAGCGAGATCCAGTACGGCAAGCTGCCGGAATTGGAAAAGCAGCTGGCCGCGGCGCAATCGACCGACCAGCGCGAATTCAAGCTGGTCAAGGACAAGGTCACCGCAGAGGAAATCGCCGAAGTAGTCTCGCGCTGGACCGGGATCCCGGTCAGCAAGATGCTGGAGGGCGAGCGCGAAAAACTGCTGCACATGGAAGATGCACTGCACAAGAACGTGGTCGGCCAGGACGAGGCCGTGAAGGCCGTGTCCGACGCGATCCGGCGCGCGCGCGCGGGCTTGTCCGATCCCAATCGCCCCTACGGTTCGTTCCTGTTCCTGGGGCCGACAGGCGTCGGCAAGACCGAACTGTGCAAGGCGCTCGCGGGCTTCCTGTTCGATACCACCGAGGCGATGGTCCGGATCGACATGAGCGAATTCATGGAGAAGCACTCGGTCTCGCGCCTGATCGGCGCGCCTCCGGGCTACGTCGGCTACGAGGAAGGCGGCTATCTCACCGAGGCCGTTCGCAGGCGTCCGTACAGCGTGATCCTGCTCGACGAGGTCGAGAAGGCGCATCCGGACGTGTTCAACATCCTGCTGCAGGTGCTCGACGATGGTCGCTTGACCGACGGCCAAGGCCGCACGGTGGATTTCCGCAACACCGTGATCGTGATGACCTCGAACCTCGGTTCGCAGCAGATCCAGGAAATCGCGTCCTCGGGCATCGACGAGGATTCACCCGAGGCCTACACCCAGATGAAGGCGGCGGTGATGGGCGTGGTGCAGGCGCACTTCCGGCCGGAGTTCATCAACCGGCTCGACGAGATCGTGGTGTTCCACCCGCTCGACAAGGCGCAGATCCGCGAGATCGCGAGGCTGCAGACCAACTACCTGGCGAAGCGTTTGCAGGAACGCCAGATCGATCTCGAAATCACCGACGGCGCGCTGGTGCTGCTCGGCAACGTCGGCTTCGATCCGGTGTATGGCGCGCGCCCGCTGAAACGCGCGATCCAGAGCCAGCTCGAAAACCCGCTGGCGCAGAAAATCCTCGCGGGCGAATTCATCGGCGGCGACACCATCCGGGTCGAGTCGGAAGTTGGCAAGCTGGTGTTCCGGAAAGTCGCGTGATCTCGGACAGCCGCTCCAGGAACGCGAGCGGCTGCCGCAGTGGCGGTGTGCTACCAGCGATACGCAGCGCTCGCATACCAGTACGAGCCGTTGAATCCGAATGGCGAGGACTGCGGATAGGGCAGGATGCCATGGAAATTGTTGGCGGCGTTGTTCTTTTCCGGGTAGACGTTGGTGATGTTGTTGCCGCCAAGCGTGAAGGTCCAGCGTTCGACGGCGTAGCTGACCGATGCATCCAGCAGTACTCGCGACCCGTAGGCTTGGTCACCCGCCGGCGTCGATCCCAGTGACTTCCACTGGCCATAACGGGTCAGCTGCCCGTGCACGGTCCAGTTGCCGCGGTTCCAGTCGGCTGCGACGAAGGCCTTGGTGCGCGGCGTGCCGACGGTGATGCGCCCCTGCGCGGTGCGATCGATGACCGGTAGCACCAGTCCAGCCAGTCCCAGTTGCGGCGGATTCGACCTGATGGAACGGATATCGGTCTTGTTGTAGTTGAGTCCACCGGTCAGCTTCAGTTGCGAATCCTCGAGCTGCACCGGCCAGGTACTGATCAGGTCGACGCCTCGCGTGCGGGTGTCCACCGCGTTGGTGAAGAAGCGTCCGCCGCTAACGAAGGGAATGCCAACAGAAGTGAGGTAATCCTGAACGGCGGTGCCGACGAGGTTGCCGCTCAGGATGATGCGGTTATTGATGTCGATCTGGTAAAAATCGAGCGTCGTGTAAAGACCCGAACTGGGCGTGAAGACCAAACCGAAACTGTAGTTGCGCGACTTCTCGGGCTTCAGCGGTTGAGCTCCCAGCGCGATTGCCGCGGGATCCGAGACCGGGAACGTGCGGATGGTATAGGGCACGAGGTTGCCGGTGCCATCATTGACGAAATTGATCGCGGTCGAGGAGTAGTACTCCTGTTGCAACGATGGCGCGCGAAAGCCGGTCGAGATCGTTCCGCGCATGGCCACCACGGGCGTGAAGGCGTAACGTCCGGACAGTTTCCAGGACGTCGTGTTGCCGAAGTCGCTGTAGTGTTCGTGGCGAACCGCGAAACCGGCCGAGAGCTTGCTGGTGAGATCCGACTCGAGATCAACGTATGCGGAGGTGTTGCTGCGCGAATGCGAACCTGCGTCGCTTGGTTGATAGCCTGGATAGACCTGTGCGCCCGCGCCGGCATAACTAGCCGCGTCACCTTGCTTGATCCCGAACTTTTCGTCCCGGTACGCAAGTCCCCAGGCCACAGTCAGCGGGCTGTATAGGCCCACCTCGAAATCGCGGCTGAAGTCGGCGTTGAAGTCGTTCTGCCGGATAGTCAGCGTGCCGATATAGAAGGCCGTGGGCGAATCGGCACCCAGCGAGTAATTGAACGTGTCGGTGGTGTGCAGCTTCCAGTGGCTGCCTCCGGTGTCACCACTGATGTCGTAATGCCAGCCGGCGACGTCCCCCTTGATGCCCAGTACCGTGGTGTCGTCGCGGATGGCGCTGTTCTCTATGGGGAGGTAGCCGTCCGGATAAACGGTCGCGGCTACCGGGTTGCTGGTTTCGTATTGCGACAACGAGCGGAAAAAGCCGCCGGCGCTGACGTCGCGCTTGTTGAACACGCTGAAGGCGTACAGCGTTGCATTCTCGCCCAGGTTGTACTGGGCATTGATGGCTGCCTGCTTGGCGATTTCCTTCGGCAGTCCGTAATGAAAGGTGACTTGGCCGTAGGTCGGATCGCCTGGATAGCGGATGTCAGGCCCCGCGTGGTTGGTTGGATCCTGGTTGAGATAGTTTGCCGACAAGTGGACCCAACCGTTGTTGCCTAGCCGGAAGCCGCCATCCGCGCCTCCCTGCCAGGTGCGATGCCCGCCGTCATGCACGCCGTAGGTGACGCTTGCGCCACCGTGG
>JAJXWZ010000062.1 GCA_021781345.1 Pseudomonadota bacterium
TCATGGAGACGCTGCGCGACATGCAGCTGATGAACAGCCTCAACCATGTCCGCGACCTCACCGCGCGGCATTGCCCGGGGCTTGACCGACGGCTGATCGAAAGCAGCGAGCAGCGGGATCGCCACGTTGCCGGCCGCCGCCGCGCGGGGCAGGAACTGCAGGCGGCACTCGACCGATTCCAGGCGGTGATCGCCGAGTTGGACTACGTGGTCGTCAACGGCCGCATCGAGGCCGCGCTCAAGGGGGCTGTCAACGCGCCGCTGGCGCAGGTTTCGCTGGAAATGGATCGCTCGGTGAGCGGCGTGCAGGATCTGCTGCGCGGCTTCCGGGAGCAAATCGAAAGGATCGTGGAATGAAATCGCTGCAGTTCTTCAACGAGGCACGGCATAGCTGGAGCATGCTCTACGATCAGGACGAGCGCCGGGTCATCGATTCGAACGTCTATGCCCTGAGCGTCGACGACCAGACCCTGATCCTCGATCCGGGCGGCTTCGAGATCTTCCCGCAGGTGTTCAGCGCGCTGGTCGAGGTCGTTCCGCCGAGTTCGATCAAGGCGGCGTTCGTCAGCCACCAGGATCCCGACATCGCATCGAGCCTGCCGCTGTGGAACGCGTGCAACCCGGCGATCACGTGGTACGTGCCGAAGCTCTGGAGCGGATTCATCCGCCACTATGGCGCGCTCGACGCCGACCTGCGCGACATTCCGGACGAGGGCGGCGAGATGGTGCTGGGCGGTGCGCGGCTGCAGTTCGTTCCGGCGCACTACCTGCACGCCTCGGCAAATTTCCACGTCTACGACCCCTTCGCGAAGGTCCTGTTCAGCGGCGACGTCGGCGCCGCCCTCCTGCCACCCGGCCACGCGCCGTTCGTCGACCGCCGCGCCGTCGAGTCGGCGGCCGCGTTCGACGAGCACATCAAGGCGGCCGAATATTTCCACAAGCGCTGGATGCCGTCCAAGCCGGCCAAGCGCGCCTGGTGCGAGCGGGTGTCCAAGCTCGACATCGACTTCCTCGCACCGCAGCACGGCGCGATTTACACCGGCTCGAACGTCCAGCGCTTCATCGAGTGGTTCGACGCCCTGGACGTCGGCTCGGCCATCGCCTGACGTTCTTCATCCCTCAATCCTCGGATCGATCCATGGACTCCGCCGGGCTCCACTACCTGCAACAGGCCCTCGAGCCGCTCGACACGCTCGAGATGCTGGCTGACGCGGACACCGCGATGGAATCCCCCATCGTCTACATGAACCGTGCCGCCCGAGAGACCATGCCGCGCCTGCACGGTGCAGCCGGCGGATCGTCATCCAGCGTCGATCCCGGCGATGCGATGCGCCATTCGCTGTACGCGTTCCATCAGAACCCGGAACAGGTCCGCGCCATCCTCCGCAACCTCGCCGACGGGAGTCTCGATCGGCATGTCCAGGAACTGGTCATTGGCCGTGTCCGGTTCTCGCTGATCTTTGCCCCGGTCCGCGATCCGCAAGGGCGAATCATCGCCTTTCATGCGAGCTGGCGCGACATTTCGCGCGATACCGAACTCGAGGCCATGGGTGACCGCTTCCGCGCGGCCGTCTCGGCCCTCAACGACGAGGCAAGCGAAATCGGCCGATCGATGGAGACCGTGAACACCGCGATCGGCAACGTCGCGCGCTCTGTGGCCGGGAATCAGGCTGCCGGAGAGCAGTTGCGTGGCCAGGTCGACGCAATCGGCACCATCGTCCGCGGCATCCGCGAAATCTCCTACCAGACCAATCTCCTGGCCCTCAACGCGGCGATCGAAGCTGCCCGCGCCGGCGAGCATGGCCGCGGCTTCGCAGTCGTTGCGGACGAGGTCCGCAACCTGGCCCGCAGGGTCCAGGCGGCGACCACAGAGGTCGAGGAAAACACCACGGCGATCGCGCAGCAGGTCCAGGGCATCGCCTCGGCAAGCGCCAACTCGGTCACGGAGCTCGATCGGGTTCGGGGTGCCGTCGGCCACATGGGCACCCAGGTGCGCGACATGGAACTCAACGGCACGCGCCTGATGCTGGAAGCGGCCAAGGACGATCACAAGCAGTTCGTCCACCGCATCCTGGCCGAGGCCGCCAGGGCCGGTGCGGGGCAGCGCACGGACGACGTTCCGGATCACCACCACTGCCGCCTGGGCCGCTGGTACGAGACCCTCGGGCAGGCGCATTTCGGCGAGCTGAGCGCATTCCGTGCCCTCGAGGCCCCGCATGCGCAGATCCACGCAACCGCGCGGCAGCTGCTCGAAGCGGCGCATGCCGGACGGCGCGACGAGGTGGTACGGCTGTCCGCCTCGCTCGCTGACCAGCGAACCCGCATCATCAGCCAGCTCGACGCGCTTGCCGACGCCATCGAAAGCCGGAACACCGCTGCCCAGTCTCTGCCGCGCGCGGCCTAGCACCACCAAACGGAGAAGAATCGTGGAAATCGCGTCCAGCGCCATTGCAACCGCCGAGGCTGATGCCACGGCAGGCGGCGCCCCCATGGTCGACCGGGATGACGCCGCGCCGCTCCCGCCGGCCGGCGGATTGCTCGAGCGTGTTCGCGAGGACCGCGAGCGCGTCCTGCAGGCCGTCGTCGACCTGCTCTCCGGCAAGGGAGATCGCGGCCTGCGGGCGATCGACCTGATCGACGCCGACCACTGGATCGCAAAGCTCTCCGGCGCGCGGCGCACGCTGCTTGCCGAAACCGATGCACTGCGCACGACCTCCCGCTCGCTGGCCGTTGCCGCCGGGCGCGGTGCCGCATTCGACCGCGACATCCACGCCTTGTCCGGAGGACTCGGCAGCATCGCCAACGAGGCGCAGGCATCGGCACAGCGCACCCATGCGGCCCGGGCGCAGCTCGACACCCTGCGCGACGCGGTCGATGCCACGGGCGGATCGGTCGCGGCCGGCCAGAAGGCGATCCAGCAAACCATGAACGAGGTAGGCGAAGTCTCGCATTTCATCGGGAGCACGGAAACCAAGTTGTCGGGCTTCGTCGACGCGGTCCGTTCGGTCGAAACGCTGACCGGAGGCATCAGCGAAATCGCGTCGCAGACCAACCTGCTCGCACTCAACGCCGCGATCGAGGCTGCACGCGCCGGCGAGCACGGCCGCGGCTTCGCCGTCGTCGCCGACGAAGTGCGCAACCTCGCGCGCAAGACGGCCCACATCACCCGCGAAATCGAGACGCTCACCCGGTCGCTGCGCGACCAATCCGCCGACGTCGGTACCGACATGGTGCAATCGGTCCAGCGCGTGCAGCACGTCGGGATCCTGGTGACGCAGACCGGCGAAAACCTCGCCCACATCGGCGGGACGCTGGCTCAGGTGCAGGCCGCG
>JAJXWZ010000230.1 GCA_021781345.1 Pseudomonadota bacterium
CGGGCCGCGACGTAAGACGCGCGACGGCCGCGGACCTCGGCTACATGGTCGCGCCACGGTTGAATGCCGCGGGCCGTCTCGAGGACATGACCCTCGGCATCGAGTGCCTGCTCTGCGACGATCCGGAAAGGGCGCGTCCGCTCGCTGCCGTGCTGCACGACATCAACGCGCAGCGGCGCGAGTTGCAGGCGTCGATGCTCGACGATGCCATGGCCAAGCTGTCGGACATGCGGACTGGCGATGCGTTCGGGATTTCGTTGTTCGATCCCGCCTGGCACCACGGCGTGGTCGGATTGGTCGCGGCGCGCATGAAGGAGTGGCTGCACCGGCCGGTAGTCGCGTTCGCGCCCGCCGGCGATGGCGATGAACTGCGCGGCTCGGCACGGTCGGTGCCCGGCTTCCACGTCCGCGACGCGCTGGCCGAAACGGACGCGCGGCATCCGGGACTGATCGTGCGCTTCGGTGGACACGCGATGGCCGCGGGCCTGACCTTGAAGCTCGCCGACTACGCACGCTTCGGGGAATGTTTCGACCGCGTGGTGCGCGAGCGGATCGCACCGGAATTGCTGCAACCGGTGCTGGCGAGCGATGGCGAGCTTGCGCCGCGGGACTTCGACATCGATCTCGCGCGCCAGCTGCGCACGGCCGGTCCGTGGGGGCAGGGCTTTCCGGCGCCGCTGTTCGACAACGCGTTCGAATGTGTGGCATGCAAGCCGATGGGCAGCGACGGTGCGCACCGCAGGCTGCAGCTCCGCGATCCGCGTGACGGCCGCATCCACGACGCCGTCTGGTTCGGCGCCAGCGGGGACGTACCGCAAGCCGCGCGCGTGCGTATCGCCTGCGAGCTGGCCGTCAACGATTGGCGCGGATCCGAATCCCTGCGCTTGCTCGTGCGCCATTGCGAGCCGCTGGACTGAAGCCGGGGCGGTTTGCGTGCCGGCAACGGCGTTTCGGCGTACGCTCCCGGCATCCGGTGGATGCTTGCGCATGCGTTTGCAGGCGACGAATGCGACGCGGGCACCCGCAGCCACTCACCGCGTTGCCACCTTCGTTGCAGGAGATCCCCATGATCGAACAAATGGACAACATGCCGGCCGGCACGCTGGGCTTCGTCGCGCACGGCAAGGTCACCGCCGACGACTACGCCAGCGTGGTCATCCCGGACGTCGAGGCGGCGTTCCAGGTGAACGCAAGCTTGCGGGTGCTGTACGTGATCGCAGCCGACTTCGCCGGCTTCGAACCCGGCGCGACGTGGGACGATGCGCGCATCGGTTTCCGGCACTTCCTCGGGTGGGACCGTGTGGCGCTGGTCTGCGACGTGCCCTGGCTGCGCAACCTGGTTCGTGCCACCGGCTTCCTCATACCTGCCAGGTTCCGGATGTTCCGCCTGGCCGAGCTCGACCAGGCGCGCGCCTGGATTTGCGAAGGCCTGGCGGGCTGACTCGCGTTTCGCTCGAGGCCTGCCCTCCGTTGCGCCGACCGGGTTCACGATCGCTTGACACTGCGCGTACCATGATTTCGTGTTGTTTCCGGAGGTCAGGACCATGATCGGGAAAACTGCAAAGCTGCTGCTGGGTTGCGCGCTCGCGGGCGTGCTGGTGACGGGCGGCAGCGCGCTGGCCGCCGCCAGTTCCGGGCCAATCGCGCCCGCGAGTACCGCGACGATGCTGAAGGAGGCCGTGGCGGGTTCGTGGCGTTCGCAGGCGAACAAGGCACGCGACCCGTATCGCCACCCGGTCCGGACCCTGGAATTCTTCGGCATCAAGCCGGACATGACCGTGGTGGAACTTGCGCCGGGCGGTGGCTGGTACACCGAGATCCTGGCGCCTTTCCTGTATGCCCACGGGCACCTGTTCGAGACCGTGCCGCCGTCGCGGAATCCCGGCCAGTCGATGTTCGAGAAGAAGTTGCACGCCGATCCCGCGGTGTTCGGGCACATCGCCGGGTTCGTGCCGTTCGCGCCGCCCGATCCGGTCAAGCTCGGGCCGGACGGATCCGCCGACATGGTGCTGACGTTCCGCAACACCCACGACTGGATGAACCGCGGTCCGGACACGCTTGCCAGCGTGTTCAAGGCCGCCTACGCCGTGTTGAGGCCGGGCGGCGTGTTCGGCGTGGTCGAGCATCGCGCCAAGCCGTTCGCGGACGCGGTGGAGAGTTCGAAGCAACTGCATCGCCTGCCGGAGGATTACCTGATCGAACTCGGCTTGCGTACCGGGTTCCGGCTGGCTGGCGTATCCGAAATCAACGCCAATCAGAAGGATCCCGAGGACATCAACGTCCACCGCCTGCCGCCCGACCTGGCGGGACCGGAATCGGAACACGCAAAGATGCAGGCGATCGGCGAATCGGACCGGATGACGCTGAAGTTCGTCAAACCCGCCGCCGGCAGCGAATGAGTCGACGGGGCGCTTTTCCGGGTGCCGCCGGTTCGCGCCGATCGCGGCATTCCGCATAGGACGTCCGCCGATCCCGGGGCGGTGAGGCGGGTCGTGGGTGCCGCCGGCCATGCCCTCGCCACATAGTCCACAGCCAATTTCATCCACTCCGAACGAGGAAACAACATGAGCAAGCAGCGTCCCGTCGTCGCGGTGCTGGTCGGCAGCCTCCGCAAGGGTTCGTTCAACCGGCAACTGGCCCGCGCGCTGGGAGAGATCGCCGGTGACCGCGCTGATTTCCGCCACATCCGCATCGACGACCTGCCGCTGTACAACCAGGATTTCGACGGTGACTATCCGGCCGTCTGCAAGCGCCTCAAGGACGAGATCAAGCAGGCCGACGCGGTGCTGTTCGTCACGCCGGAATACAACCGCTCGATCCCGGGCGTGCTGAAAAATGCCATCGACATCGCCTCGCGGCCGTGGGGCACGAACTCCTTCGCGGGCAAGCCGGGTGCGGTGATCGGCACCTCGATGGGCGCCATCAGCACCGCCCTCGCACAACAGCACCTGCGCAACGTGTGCGTGTTCCTCGACATTCCGATGCTGCAGCAGCCCGAGGCCTTCGTGCGCTACCAGGAGGGTCTGATCGCCGATGACGGCAGCGTCACCGACGAGAGCGTCGCCAACTTCCTCGGCAACTTCGTGGACAAGTACCTCGAATGGGTCGGCCGCTTCGTCTAGGCGCGGGTTGAATCAGGGAAGGCGTTTCCGTATTGTCGATGGCACGGGCCGTCGGCCCGCACGGCCGCTCAATGTCCCGCTGTCGCGCCGTCCCCGCCGCCGTGGCGAGGTTGGTCGCGACGGTGGCAACGTCTTGGTGCCAGCGTATACAGGCCGCCCAGGATCACGAACAGTGGCCACCAGATGCT
>JAJXWZ010000107.1 GCA_021781345.1 Pseudomonadota bacterium
TCGATGTCGCCGATGTCGAACAGCTCGTCGAGGTCGGTGTAGCGCTCGGTGATGGCGGCCGCGATGGGAATGGAGCGGGCATTCGCCAGGGAGCAGAAATCGCCGCCGGGGCAGGCGATCATGTCGGTCAGCAGGCCGATGTTGGGCGTGGCGAAGCCGGCTTCCCGCGCATCCCGCCACAGCGCATGCAGGGCGGCGGCGCTGACCCAGGGCAGCACCAGGTTCTGCTCGTGGCTCACGCGCAGTTCGCCGTGGCTGTAGCGCTCGGCGAGGTCGGCGGCGGCGCGCATCTGCTGCGCCGTGACGTCGCCCGGCGCTTGGTCCGCGCGCTTGAGCGACAGGGTCGCGGCGCGCAAGCCGGGGACACGGTGGGGGTGCACGTTGCGCTGCAGCCAGCGCAGGTACGCCGGCTCGTGCGCGGGTCCGCCGGCAAGGGCAGCCGGCGCAGCGGCGACATCGGGCGCATCCAGCCGCACACCGTGCGGCGGCGCAAACTGCGAGGCCACGCGGTTGTATTCGTGCAGGGTGATGAGGTGGGCGTCTCCGCCCAGATCGCGCTGCAGGATGTCGGCGAACTCGCGCTCGACCGCCTCGGTGAAGCGCGCGCCTTCGGCCTTCACCAGCATCTTGATGCGCGCCTTCCAGATGTTGTCGCGCCGCCCGTAGCTGTTGTAGACGCGCAGGATGGCCTCGACGTACAGCAGCAACTGCGGCCAGGGCAGGAAGTCGCGGATGACGGCGCCGATCATCGGCGTGCGCCCCATGCCGCCGCCCACCTGCACGCGAAAGCCGATCTGGCCGTCGTCGTCGCTCAGCGCCTGCAGGCCGATGTCGTACCAGCCGGCGGCGACGCGGTCCTCGCGCGCACCGCTCACGGCGATCTTGAACTTGCGCGGCAGGTAGGCGAACTCCGGGTGCAGGGTGCTCCACTGCCGCAGGATCTCGCAGAACGGCCGCGGATCGACGATCTCGTCCGGCGCGATGCCGGCGAACACATCGCTGCTGATGTTGCGCACGCAGTTGCCGCTGGTCTGGATGCCGTGCATGTCCACCGCGGCGAGGCGGTCCATGACGTCGGCGCTGTCGCTCAGGGCGATCCAGTTGTACTGCAGGTTCTGGCGCGTGGTGAAGTGGCCGTAGCCACGGTCGTGCTCCTCGGCGATGTCGGCCAGGGCGCGCAGTTGCCGGCTCGCCAGCGCGCCGTAGGGAATGGCCACGCGCAGCATGGGTGCATGGCGCTGGATGTACCAGCCGTTTTGCAGGCGCAGCGGCTTGAACTCCTCGTCGCCCAGGCTGCCGGCGAGATGGCGTTCGAGCTGGTCGCGGTATTGGGCGGCGCGGGCGCGGATGAAGCGGCGGTCGAAATCGGTGTACTGGTACATGGCGCTCAGGCGATGATCTTGAAGCCGGCGAACGCCAGCGTGGCCGAGAGCAGCACGCGGGTCATGCGCTCGGGAAGGAAACGGGTGAGTTGGGCGCCGAGCCAGATGCCTGGAACCGAGCCCAGCAGCAGCGCCAGCACTAGCGGCCAATCGACATGGCCCAGCGCCGCATGGCCGATGCCCGCCACCAGGGTCAGCGGCACCGCATGGGCGATGTCGGTGCCGACCAGTTGCCGCGTCGTCAAACGCGGATAGAGCAGGAGGATGCAGAGCGAGCCGATGGCCCCGGCGCCGACCGAACTGAGCGTGACCAGCACCCCCAGCAACGCACCGAGGGCGATGGTCAAGTCCGGCTTGTGCGACGGCGGCAAGCGTGCCTCGAGCCGCAACGCCAGCCGCTGCCAGAACCCGTGTGACATCACCGCGGCGGCGGTGAGCAGCAAGGCGGCGCCGAGGGCCAGGCTGAGCACGCCGAACCAGGCCTTGTCCGCACCCGAGACATGCATCGCCACGAGGGTGACGAGCGCCGCGGGCAGGCTGCCGGCGAGCATCAGCCCGGCAATGCCGCGGTCGACATGCCCATGACGGTGGTGCGCGACGGCCCCGGAAAGCTTGGTGAGCGCGGCGAACCACAGATCGGTGCCGATCGCCACCGGCAGGTCGAGCCGGAACACGCCGAGCAGCAACGGCGTCATCAACGACCCCGCGCCAACCCCCGTGGCGCCGATCAGGGCGCCCGCGGCGAGGCCGAAAAGAATGGCTTGTGCATGCATCGGTGGAGCTTTGCTGGGGTTGGGGATGATGGCCGAATCCTAGGGATGGGTCGTGCCAAAGCAAACGACAGTCTTCTCATACCGATAGATGCCGGACGATATAAGCAGGGAAATAAACCTCAAGATGGACTGCGGCTATGTATCCAAGTTGTGAGCGGCCTTTATCCCTGGACACGGGGTTCTGCGCGGAAATCGTTGGGCACCACCATCGGGTCAACGATCTGTTCGTTGGCCGACAGTGCTGGACGGGATGGCATGACGGTGGCACAGTTGATTGAAAGGCTTTACGACGAGTTGGTGGCCGACCGCGGCGCGGTCGGCAACTTCTCATCGTTCCTGAGGGTGTGCGCGCTGCGGTATGAGAGCCTGATCGCCCAGGGCCTCATCCCGCGCGACGCAACCATCCCGATCCGCTCACTCGACGCGGACCGTGTCCTCGGTCATCTGCCGCGCACGCCGCGGGCGGTCGCGCCCCCGAACGAGGAGATGGAGCCCAATCGCGCGTTGAACTGACATCGACGATCGAAGGACTGCTTGCCCAGCGCGGTTAAAGCCGCATAGGGGGCGGCAGCAACTGCTGGTGATTGACCAGGCGGACATCCAGATGCACCGTGAACCGCGCCATGCGACCGTCCGGGAGGCCGAGCTTTAGGCGTTCATTGTGCAACGTTCAGAGACAGCATCGCGTCGTGGTCGGTCGAACGTTCGATCTCGATGAAGGCCCCACTGTGATGGATATTCCATGCCGACATCGCCGATCCGCCCCGAATGGAAAGCAAGAAGCACCCTGTTCGAGGGCGGATGGATCGGCGCATCAGTTTGCAAAGAATGAGGCCAAGTCACTCACCTGGTCGTCGCTGGTGAAGGCGAGCAAGGGAAGGTCCCACGACTCCTCGATCGTCTTGAGCATCGAATAGTGATTCGTCGCCTGATGATCCACCATGTGATACGGATGCATGCCGGAAATCACGATCAGCGGCACATTGGCTCCCCCGTAGACGCCACCTTGTGGGAAGACCTGCGAACCCGGTTGCAAAATAGGGCTGTCCGGTGCGCCCTGAGTATTGGCCCAGCCTCCGTTAGCCGTGTTTCCGTCGTAGTCGCCCTCGTCCCAAGTGATGAAGATGACGTTGTTGCCGTTGTTCCAGATC
>JAJXWZ010000085.1 GCA_021781345.1 Pseudomonadota bacterium
ACGGATCGAAGATCACACAGGTGCTGGAGGTCAGCGCGGTGCCACGCAAGCCGTAGGGCGGGTGACAATCCCGCCTTCTGTATTGCCATGGCGGGATTCACTTCGCTTCTCCCACCCTGCGGACTACGAGCTTTCCCCGTGGTGTTGTCACCAGTGCCGGTATATTTCCGGATCGATATGGGAGGATTGACATGCGAAAGGCGCTCTTGCTCAGTGTGCCGTCTCTGTCATTGGCAGTGTTGCTTGGTGCCTGCGCCGGGATGAGCACTGAGTCTATGCCGAAGTCCCTGCACTTGCTGGATGCAAATTCGGATCCCGATTACGGAGTCCTTCTCGCTTGTGAAGGCAAGGATTCAGACTCCACGGTCCAATGCGAAACCGTGCGCGAAGTCTTCGCACGATGGAGCCAAGCCAGGCACGTCAACGTCCAGCGAACGGATGTTGACGCCACTCCATTCAAATCGGGGCGCGCAGCCCTGGTTCCGGATACGGCGATGCATCGCTACACCATCGCCATCGACTTCGAGCCCATCGTCATCCCCAGCTACAACAGCTGGAGTGGTACGGCAGGCACGATGACCTCGGGATTCGTCCCGGGACGGGTCGGTTACAACGCCGAGGTTTACGTGGTTTCCGCGGACACCGGGACGCAGCTGGACAAGTTCTCGTTGCACGACCAAGAAAACATGCCGCAACACGCCGATGTCACGCCAACGATGAAAACCGAGATCTACAAGGTGATCGCTCGGATTGATCCTGGGTATTCGCCTTGATCGGGAGGGGCCGGGCCGCCAGATTCGTCGAGCCGGCTGCCGCGATCAGACTTCGTCGGTCTTGACCCAGCCTTCGCCCGTGCCCCGATGGATCACGCGGTCACCGGGTTGCGGTTCGCCGGCGGGGAAGGCGGGCAGGTCCTTGAGCCGCGCATAGATCGGTGTGAAGTCGGGCCGGGTGGCGTCCATCAGCTGCTGGAAGCCGTCGATCACGAAGTAGGTCTGCTGGTAGGTGTCGATCTTGTAGCGGGTGCGCATGATGCGCTCGAGGTTGAAGCCGATGCGGTTGGGCGCGTCCGATTCCAGGCAGTAGATCGACTCGCCCTTGGAACTGACGATGCCGGAACCGTAGATGCGCACGCCCTCGGGCGTGTCGATCAGGCCGAATTCGACCGTGTACCAGTACAGCCGGGTCAGGTTCATCAGCGCGTCGGCGCCCAGCTTGTGCGCCTTGACGCCGCCGCGCCCGTAGGCCTGCACGTAGTCGGCGAATACCGGGTTCAGCAGCATCGGCACGTGCCCGAACAGGTCGTGGAACAGATCGGGTTCGGACAGGTAATCGAGCTGCTCGGGCTTGCGGATCCACCAGGTCACCGGAAAGCGCCGGTGGGCGAGGTGGTCGAAGAACACCTCGTCCGGCAGCAGGCCCTCGACGCCGACGATCTCCCAGCCGGTGCCGGCCTTGAGTACCTTGTTGAGGTCCGTGAATTTCGGGATGGCATCCGGGCTCATCCCGAAACGTTCCTGGTTTTCCAGGAACTCGTTGCAGGCGCGGCCTTTCAGTACTTCGCGCTGGCGGCGGAACAGGGTGGCCCACACCTCGTGCTCGGTGGGGGTGTAATCCGCCCACGGTTGTTCGACCGTTTCGGTGGTATAGACCGGGATGTAGCCGCGGTCGGTCTGCTTGTGTTCGACGCGGCGCGGGGTGGTGTTCATGGCAAAACCCTCGTCTGCATTGCCCCAGTGTAAGGCCAAGCATGCATCGCTGTCCGTGACGGACGCACTCACGTTAAAGTAATGTCTTCGTGGAATTCCGGAGAGCGCGGCGGCAACGCCCGCGCGAAACCCTTTGGGCCTGTTGCGCTGCGCGTGGCGTGTGCCGCTGTTGCTTTTGATCGTGATCGGCGGCTGCCTCGCCGCGATCCCCCTGCTGCCGCGCGGGCCGCGGCCGGGCACCGCGGGGGCGGCGCTGCTGACCGGCTGGTCGCGCCTGTTCCTGCGCCTGTTCGGCGTGCGCGTGGTGCGCATGGGCGAGCCGTTGCACGATCCGGTGATGTTCGTCGCCAACCACGGATCGTGGATGGACATCACGGTGCTGCATGCGATCCGGCCGGCCGATTTCGTGGCCAAGGCCGAGATCGGCCGCTGGCCGCTGGTGGGCTGGATGGCGCGGCGCGGCGGCACCATCTTCCACCAGCGCGGCAGCAACCATTCGCTGGCGGCGGTGATGGCGGTGATGAGCGACCGCCTGCGCGCGGGCCGCAGCATCGCCGCATTTCCCGAAGGCGGCACTGCGCCGGCGGGCACGTTGAAGGTATTCCATGCGCGCATCCTGCAGGCGGCGCTGGACGCGGGTGCGCCGGTGCAGCCGGTGGCGCTGCGGTACGCGCGCGCCGGGATACCGGCGAACGACATGCTGTTCGCGCCGGGCGAGAGCTTCCTGCACAACGTGGGCCGGGTGCTGGCGTCGCGCTCGCTGACCGCCGAGGTGCATTTCCTGAAACCCGTGGTGTTCGAACCCGAAGGCGGCCGCCGCCGGATGGCGGAAACCGCACGTGCCGAGATCGCACAAGTGTTGGGACTGGATGCATGACGCTGACGGGCGACGACGACTTCCGGCCATCGTGGTGGCTGCGCAACCCGCACCTGCAATCGATGCTGGCGTCGAGCTCGCTCCGCCGCCGGTTGCACGGGCGGCGGGCGCGTCGGCTGGAACGCGAGGCCGAGACGGTGCTGCTGGATTGCGGCGAGGGCGTGCGCCTGACCGGTTCCCATACCGCGCAGAACATCGCCCCGCGCGCACGCGGGCTGGCCGTGCTGTTCCACGGCTGGGAAGGAAGTACGCGCTCGACCTATGTGCTGCAGAACGGCGCGCGCCTGCTGGAAGAAGGCTGGGACGTGTTCCGCCTCAACTTCCGCGACCATGGCGGCACGCACGCGCTCAACCCCGGCATCTTCCATTCCTGCCGCATCGACGAGGTGGTCGGCGCGGTGCAAGCGGTGCAGCGCCGCTTCTCGCCGCGGCCGCTGGCACTGATCGGTTTCTCGCTGGGTGGCAACTTCGCCCTGCGCGTGGCATTGCGCGCGCCGGAGGCGGGACTCGAATTGGCTCGCACCATCGCCGTGTGTCCGCTGGTCGATCCGCACGCGGGGCTGTTCCAGCTCGAACACTCGCCGCGCATGTACCACGACTATTTCATGTGGAAGTGGCGGCGCTCCCTGCAAGCCAAGCAACGCGCGTTTTCCGACACCGAACTGTTCACGCGGCGGGACCTGCGCGGCACGCTGCGC
>JAJXWZ010000182.1 GCA_021781345.1 Pseudomonadota bacterium
GAACTTCATGATGCGAACCGCCTCAAGAAACGCAGGTCGTTTTCGAAGAACGCGCGCAAATCACCGACACCGTAGCGCAGCATCGCGAATCGCTCGACACCGAGACCGAAGGCGAAACCGGTATAACGCTCGGAATCGATGCCGCAGTTGTCGAGCACCCGGGGATGCACCATGCCGCAGCCAAGCACCTCAAGCCATTGCGGTGCGGCGCTGCCGTCGTCCCAGCGGATATCGACTTCGGCGGACGGTTCGGTGAACGGGAAATAGCTGGGCCTGAAACGCATCGTGCAATCGCGCTCGAAAAACGCACGCACGAAGGCGTCGAGGGTGCCCTTGAGATCGGCAAAACCGACACCTTCGCCGACGCACAGACCTTCGATCTGGTGGAACATCGGCGAGTGGGTCTGATCGGAATCGCTGCGATACACCTTGCCTGGTGCGATCAGGCGAATCGGTGGCTGACGACCACTCATGGCACGTACCTGCACCGGCGACGTGTGCGTGCGCAGCAGGCGACCGTCGCCGAAATAGAACGTGTCGTGCATCGCCCGCGCGGGATGGTGCGGCGGGAAATTCAGTGCCTCGAAGTTGTGCCAGTCGTCCTCGATTTCAGGGCCGTCCGCGCGCGCATAGCCGAGACGCGCGAACAGATCGGCAATGCGTTCCAGGGTCTGTGTGACCGGGTGCAGGCCGCCACGCTCGCCGCGGCGTCCAGGCAAGGTGACATCCAAGCGCTCGTCCGCGAGACGCACGGTGAATGCCGCATCTTCAAGGACCGCCCGACGCGCGGCCAGGTCCTCTAACAGCCTATCGCGTGCGCGATTGACTTCGGCGCCGCGCAGCTTGCGCGCTTCGGCTGTCATCGTGCCCAGCGCCTTGAGCTCGACGGTGACCAGACCGCTCTTGCCGAGCAGGGACACTCGGAGGGCCTCGAGCGCCTCGAGACTGGCCGCTTCGGCAATCGCGGCGCGGGCCTGCTCGATGCGGGTATTGAATGCGTCCATCGCGATTCCTGGTCCCGAAACGAACGTGGGGAGGAAGGCAAGCCCTCCTCCCCACGCGATCCGCGGCGCCCGCCAGTGGCGCCGGCCCATCGATGGCAACGGATTACGCGGCCAGGCTGGCCTTGGCCTTCTCGGCCAGCGCACCGAACGCCTTGATATCGTGCACGGCGAGATCGGCGAGGACCTTGCGGTCGACGGCGATCCCCGCACGAAGCAGTCCGTTGATCAGCCGGCTGTAGGACAGGCCGAACTGGCGTGCCGCCGCATTGATGCGCACGATCCACAGCGCGCGGAATTGGCGCTTGCGCTGCTTGCGGCCGATGTAGGCGTACTGGCCTGCGCGGGTGACCGCCTGCTTGGCGACGCGGAAGACCTTGCGACGGGCGTTGTAGTAGCCCTTGGCACGGCCGATGATTTTCTTGTGACGGCGACGGGCGGTAACGCCACGCTTGACACGAGCCATGGTCTCACCTCCTCAAGCGTAGGGAAGCATGCGCGCAACACCCTTTTGATCGGATGCATGCACATGGTTGGGGCCGCGAAGATTGCGCTTACGCTTGGTCGACTTCTTGGTCAGGATGTGCGACTTGAAAGCGTGTCCAGCCTTGAATTTGCCGCTGGCGGTCTTGCGGAACCGCTTGGCAGCGGCCCGATTGGTCTTGATCTTGGGCATGGTCGTGTTCCTTCCGATCGTTCTTGACTGACGCGGGCGGCGGCGCAGCCGCGCTTTCCATCCTGCCCGGGTCGGCGAAACAAGGCCCATCCGACGGGCCAAGTCATTCAGTTTAATGCAAAAGCTGCTGCAGCGGGCAAGCCGTCGGCAATTATTTCTTCTTCGGGCCGATCATCATCACCATCTGCCGACCCTCGAGGCGAGGAAACTGCTCGATCACGCCCTGTTCGCCCACATCCGTCTCGATCTTCTTGGCCAGGTTGTAGCCCAGCTCCTGGTGCGACATCTCGCGACCGCGGAATCGGATGTTGACCTTGACCTTGTCGCCCTCGTCGAGAAAGCGCAGCAGGTTTCGCAACTTGATCTGGTAATCGCCGACGTCGGTGGTCGGACGGAATTTCAGTTCCTTGATCTCAACCTGCTTCTGCTTCTTCTTGGCGGCGTTGGCCTTTTTCTGCGTCTCGAACTTGAACTTGCCGAAATCCATGATGCGGCAGACCGGCGGATCCGCGTTCGGCTGGATCTCGACCAGATCAAGCCCGACCTCCTCGGCCTGACGCAGCGCGTCGTCACGCGACAGGATGCCGACCATTTCGCCATCCTCGCCGATCACGCGCACGCGCGGTACACGGATCTCTTGGTTGCGGCGGTTGGCCTTGTTCTCAGGGGTAGCGATACCAGCGTCCTCCAAATGTTCGATGCGATGCCGCGGCCTCAGTGCAGGGCCTCGGCCTCCAGGCGATGGGCAAGATCGACGATGGACATGCTGCCGTGATCTTCCCCGTTGCGCGTGCGCACAGCAACGTGTCCCGAATCCCGCTCGCGGTCACCAACCACCAGCAGATAGGGCACTTTCTGCAACGTATGCTCGCGGATTTTATAGCCGACCTTCTCGTTTCGCAAATCGGCCTCGACGCGGAAACCTTTTCCGACAAGGGTTTGCGCAAGCTCGCGGGCATAGTCGGCCTGGGCATCCGTGATGTTGAGGACCACGGCCTGCAGCGGCGCCAGCCAAAGCGGCAGGTTGCCGGCATGGTGCTCGATCAGGATGCCGATGAAACGCTCCATCGAGCCGACGATAGCCCGATGCAGCATCACCGGATGGCGACGGCGCGAATGCTCATCCACGTATTCGGCGCCCAGACGCTCGGGCATCATGAAATCGACCTGCATGGTCCCGACCTGCCAGGCGCGGCCGATCGAATCGTGCATGTGATACTCGATCTTGGGCCCGTAGAAGGCACCCTCGCCCGGCAATTCCTCCCAGCTGATGTCGCAGGCAGTCAATGCCGCGCGCAACGCCTCCTCGGCCTTGTCCCAGACCGCATCGGCACCGATGCGCTGATCGGGCCGCAGGGCGATCTTCAGCGCGATATCGCTGAAACCGAAGTCCGCGTAAACCTGCATCGCCTGGCGATGAAAAGCCGTCACCTCGGCCTCGATCTGGTCCTCGGTGCAGAAGATGTGACCATCGTCCTGGGTGAAGGCGCGCACGCGCATGATGCCGTGCAGCGCGCCGGAGGGTTCGTTGCGATGGCAGGCCCCGAACTCGCCGTAGCGGATCGGCAGGTCGCGGTAGCTGTGCAGGCCGGCGTTGTAGATCTGCACGTGGCCCGGGCAGTTCATCGGCTTCACCGCGTAATCGCGCTTTTCCGACTCGGTGAAGAACATGTTTTCCTTGTAATTGTCCCAGTGCCCCGAGCGCTTCCACAGCGATACGTCAAGAATCTGCGGGCAGCGCACTTCCTGATAGCCGGAGGCCTTGTACACGCGGCGCATGTATTGCTCGACCTGCTGCCAGAGCGCCCAGCCGCGCGGATGCCAGAACACCATGCCCGGCGCTTCCTCCTGCTGGTGGAACAGGTCCAGCGCCTTGCCGATCTTGCGGTGATCGCGTTTCTCTGCCTCCTCCAACTGGTTGAGATAGGCCTTGAGATCCTTGTCGTTGAGCCAAGCAGTGCCGTAGATGCGCGAAAGCATCGCGTTGCGGTGGTCGCCGCGCCAGTAGGCGCCGGCCACCTTCATCAGCTTGAAGGCCCTGAGCCGCCCGGTGTCCGGCACATGCGGCCCACGGCAGAGGTCGGTGAACTCGCCCTGGCTGTACAGCGACAGCTCCTCGCTGACCGGAATCGATTCGATGATCTGCGCCTTGTACTCCTCACCCAGTCCGCGGAAGAACGCCACTGCCTCGTCGCGCGGCAACACGCGACGCGAAACCGGCAATGCCTCGGCGGCGATCTTCCTCATCTCCGCCTCGATCTTCGGCAGATCCTCGGGCGTAAATGGTCGATCGTAGGCGAAGTCGTAATAGAAGCCGCTGTCGATCACCGGGCCGATCGTGACTTGCGCGCCGGGATACAGCCGCTGCACGGCCTGCGCCAGAAGATGCGCCGTGGAGTGGCGAATGATCTCCAATGCCTCGGGGCTTTTCTCGGTGATGATCTGCAGATGTCCGTCGCTCTCGATGCGCTGGCCGAGATCAAGCGTACGCCCATCCAGCTTGCCGGCGATGGCGGCCTTGGCGAGGCCCGGACCGATCGCTGCGGCGATATCGCGCAGGGTAACGGGATGGTCGAAGGACTTCTGGCTGCCGTCGGGGAGCGTGATGGTGATCATGAAATGGATTGAGTGGTGGTGGCCCGACGGCGCTTGCCTATGAAGCGCGGCACGGTCGCGACATGGGGGGCAACAACGAAAAAGGGCGCCGGGCGCCCTCATGGAGACTGCGGCCCAGCGCGCGATGGATGCTCAGTCGATCCGTGTCCTCATGTCGCACCCTCGACGCGCGGTTACCCGCGCGTCACCCAGTCGGCATCGTATTCGAAGTGCAAACTAGAGCAGCATCCGCACGCTGTCAACGCATGCCAGCCGCGGCTTCGAAGACGCACCATCGACCGAACGTCACGCGCCGCACCGGCGCCAGCATGCGCCCCTGCTAAACTCGACGGCTGCTGAGGCGGCAGTGGCCGCAACGGATTTCTGCGATGCGCATCCTGGTGACGGGCGCCGCCGGATTCATCGGCGCGGCACTGGTCGAGCGCCTGCTGGCCCGCGGCGATGCGGTGTCGGGCCTCGACAATCACAACGACTACTACGATCCCGCGCTGAAGGAAGCCCGGCTGGCGCGCTTTGCCGATCATCGCGCCTACCATCATCTGCGCGCCGACGTCTCCGACGCGCCCGCGGTCGAACGCGCTTTCGCCGAAAGCCGGCCCCAGCAGGTGATTCATCTGGCCGCGCAAGCCGGGGTGCGTTACTCGTTGACGCATCCCGAGTCGTACATCCAAAGCAACCTCGTCGGTTTCGGCCACGTGCTGGAGACCTGTCGCCGCCACGCGGTCGGTCACCTCGTGTACGCCTCGTCGAGTTCGGTCTACGGTGCCAACCGCAAGCTGCCGTTCGCCGTCGACGACGCGGTGGATCACCCACTTAGCCTGTACGCCGCCAGCAAGCGCGCCAACGAACTGATGGCGCACGCCTACAGTCATCTGTATGCGCTGCCAACGACAGGGCTGCGCTTCTTTACCGTGTACGGTCCGTGGGGCCGCCCGGACATGGCGCCGATGCTGTTCGCCGAGCGCATCCTGCGCGGCGAACCCATCGACGTGTTCAACCAGGGCCATCACCGTCGCGACTTCACCTACATCGACGATATCGTCGACGGCGTGCTGCGCGTGCTCGATCATGCCCCCGCGGCTGGCGCCGATCCGGCATCGGGCGCGCCGTATCGGCTGTACAACATCGGTAACGATGCTCCGGTCGAGCTGTTGCGCTTCATCGAACTGCTCGAACGCGAGCTTGGACGCGGCGTCGAGAAACGCCTGCTGCCGATGCAGCCCGGCGATGTCGAATCCACCTGGGCCGACATCGAACCGTTGCGTCGCGATACCGGATGGGCGCCGTCGATCGCGATCGAGGATGGCATCGCCCGGTTCGCCGCGTGGTTTCGCGACTACCGCCACCTATGAGCGCCGTCACCCAGCCCGCGCAGCGCCCGCACCCTGCCTTTATGCTGGCGGATCATTGCCGCTGCCCTTTCCGGAGATCCTGACCATGTGCGGAATCGTCGCCGCCGTTGCCCAGCGCGATGTCGCGCCGATCCTGATCGAGGGTCTCAAGGCGCTGGAATACCGCGGCTACGACTCGGCGGGCCTGGCTGTGCTCGGCGCCAACGGCATCCGCCGCGTGCGTGCCAAGGGCAAGGTGCGCGAGATGGAGTCCCTGTATCTGGCCGATCCGTTCCCCGGCGGCACCGGCATCGCGCACACGCGATGGGCCACGCACGGAGTGCCCAGCGAGATCAACGCGCACCCGCAGGCGGCCGGCCGCGTCGCGGTGGTGCACAACGGCATCATCGAAAACCACGTCACGCTGCGCAGCGAATTGCAGGCACGCGGCCGCGTGTTCACCTCGGAAACCGACACCGAGGTGATCGCGCATCTGATCGACGACCTGATCGGGCAAGGTCACGGCCTGCGCGAGGCCGTGCTGGCCGCGGCTCGCCGGCTGGAAGGCGCCTATGCGATCGCGGTGATCAGCCAGAGCGAACCCGATCGCGTGGTTGGCGCACGCCGCGGCGCGCCGCTGGTGATCGGCCTCGGCATCGGCGAGAACTTTCTGGGCTCGGACGTGCAGGCGCTGATCAAGGTGACCAACCGCGTGATCTATCTCGAAGAGGACGACATCGCCGAGATCAGCCGCGAGGCGGCGACGACCTACACGCTGGACGGTCGGCCGGCCCATCGCGCCATCCACCAGAGCGAACTGACTGCAGACGCGGTCGAACGCGGCGAATACCGGCACTACATGCAGAAGGAGATCTTCGAGCAGCCGCGCGCCGTCGCCGACACGCTCGAAGGTCGCATCGGCGCCAACGGCGTGCTGCCCAACATCTTCGGCAGCGACGGCGACCGTCTGCTTGAGCGCGCATGCGGACTGCACATCGTCGCCTGCGGCACCAGTTACCACGCCGGGCTGGTGGCCAAGATCTGGATCGAGCAACTGGCACGGCTGCCGGTCAGCGTCGAGGTGGCCAGCGAGTACCGCTACCGCGACGTGGTGGTGCCCGCCGCTACCCTGTTCGTGGCCGTATCGCAGTCGGGCGAAACCGCCGACACCCTGGCGGCACTGCGCGAGTCGCGGCGACGCGGCTATCTCGGCTCACTGGCGTTGTGCAACGTACCGGAATCCTCACTGGTGCGTGAGGCCGACCTCAAGCTGATGACTCGTGCCGGCCCCGAGATCGGCGTTGCCTCGACCAAGGCTTTCACTACCCAGCTGACCGCGTTCGCCCTGCTGGCGCTGCAGCTGGGCCATATGCATGGTCTGGACGGCGAACGTTATCGCGCATTGTGCGCCGAGCTGATGCACTTGCCGCGCGCCATCGAGAGCGCACTGGCGCTGGAGCCGGCGATCGAGACGATGGCGGCGCGCCTGGTGCATCGCCAGCACGCGCTGTTCCTCGGTCGCGGCACCCAATATGCCGTGGCGATGGAAGGCGCGCTCAAGCTCAAGGAGATTTCCTACATCCATGCCGAGGCCTACCCGGCCGCTGAACTCAAGCACGGCCCGCTGGCGCTGGTGGACGAAAACATGCCGGTGATCGCCGTCGCGCCGAACAACGAGCTGCTCGACAAACTGCAGTCGAACCTGCAGGAAGTACGCGCCCGCGGCGGCGAGCTGTATGTGATCGCCGATCGCGGTGCCACGCTTGAGCATGAGGACGCCGCGCGCACGCTGCGTCTGGATGCCGGAGGCAGCTTCATTGCACCGGCGGTGTTCACCGTGCCGTTGCAGCTGCTGGCCTATCACGTCGCGGTACTTCGCGGCACCGACGTCGATCAGCCGCGCAATCTGGCGAAATCCGTCACGGTGGAATGAATACGCTCAGAGCATGAACGGGACCTTGAAACCCATCGTGACATCAGGCGCGTCCGGAGTCAGGCCGACGCCCAGCGAAGCGACCAGGGTGAACTTCGGGCTGATCGCATAGGTCATGCCCAGATTCAACGCGGCGGCGTTGCCATCGCTGCCGATTACGCCTTGCCAGTAGCCGAGATTGTCTGCTCGCACGCGGGTGGCGCCATTGAACCGGTGCGTGAGCGCCATGCTCAGGCTGGTGCGTTCATTCAGGGCGAACGCCACGCCGACGCCGTAGTTGAAAGCGTTGCCGAGATCGACCCGCCCCGGATTGCGGGTGGCGGGATTGGTGTCGAGATCGTCGAAGTGGCGCGCGAAGGTATGCGTGTAACCGATGCTGGCGAACAGGATCGCGGGATCCAGCGTCTTGACGAATGACAGCCCCGCCGACGCACCCCACACGCCGTTGCCTGTCGGCTGCGTCTCCGGTACTGCAAACTGGATGTAATCGCCCTGGCTTTCAAGCACCCGCCAACTGATGCCGTAGGGTGCGCGCCCGGTCGGGATGCTGACGCTGGTGTTGAGCACGATATCGGGCCGGGTCGCGGTCTCGCCAAACAGTCGGTAGCTGACGCCGCCGATGACGTCGCCAACATGCGCATCCGATCCGACCTGTTGCTCCGCAACCACCGCCGCCGCGCCGCCCGCGCCACCTTTCTGATAGGTGGTCCAGCGCTGAAGCACGGGCACATCGACATTGACGGTCAGATTGGGCGTCAGCGAGTAACGCGCCGAGCCGGTAAAGGTGAAGGTGTCGGACTCGACATTCTCGATCGCGATATTCCCGAGAAAGATCGCATCCAGTGCGAGAAACCCGTTGAGGGTGAGCTGCTTACGATCATAGCGGGCGTAGGTCATGCCCGCCTCGAGGATCAGGGGCTGATTGAACACCGCATGCTCCTGCAGCAGCACATCCTCAACACTGCGCGAAGCGCCAGCCGAACGCGTGGCAATCGGGGGGCGGTTGGCGTCTTCGGCCTGAACCTGCGCCACAGCGCTGGCACCAGGCGCCGCCGAGACGGAGTTGTCCGCAATCATCGGTGCCGTCACTGGCGGCACGGCCGGAGCGCTCTGGACCGCTGCGCTCCCGCTCATCCGCGCAGTCAGCGCCTGCAGACGAGCGTCAATCTCGCGTAGCTTGCGAACTTCCTCCGCGTAGTGCTGCTTGAGCGTCTGCAGCTCGCGCTGCAGCACCTGCACCTGGGCCGCATCACTACCTGTCTGCTCGTCGGCCGCGAGCAATGGCTCCGGGTCCAGCGCCGAGAGTGTCATCAGCCCCAGCAACGCGCGCTCACGAATGCTCCGCATGATGCGAACCCCCAGTCGTTTGTGCTCAGTGCTGCCATCAGGGCATCTGACTGCAGCGAGCGGGATGCGTGTTACGGGACCCAGGAACTTGTCGTAACGGAAATAATCGAAAAAATGCATCGCCAGGCGTCGTCATACACGAATGATGCTCTCTTTCAACGAATAGAGAATAGCGATGACTTCGCTTTGGGAGTCGACGTCCACATCATGCTTTTTCAACGCATTGAGAATGTCATCCATTACTGCCAAATATTCTTGTTCGCTGATGTTCATGCCCTTGTGAGCAGCAAGCATGTCCTTGCCCGTGTATGGTTCCGGGCCGCCGGAGCCTGCGCCGAAAAATTCGCGCGCCATCCGCTTGGCATGTCCTATATCCTTGATGGCCTCGAAGCGGGCCTTGACGATAGGATTATCCAGATGCGCGGCGATGACATCATCCACGATGCGGGCAATGCCATTCGCCCCACCAAGGCGTTGATAGAGCGTTGCGGTCATATCGTACCTCTCAGTGCTTGAGTTATGTACGACAATTGAATCAAACGACACTTTGCGAGTGATCTAAGGTTGCTGTAAAATCGCGGCTCAGATTTTCATTCAGAGCATGCCACGCAAGAGTCTGACTTTCTCGCCACGCGGGGTCAGGACGGCCAGTACCGCTGCCACGACAAGGAGCGCGGGCACATCACCAAGGAGATGGCCAGCGCTGCCCGCACTGGTAAACGACTGAGCCGCCATGATCCCGCCATGCACCACGCTTGACCAGACAGTGAACCAGATCAGGCTGAGATGATCGAGTGGATTCCGTGCGGCGATGATCAGGAAAATGCCGAGAGTCGCGTAAATACCTATGATCATCGGCGGATAGTTCGAATGGCCCGTGTGCCACACCCAACCGGATGGCCAGACGATCATGAGCAGGTAGATCCCGGCAACGAACATCAAGCCGGTCAATACCAGCGCGATCTGCAGATACTTGAGCGGGTGAATGTCGGTCATGGCAGCTTCCTTCGAGTTTTACCGCTTGGCGGCGAGGCGGGCTGCCAGTGCGTGGACGGAATCAATGCAGATCACAGCTCAGCCGATAATGAAATGCGCGAGCCCGGCCCGAGGCATATCGCTCTCAGGGATGGCCAAGCCCACGCATTTGGGACAGCGACTGCGCGACGTTCTGCCGCAGCAGGCTCGTCAGATCCATCTGCTGCAGCACCAGTGTCATCTGCAACTGGTTGGTAATCAGGTGGTTGTCGCCCAGCACGGTGGCGCTTTGCAGCACGCTGCCCATGCCGGCGCCGTTGCCGCGAATCAACTGCTGGACCAGACCCTGGTCGGCCAGCGCCAAGGTCACACCGATGCCGTCCGGTGTGAACGCAACCTGCGCACTGGCACCGTCACTGGCTAACTGCGCCGAATCCGGACCGCCGCCAGCGGTACTACCGGAGGGTATGGCGCCCAGTACGTCCAGACGCAAGGTGTTGCCGACGCGGTTGTGGTCGCCGGTCACCTGGATGTTCTGTACCAGGCCTGAGGCGTTGGCGACGCCGCTGCTGTCGATCGTGCGCCCGGAGGTGTCGGCCAGTGTTCCATGCGGCCCGATGCTCGTGATACTGACCGTTGGCGTGAAGCTGATTACCGGTACTCCGCTGCGAAAATCGATATTCACCAAGGCGCTGCCGCTGAGCAGGCGACCATCCGGCATCTGCCAGCTCGACAGCATCTGCACGCCGAAATAGAGCACCGTATTGCTGCCGACCAGATAGCGGCCGCGCATGTCGCCCAGAGTGGCCTCGGGCAACTCCTGCAGGCCGCGGGCCAGCGGACGACCCATATCCGCAGCGCTTGCGGTACCGCCCAGGCAACTGGCGCACGCCAGCGCCGCTGCAATCGTCAACCCCATCACTCGCGTCGGCATCACACACTCCCTCAAAACAGATCTGCATGGGTGAATCCGAAATCGAGCAATTCGCCATCGGAAATAGGACTCTGCAGCGCAAACAGCGCGCGCGCACTGGGCGGACCGGAACGATCGAACAGCACCGTGTCGCGATCGAAACCGCTGCCGATCACGGCGAACACGGCCTTGCTCGGCCACATGCGCTGAAAGTCGGCCAGCGCATACGACTTGTTGCCCAGCGCCGGATCGGCCACGTCGACGCGACCTCCGGCAACGCGCTTGAGCACGACGAAATGCTTGTAACCTTGAGTATCCAGCAAGACGATCGTGGGGATGCGCAGGCTCTGCAGCCGCTGCAGGTCGACACGGTACCCACGCCCTCGCATACCCAGGCTTTCGACGTAGCGCTTGATGTCGAGTAGTGAAAACCCCCGCTCGCGCACCAACGCCGGATCGGCGACGGCGAGCATGCCCTGCATCACGACGTTCTCGTCCACGTCCATGCGGTAGGCATAGCGCAGCAAGGTCGCCAGTGCCGCCGCGCCGCAACTGAAGTCAGTCCGCTGCGGGATCAGGTTGACGTAGCGCGACTCGCGCAAGCTGACCACATTGCGCGCCAACAGGCTTCCGTCGGGCAGCACGCCGCCAAAGCGGACGTCCGCGGCATCGACGCCGAAGCTCGCCAGCAGGACAGCCGCCGAGGTGATCGCACGGAACAGGATCCGCTCCATCGATACTCCCCGCCGCTTGCTGCCGAAATGGGTGCGTTGTTTTGCCATTGCGAAGAGAACGGGGCGGCATGCCGCCCCGTTCCAGGTCATTGCCAACGATCATTCCTGAGGCGTGCCGCCGCCACCGGTGGTCGGCTGTGCCACGGCCAGCGCCAGGCTGTTGGCCTGCATGTTGCCGGTGCCCGCCGAGACATTGACGCCAATGTTGCCGGAAGCGTTCTGCAACACGTTGCCCGACAGCGAAGCATCGTTCGACGCGAGCACCGCGATCTGCTGCACGTAGGAAATCGTGCCGCTCAGGGTGGCCGCCATCTCTTCGATGGTCAGCTGGCCGTTCTCGTTCATCACCAGCGATCCGCCGTCGTTGCTGGGATCACCCGGGTCGCTACCCGGTGTGCGCACGATGGTATTGCCGTTGATGTCGGTGAGCTGGGTGCTCGTGTCGAAGTCCGTGTGACCGAGCCAAGGGCCACTGGTCGGATGCGCGGAGGTCGGCGTTTCGTTTGCGCCGTGCCCCCAGTTATCGGGATACATGTTGTAGCGCTGATCCGCCGTGCCCTTATAGCTGCCGTTGATGGAGCCATCCTCGTTGCTGCCCGACACCGTGCCATCCAGCGTGACGTACAAGGTGCTGACCAGCGTGTCGAAGTAGCCGGTATTCAGGGAGGCGTTGCCGGACGACTTCTGGTTCGAGCTGACGGTCGCCTGCGCCATGCTGGTGGTGGCCACCGACGCGGCCAGCGCGTTCTTTTGCATGTTGTTGTTGCCCGCGGTGACATTGATGCCGATGTTGCCACTGGCGTTCTGGAACGCGTCGCTGCTCAGGCCGGCACTGTTGGTCACACCGTAGTTGGCGGTGAGATTGCCGCTATTGGCCTGCTCGACGAATATTTCGGCGTCGGCCATGCCGAAGGTGTACTGGGCGTCCGTCGCCGACAGCGCAGCCGCGTTGTCCTGCGCGTTGTTGTCGCCGGCAGCCACGTTGAAGCCGAGATTACCGGATGCGTTCTGCGCCACCGAGTCGCCGATGCTCGCGGTATTGTCGAGCAGATCGTTCTCGGCCAGCTCGTTGCTGATCGACTGTCGGTTGTCGACCACGGCGATCGCCGCCGAATCAACCTCGATGTTGCCCGACACGGTCGGGTTGCCGCTGAGCGTGATGTCGCTGACCAGACTGATATCTTTGTTCATGCGCACGCGGCGGATCTGCGTGTCGGTGTTGATATCCACGTTTTCGTCGTAATAGACCTGACCAACGATGTTGGCGTAGGCGTTCAGCGTGTAGTTGCGTGCCCAGTCCACCTGGTCAAGCGTGTAGTTGATGTTGATGTTGCAGGTCACGCCAGTGGAATCGCAGCTTTGAGCCCACGCCGCGGGAGCCGCGACGAAGAGCGATGCCACGGCCACGGCGAGCGCGGTCCGGTTGAGTCTTGCGTTCATGTTCATCTCCTGCCTTGTGTGGGATCAGCGCGGAGGGGACTCGACGTTCAGCTGTAGCTGATTCGCCGTGAGGTTGCCCATGCCCGCGACCTGGTTGATTTGCACGACCCCTTCCAATCCCCTGAGGGCCGACGACGACACCGCCGCGGACCTTGGCTCGCCGGAAGAAGCCCCTGCCGGGCGCGCGCGTGACGCGTCCGTATTCGCGAACGAGGCGGCGAACCAGTCGTCCGCCGCCTCCTCGTGAATGCCTTGCTGGCTCAGCTGCATCGTCACCGCATTGACCTGCCGGTTGGCGATGCCGCTGACCTGGTTGATGGAAACGATGCCGCGC
>JAJXWZ010000178.1 GCA_021781345.1 Pseudomonadota bacterium
CGCGGCGGTCAAGGAAGTGGGCTTGAAGATTCCGGTGGTGGTGCGCCTGCAGGGCACCAACGTCGAAAAGGGCCGCGAATTGCTCGCCCATTCCGGGTTGAAGATCACCCCGGCCGACGATCTCAACGACGCGGCGCAGAAAGCCGTCGCTGCGGCGAAAGCTGCATAGATCGAATAATCGAACGAAGCGAAAGCCGAGGCCAGGATGGCCGAGCCTCGGACAGCACATGGATGTGCGGTGATCCGGGGGCCATTTTCACGAATTCGGGAATTTCCATGTCCGTCCTCGTCAACAAGAACACCAAGGTCATTTGCCAGGGCTTCACCGGCCAGCAGGGCACCTTCCATTCCGAACAAGCGCTTGAATACGGAACCAAGCTGGTCGGCGGGGTCACGCCGGGCAAGGGCGGCAGCGAGCACATCGGCTTGCCGGTCTACAACACCGTGCGCGAGGCGGTGGACGACACCGGCGCCGATGCGTCGGTGATCTTCGTGCCGCCGCCATTCGCGGCCGATGCGATCATGGAGGCCGCGGCCGGTGGCATCCGCGTGATCGTCGCGATCACCGAAGGCATTCCGGTGCTGGACATGCTGCGCGTCAAGAACGTGCTCAAGGATTGCCCCGACACCGTGCTGATCGGCCCGAACTGCCCCGGCATCATCACGCCAGGCGAGTGCAAGATCGGGATCATGCCGGGGCACATCCACGAGCCGGGCAAGGTGGCCATCGTGTCGCGTTCGGGCACGCTGACCTACGAGGCGGTGTTCCAGACCACCAACGTGGGCCTCGGCCAGTCCACCGTGATCGGCATCGGCGGCGATCCGATCAACGGCATGAACTTCATCGATTGCCTCAAGCTGTTCCAGGACGACGCGCAGACCGAAGGCATCATCATGGTCGGCGAGATCGGCGGCAGCGCCGAGGAAGAGGCCGCCGAGTTCATCGCGGAACACGTCACCAAGCCAGTGGTCGCGTTCATCGCCGGCGCTTCCGCGCCGCCGGGCAAGCGCATGGGCCACGCCGGTGCGATCATCTCCGGCGGCAAGGGCACCGCCGCGGCCAAGTTCGCCGCGCTCGAGAAGGCCGGCGTGACCACCGTGAAGTCGCCCGCGGACCTCGGCGCGACGCTGGCCGCGAAGATGAAGCGCTGATCGCGCGCCGCGCAAGCGTAAAATGACCAGGCCGCGATTCGTCGCGGCCTTTGTCTATCCGGAATCCATCCATGGCCACGTTGCGGCTCGCCCTCGCCCAATTCGATTTTCCGGTCGGCGCGGTCGCGGCCAACGCCGATTGCGTGCGCTCGCTGATGCGCGAGGCCGGCGCCCGTGGCGCGGACCTGCTGGTTTGCCCGGAGCTCGCGTTGAGCGGCTACCCGCCGGAGGACCTGCTGTTGAGGCCGAGCTTCCTCGCCGCTTGCCAGGTGGAACTCGACAAGCTTGCGGGGGAAACCGAAGGGCTCGCCACGCTGGTCGGGTTTCCGCACAGCGCCGGGATGGTCTACAACGCCGCCGCGCTGTTGCGCGACGGCCGCATCGCGCAGGTCGCCCACAAGAATGCGCTGCCCAACTACGGGGTATTCGACGACAAGCGCTGGTTCGAACCCGGGCATGCCGTCGCGGTCACGACGATCCGGGATGTCCGCGTCGGCCTGCTGATTTGCGAGGACGCCTGGCAGCCCGAGCCGGCCGCCGCCGCCGCGCGTTCCGGGGCGCAACTGCTGGTCGTGATCAACGCGTCGCCGTTCGACGCCGGCAAGCAGGTGCAGCGCGAGGCGGTCCTGGCTGCCCGTGCCAGTGAAACGGGTTGCGCGATCGCCTACCTCAACATGGTGGGCGGCCAGGACGACGTCGTTTACGACGGCGCCTCGTTGCTGCTGGACGGTGACGGGACGGTCGCGGCACGCGCGCCGGCCTTCGCGGATGCCCTGCTGTGGGCGGAATTCGATTCCATCGCGCGACGCTGGAAGACACAGGATTGGCCCGTCACGCGCGATGCGTCCGCGGAGGCCACGTTGTACGGGGCGCTGGTGCGCGGCGTGCGCGACTACGCCGGCAAGAACGGCTTCGAAGGCGTACTGCTGGGATTGTCCGGTGGGATCGATTCGGCCTTGACGCTGGCGATCGCGGTCGATGCGCTCGGCGCCGACAAGGTCGGCGCGGTGATGTTGCCGTCGCGCTACACCTCGGAGCTCTCGTTGCGCGAAGCACATTCCCAGGCACGCAGCCTTGGCGTCGAGTTCTTCGACCTGCCCATCGGTGCGATCGTCGATGCCGCCGCCGCGACGCTGGCGCCGGTTTGCGGAGAACTGGCCGACCTCGCCGCACAGAACCTGCAGGCCCGCAGCCGCGGCGTGTTGCTGATGGCGTTGTCCAACCAGACCGGCAGGCTGCTGTTGACGACCGGCAACAAGAGCGAGATGGCGGTCGGCTATGCCACCTTGTACGGCGACATGTGCGGCGGCTATGCGCCGCTCAAGGACGTATATAAGACCCAGGTCTATGCCTTGGCACGCTGGCGCAACGCCGCGGAGGGCTCCGGGGAACGTGGCGGCGCGGTGATTCCCGAGGCCGTGATCGCACGCGCGCCGTCGGCCGAATTGCGCGCCGACCAGACCGACCAGGACTCTCTGCCGGCCTACGACGTGCTCGACGACATCCTGTTGCGTTGCATCGAGGGAGCCGAGTCGCAGGCGGAAATCGTCGCCGCCGGCCACGCCGCCCGCGACGTCGCGCGGGTGGTGCGCATGCTGTACGCCAGCGAGTTCAAGCGCCGCCAGTCGGCGCCCGGCCCGCGCGTGTCGACCTGCGCGTTCGGCCGCGAACGGCGTTATCCGGTCAGCAACGCATGGCGCTGAGCAGGGGCGGACCGCGTCAGTCGTTGTTGGCGGTAAACGGGATCAGGCGCCAAACCCAGGTGTGGTGGTCGGGCCACTTGTTCGGATTGCGCAGGTACGGGTGGTTCGGATAGTTCAGCTTCAGGACCTGGGTCGTCTGGTCGGCCAGCTTCTGCCGTCCCAGCATGTGGTAGCTCTTGGCCAGCACCGCCAGGGCGTCGGCAGTTTCCGGTGCGCGCTGGTAATGCTCGATGATGTACTTGGCGCGATCGGCCGAGGCGATGTAGGCCTTGCGCTGCAAGTAGTATTCGGCGACGTTCAATTCGGACTGCGCCAACTGGTTGCGCAGGTAAATCATGCGCTGGCGCGCGTCGACCGCGTAGCGGGTGTCCGGGAAGCGCGCGATCAGCGTGTTGAAATCGTCGAACGACTGCAGCGCAAGG
>JAJXWZ010000104.1 GCA_021781345.1 Pseudomonadota bacterium
GGCATCCGCCAGGCTGCCGCGAAAATCTGCGGCCAGCTACCTGCCATGATGGAAAGCCAGCAAAAGCTCGCGGCCGACGTGCCTGCATTCAAACCCTACGCGGACATGACGCAGAAGGACATCCAGGATTGCCGCAAGGATGCGCTCAAGGATGACGACAACGATTGATCGACCCGCGAGAAGAGGCCGCCCGAAGGGCGGCCTCTCGCATGGCACGCAATGCGGGTTCGGGGCACCCGGCGATCGTCGCGAGCCGAACCGGCAAGCCCGGCGATACTGGCGGTGCTGCTAGTTGCCGTGGATGCCGCCCTTGGTCAACGCGACCGGGTCCAGCAGTTTCTTCAGTTCCGCTTTCGACAACCCAGTGGTTTCCAGCGCCACGTCCATGATCGGACGCTTCTCCTTGTAGGCCTTCTTGGCGGTCGCGGCGCCCTTCTCGTAGCCGATCACTGGATTGAGCGCGGTCACCAGGATCGGGTTCATCGCCAGCGCTTCCTGGACGCGCGACTTGCTGACCTTGAATCCGGCGATGGCCTTGTCGGCCAGCAGGCGTGAAGCGTTGGCAAGGATCATGATCGACTGAAGCAAATTGTAGGCGATGACCGGCAGCATCACGTTCAGCTGGAAGTTGCCGGCCTGACCGCCGATCGTGATCGTGGCGTCGTTGCCGATCACTTGCGCGCAGACCATGGTCATGGCTTCGGGAATGACCGGATTGACCTTGCCCGGCATGATCGAGGAACCCGGCTGCAGTGCAACCAGTTCAATCTCGCCCAGGCCCGCCAGCGGACCTGAGTTCATCCAGCGCAGGTCGTTGGAGATCTTCATCAGCGAGCATGCCAGCGTCTTCAACTGGCCGGACAGCTCCACCGCGGCATCCTGTGAGGCCATGCCCTCGAAGAAATTCTCCATCGAACCGAACTTGACGCCCGTCGCCTTCGACAGTTCAACGCAAAATGCGTTGGCGAATTTCGGATCGGCGTTGATGCCGGTGCCGACCGCGGTACCGCCCTGCGGCAGGCGGCGCATGCGCTTGCCGGCATCCTCGATGCGCGCGATGCCGGACGCGACCTGCGCAGCCCAGCCCGAGAGTTCCTGGCCGAAGGTGACCGGCATTGCATCCATCAGGTGGGTGCGACCGGTCTTGGCAACGTTCTTGAGTTCACGCGCGCGCTTGTCGATCGTCCTTTGCAGGTGCTTGAGCGCCGGCAGCAATTGTTCGTGCGCAGCCAGCGCGGCGCTCACATGGATCGCAGTCGGAATGACGTCGTTCGAGCTTTGGCCGTAGTTGACGTGGTCGTTGGGGTGGATCTTCGCCCTGGAGTCGCGCGATGCGACGTGCGCGATCACCTCGTTGGCGTTCATGTTGCTCGAGGTGCCGGAGCCGGTCTGGAAGACATCGATCGGGAAATGCGCGTCGAACTCGCCCGTGGCGACGCGCTGCGCGGCTTTGCGGATCGCCGCGGCCTGCTTGGGCTTGAGGTGCCCTAGCCTGAGGTTGGCGTCGGCGGCCGCAGCCTTGATCAGTCCCAGTGCGCGGATGAACTCGCGCGGCAGGGTCAGGCCCGAGATCGGGAAGTTGTCAACGGCACGCTGGGTCTGGGCGCCCCACAGCGCGTCGGCGGGGACCTTCAGCTCGCCCATGCTGTCGTGTTCGGTGCGATGGTTCGGCATTGCAGGGGATCCGTACGTGAAAGCCGCGCATTATAACGAGCGCCCGCCGCTACAATGTCGGCCTCGCGACGCCACGGGACGCCTGCATGCAACTCGACTCCCTCACTGCCCTCTCGCCACTGGACGGACGTTATGCGTCGAAGGTAGATGCGCTGCGTCCGATCTTCAGCGAATACGGCCTGATGCACCGGCGCGTCGCGGTGGAGATCGCCTGGCTGATCGCCCTGTCGGACGAGCCCGGCATCGTCGAACTGCCGCCGTTCCCGGCCGCCGCGCGGGCCGCGTTGCACGCGATCGCGGACGGCTTCTCGATCGCCGACGCCGCGCGCATCAAGGCCATCGAGGCCACCATCAACCACGACGTCAAGGCGGTGGAGTATTTCATCAAGGAACGCATGGGCGACGACGCGGCGCTCGGGCAGGCCAAGGAATTCGTGCATTTCGCCTGCACCAGCGAGGACATCAACAACCTGTCCTACGCGTTGATGCTGCGCGATGCCCGCGACGCCGTGCTGCTGCCGGAACTGGACAAGACGATCGGCAAGCTGCGCGAGCTCGCGCACGCGCATGCCGCCGTGCCGATGCTCTCGCGCACGCACGGCCAGACGGCCTCGCCCACCACGCTGGGCAAGGAACTGGCCAACGTGGTCGCGCGCCTCGAGCGCCAGCGCAGGCAACTCGCGGCGGTCACGATTCCCGGCAAGATCAACGGCGCGGTCGGCAATTTCAATGCTCACGCCATCGCGTATCCGGAAATCGACTGGTGCACGTTCTCGCGCCGCTTCGTCGAATCGCTGGGACTGGAATGGAGTGCATACACTACGCAGATCGAACCGCACGATGGCATCGCGGAAATCTGCGATGCGCAGCGCCGCATCGACACCATCCTGGTCGACCTCGCGCGCGACGTGTGGGGCTACATCTCGCTCGGCTACTTCCGGCAAAAGCTCAAGGCAGGCGAAGTCGGCTCCTCGACCATGCCGCACAAGGTCAATCCGATCGACTTCGAAAATGCCGAAGGCAACCTCGGCGTCGCCAACGCATTGCTCGGGCATTTCAGCGAGAAGCTGCCGATCAGCCGCTGGCAGCGCGATCTCAGCGACTCCACCGTGCTGCGCGCGCTCGGGGAAGCCTTTGGACATGCCCTGATCGGGTTCGCATCCATCGGAAAAGGCCTCGGCAAACTGGAGGTCAACAGGGAACGCATCTCGGCCGATCTCGACGCCAGCTGGGAAGTGCTGGCCGAAGCCATCCAGACCGTGATGCGCCGCCACGGCTTGCCGGAACCGTATGAACAATTGAAGGCGCTGACGCGTGGCAAGGGCATCACGCGCGATTCCTTGCAGGGTTTCATCACCTTGCTCGCGCTGCCGGACGCCGACAAGCAACGCCTGCTGGCACTGACGCCGGCTGGCTACATCGGGCTCGCCGACTCACTGGCCCGGGACATCTGACATGGCCGGGCCGGCCGTCGAGGTGCGTGCACGCAGGGGTTTGCCGCTTGGGATGCCGCCCACGCGCTTCCTGCGCGATTACTGGCAAAAATGCCCGCTGCTGATCCGCGGCGCGTTTCCGGACTTCGTACCTCCGCTGTCGCCCGATGACCTGGCCGGGCTGGCCTGCATGGACGGCGCGCTGGCGCGCATCGTCCTGCAAGAATCGAAGCGAGACCGCTGGACCGTGCTCACCGGCCCGTTCGACGACGCGAGCTTCACCAACCTGCCCGCGACCCGCTGGACCCTGCTGGTTCAGGACGTCGACAAATGGGATGCGGATACCGCCGCATTGCTTCAGCCCTTCGCGTTCATCCCGGGCTGGCGCATCGACGACGTCATGATCAGCTATGCCGTGGACGGCGGAGGCGTCGGCGCGCACGTCGACCAGTACGACGTGTTCCTGCTGCAGGGATATGGGCGGCGGCGCTGGGCGATCGACAACCGGGCCGATCCGCCGACGGAATTCCGCGGGGACGTCGAACTCAAGCTGCTGAAGAAGTTCGCGCCCACGCACGCGTGGACGCTGGAACCCGGCGACATGCTGTACTTGCCGCCGGGCGTCCCGCACAACGGCGTGGCGGTGGGCGAATGCACAACGTTCTCGATCGGGATGCGTGCCCCGGCCGCGTCCGAACTGCTGCTGGACTTCGCGATCCGGGTCGCCGAAGCGTTGCCGGAATCGCGGCGCTTCGCAGACCCGGATCTGAAGCCCGCCAAGGACAGCGGCGAGATCGATGCCCAGGCCCTGCGGCGCGCACGCGATGCGCTCGGCCCGGCAGCCGCCATGCTGGACAACGATGCCTTTGCCGACTGGTTCGGCTGCTTCGTCACGCGTTACCGAGTCGCGCAGGCTGCGGTGCCGCGCAAGCGTGCGATCGATCGCGGAACGCTGGCCAAACGGCTCCCGCACGCGCTCGTCGAACGCGACCCATGGAGCCGCTTCGCCTGGCACCGCCGTGGCCGCGCGGCGCGTTTATATGCCGCCGGCGGCGCCTTCGATGCCCCGATCGCGTGGGCATGCACGCTGGCTGGGCCGGTGCGCGAACTCGACGGCGAACACCTTGCCGGCCTTGCGCAACAAGCGCACGGCGTGACGCTGTTGGCAAACCTGATCGACGCCGGACATTTTCGTCTGCGGCATCGCTGAAACGACTTGCCGAAAAAGGGAACCACCTTACAATCGACGGGCACGCGGCGGCCACGACCTGGAGGGGGTTTGCCCGAATGCCGATCCGAGGCGACTTCCAAGTCGAACTGTGCGACTGGGCGCACGCGGCAGACCGCGAGGCACTGGCCGGCGTGCGAGAAACCGTGTTCGTGCATGAACAGCACGTGCCGCGCGAAATGGAAATCGACGACGACGACCTGCGCAGCGTACACGTGCTGGCGCGTTCGCTCGACGGCAAGCCTATAGGCACCGGCCGCATCACGACGACCGGCTGCATCGGGCGCATGGCGGTGCTGCGGGAGTGGCGCGGACGCGGCGTCGGCACGATGCTGCTGAACACGCTGCTCGACCAGGCGCGCGCGCGCAAGACCGCCGTGGTCACGTTGCATGCGCAGCGTTACGCCGTGTCGTTCTACACGCGACACGGCTTCGCCATCGATGGCGCGGAATTCGAGGAAGCGGGCATTCCGCACATCCTGATGCGGCGTGCGCTGGCCGCCCTGCCCGAAGCCGACCGTCCCACGCCCCTCGCTACGCCCGAACCCGTCGGGTTGCACGCCTCCACCCGCGAGGAGTTGATCGATTCCACCCAGAAATTGCTGTCCGGCGCGAGGCACGGCATGTGCGTGCTGGTGCGCGAACTGCATCCCCTGCTGCTGAACGACACCGCTTGTCTGGTCGAACTGCGGCGGCTGGCGATTTCGGGGCGCGGCGCATCGATCCGCGTCATCGCCCAAGACCTGACGCGCGCCCTGCAGGAAGGCACGCGTCTGCTGGAACTGGCCCAGCGCCTGTCCAGCGTCATCGAAATGCGGCGTCCGCTCGAACCCGCCGACCTCGCCTACCGCTCGGCCTTCATGTGCGTGGATTCGGGCGGCTACCTGTTCCGGCCTCTGGAGAGCGAGATGCTTGCCACCGGCTCGACCTACGCGCCGGGTCGCCACGCTGAACTGATGCGCCTGTTCGAGGAAGTCTGGGCACGCTCGGAGCCCTGGCCGGAGCTGCGCACGCTCGGTATCTGAATCGTCGGCGGTCGGGATCCCGCCCGCATACCGCACTGCAGCATGAAACCGTTATAATTTCAGGTCGCGGCGTGGCGCGGTCCGTGGCGCGCACGCCATCCAATACCTTGCTCGGTGACCATCGTGAGTGACGGCGGCAGTCTGTTGCACCAATTGGCGGAAACCTCCCAGTTCGGCGGCGGCAATGCCGCCTGGCTCGACCAGTTGTACGAGGACTGGCTGCGCGACCCGCAGTCGGTCGCGCCGCAATGGCGGACCTGGTTCCAGAGCCTGCACGGCGGCTCCGAGCAACCGCATTCCGAAGCCATCGCCCGGATCGTCGCCGCCCAGCAGCAGGGCCGCCGCGCGGGTGCGCCGCTCGACGACGCCCATGCGCGCAAACAGGCCGGCGTGCTGCGATTCCTGACCGCCTACCGCTCGCGCGGGCACCTTGCGGCCGACCTCGACCCGCTGGCGATCGCACCGAAACGCCCGGCCCCCGACCTCGACCTGCCCTTCCACGGCCTGTCTGACGCCGACCTCGATACCGAATTCGACTGCGGCACCTTCGCCGGCGGAGGCCTGCGCCTGAAGTTGCGCGACCTGCGCGACCGCCTGCACCGGACCTACGTCGGCAGCATCGGCGCCGAATTCATGCACATCAGCGACCACACGCAGCGTCGCTGGATCTACGACCGCCTCGAAAAGGCCAGCGGCGCATCCGGACTCGACGACGCCACCCGGATGCGCGTCCTGGCCAAGCTGACCGCGGCCGACGGCCTGGAGCGTTACCTGCACACCCGTTTCGTCGGCCAGAAGCGGTTCTCGCTCGAAGGCGGCGATTCGCTGATCCCGCTGCTGGACGACCTGATCCGCCGCGCTGCCGACAACGGCGTGCACGAGTTGGTGATCGGCATGGCCCACCGCGGTCGCCTCAACGTGCTGGTCAACATCCTCGGCAAGCCACCGGGCCAGTTGTTCGAGGAATTCGAGGGCAAGCACGACGGTCCGGACGATCCCGCGCACTCGGGGGACGTCAAGTACCACATGGGTTTCTCGGCCGACATCGCGGCGCCGGCCGGCAACATCCACGTCGCGCTGGCATTCAACCCCTCGCACCTGGAAATCGTCAATCCGGTGGTTTCGGGCTCCGTGCGCGCGCGCCAGATCCGCGCCCACGATGGCGTGCGCGAGCACGTGCTTCCGGTGCTGATCCACGGCGACGCCGCACTCGCGGGCCAGGGCGTGAACATGGAACTGTTCAACATGTCGCAAACGCGCGGCTTCGGCGTCGGCGGCACCGTGCACATCGTGGCCAACAACCAGATCGGCTTCACCACCAACGCCGACGATGGCCGCAGCACGCTGTACTGCACCGACGTGGCGAAGATGGTCAACGCGCCGGTGCTGCACGTGAATGGCGACGACCCCGAGGCGGTGCTGAAATGCATCCGGCTGGCATTCGATTTCCGCCAGCAATTCCACAAGGACGTCGTGGTCGACCTGGTCTGCTACCGCCGCCATGGACACAACGAGGCCGACGAGCCCTCGGCCACGCAGCCGATCATGTACGACGTCATCAAGAAGCTGCCGCCGACCAGGGATCTCTACGCAACGACGCTGGTCGGGCGCGGGCTGATCGCCGAAGGCGATGCCAGGAAACTGTTCGACGATTACCGCGACCAGCTGGATGTCGGCAAGCCGGTCACCGAGCTGGCCCCGCCGGGTTCGCAGAAGTTCGCGGTCGACTGGACGCGCTTTGCACACGGCGAGCTCGCGCAGGCCGTCGAAACGGGCGTCGCGCGCACCACCCTGGACGAGCTGGCCGGGCGGATCCTGACGTGGCCGCAAGGCATGGCGTTGCAATCGCGCGTCGGCAAGATCTATGCCGACCGCCGCAAGATGGCCGAAGGCGAACTGCCGCTCGACTGGGGTTACGCCGAGAACATGGCGTATGCGACGCTGGTGGACTCAGGCCACAGACTGCGTCTGGTCGGCCAAGATTCCGGACGCGGTACGTTCTTCCATCGCCACGCCGAACTGCACGACCAGAAAACCGGCAACATCTACACGCCGCTCGCGCACGTGCGCGAGGACGTCGCGGTCGAAGTCATCGATTCGCTGCTGTCGGAAGAAGCCGTGATGGCCTACGAATACGGCTTCGCCACGGCCGATCCCGATACCCTGGTGTTGTGGGAAGCGCAGTTCGGCGACTTCGCCAACGGCGCGCAGGTCGTGGTCGACCAGTTCATTTCCTCCGGCGAGGCCAAGTGGAACCGCTTGTGCGGCCTGGTGCTGCTACTGCCGCACGGCTACGAAGGCCAGGGCCCGGAGCACTCCTCCGCACGCCTCGAGCGCTACCTGCAATTGTGCGCGCTGGACAACATGCAGGTGTGCGTGCCGACCACCCCCGCGCAGATGTTCCACATGCTGCGTCGGCAGATGCTGCGCGATTGCCGCAAGCCGCTGGTGGTGCTGACACCGAAATCGCTGCTGCGCCACAAGCTTGCGGTTTCGTCGCTGGACGACCTCGAGCATGGACGCTTCCACCTCGTGATCGCCGACCAGCGCGTCAACACCGGCAAGCAAGTCAAGCGCGTCGTGCTGTGCTCGGGCAAGGTCTACTACGACCTGTTCGAGGAAGCCGAGAAAAGGAAGATCGCGGATGTCGCGATCGTGCGCGTCGAGCAGTTGTATCCGTTCCCGCGCGCCGAAGTGGTCAAGGAGCTCGAAAAGTACCCGGCGGCGAAGGAAGTGATCTGGTGCCAGGAAGAGCCGCAGAACCAGGGCGCATGGTTCCAGATCCGCCATCACCTGCAGGCCTGCGTGGATGGCCATCGCAGCCTGCACTACGCGGGCCGCATGCGTTCGCCGGCGCCAGCCTGCGGCTACTACAACACCCACATCGCCGAGCAGCAGGCGCTGGTGAAACAGGCGCTGGTCGATCCGGTGGGCGACGATCACGCAACCGAATGAGCTTCCACAATCCCGAACGCGCTGCGCGCGTTCACCCCTTGACTCAAGGGGTTTGAATTCCCGCTGTTGAAAACCCATTCAAGGACCCATCATGTCGATCGAAGTCAAGGTTCCGGTACTGCCCGAATCCGTCAGCGATGCCACCATCGCCACCTGGCACAAGCAGCCCGGCGACGCGGTCAAGCGTGACGAAAACCTGGTCGACCTCGAAACCGACAAGGTGGTGCTCGAAGTCCCCTCGCCCGCCGACGGCGTGCTCAAGGAGATCCGCCACCAGACCGGCGACACCGTCAACAGCCAGGACGTGATCGCGATCCTGGAAGAAGGCGCGGCGGCCGAGGCGGCGAAGCCAGCCGCCGACAAGCCGGCACCCAGGGCGGCCGCGCCGGCCAAGGCCGAAGCGCCTGCGAAGCCCGCAGCCGGCAAGCCGGGCGGCGACGATCTCTCGCCCGCGGGACGGCGCATGGTCAGCGAGGAAAACATCGACACAAGCCAGGTCGAGGGCACCGGCCGCAGCGGTCGCGTGACCAAGGAAGACCTGGTGAATTTCAGCAAGGGCGGGCAGCCCCAGGCCGCAGCCCCTTCCGCGCCGGCCGCCCGTCCCGCGACGCCCGGCGCGCGGCCCGAGGAACGGGTGCCGATGACGCGCATGCGCGCGCGCATCGCCGAACGCCTGATGCAGTCGAAGAACTCGATCGCGATGCTGACCTCGTTCAACGAGGTCAACCTCTCGAAGGTCGTGCAGATGCGCAAGCAACTCGGCGAGCAGTTCGAGAAGGTCCACGGCGTCAAGCTGGGCTTCATGAGCTTTTTCGTCAAGGCCACCTGCGAAGCGCTGAAGCGCCATCCGGTCATCAACGCCTCGGTGGATGGCAACGACATCATCTACCACGGCTACCAGGACGTCTCGATCGCGGTGGCGACCGACCGTGGCCTGGTGACGCCGATCCTGCGCGACGCCCAGGATATGGGCTTCGCCGACATCGAAAAGGCGATCGCGAACTTCGCCAAGAAGGCGCGCGAGGGCGGCCTCACGCTCGACGACCTGCAAGGTGGCACCTTCACGATCACCAATGGCGGCACCTTCGGCTCGCTGTTCTCGACGCCGATCGTGAACCCGCCCCAGAGCGGCATCCTCGGCATGCACGCCATCAAGGAGCGCGCCGTGGTCGAGAACGGACAGGTCGTGGCCGCGCCGATGATGTACATCGCGATCAGCTACGACCATCGCATCGTGGACGGCAAGGACGCGGTGCTTTTCCTGGTGGACATCAAGAACCAACTGGAAAACCCGCACAAGATGCTGCTCGGGATCTGACGTTTTGAGCCCCTCTCCCGCCCGGGAGGGGTTAGGTGAAGGCCCGTTTCCACCACGAACCTTCACGATCGCCGGACCCTGATCTGGCGCTCCGCGCCCCCATGGAGTCACTGGCCATGGACGGCAGAGATCACGGATGCAATTCCAAAGGAATACGCAATGGCTGACAATCTATTCGACGTCATCGTCATCGGTGCCGGCCCCGCCGGTTACGTCTGCGCGATCCGCGCGGCGCAACTGGGCCTCAAGACCGCCTGCATCGATGCCTTCAAGGGCAAGGACGGCAAGCAGTCGCTGGGCGGTACCTGCCTCAACGTCGGCTGCATTCCCTCCAAGGCGCTGCTGGATTCATCCAAACAGTTCTGGAACCTGACCCGGCACTTCGACATGCACGGCATCACGGTCAAGGATCCGCAGATCGATCCCAAGACGATGGTCGGCCGCAAGGACAAGATCGTGAAGCAGCTCACCGGCGGCATCGGGATGCTGTTCAAGGCCAACAAGATCACGCCGTTCTTCGGCACCGGCAAGCTGCTCAAGGGCAACGAAGTGGAAGTCACCGGTTTCGACGGCTCCAAGCAGACGCTCAAAGCCGCCAACGTGATCATCGCGACCGGCTCGGTGCCGATCGAACTGCCGTTCGCGAAGTTCGACGGCAAGCACATCATCGACAACGCCGGTGCGCTGGACCTCGAAGCGGTGCCGAAATCACTGGGCGTGATCGGCGCCGGCGTGATCGGGCTGGAACTCGGCTCGGTGTGGAAACGGCTCGGCGCGGATGTCACGATCATCGAAGCGTTGCCGGATTTCCTCGGCGCCGCCGACGCCGACATCGCCAAGGCCGCCGCGCGCGAATTCAAGAAACAGGGCCTCGATATCAAACTTGGTGCAAAACTCAGCAAGGCCGAGGTCAAAAAGAACAAGGTTGAGATCACCTACGCCGACAAGGACGGCGAGCAGAAGCTGAGCGTCGACAAGCTGCTGGTCGCGGTCGGCCGCCGCGCCTACACGCAAGGCGTGCTGGGCGACGGCACCGGCGTGAAGACCGACGAGCGCGGTCGTATCGAGGTCGATGAACATTGCTGGACCGGCGTCGACGGCGTGTGGGCCATCGGCGATTGCGTGCGCGGCCCGATGCTGGCGCACAAGGGCGAGGAAGAAGGCGTGATGGTCGCCGAACTGATCGCCGGCAAGGCCGGCCACGTCGATTACGGCGTGATCCCGTGGGTCATCTACACCGAGCCCGAGATCGCCTGGGCCGGCAAGACCGAGCAGCAGTGCAGGGACGAAGGCATCCCCTGCAGGACCGGCTCGTTCCCGTTCGCCGCCAATGGCCGCGCGCTCGCGATCAACGAAGGCGTCGGACTGGTGAAGTTCATCGCGCATGCCGAAACCGACCGCATCCTCGGCGTGCACATGTGCGGGCCGGAGGTTTCCGAGTTGATCGCCGAAGCGGTGGTCGCGATGGAATTCAAGGGATCCGCCGAGGACATCGCGCGCATCGTGCATGCGCATCCGACCTTGTCCGAAGTCGTGCACGAAGCCGCGCTGGCGGTCGACAAGCGGTCGATCCACAAGGCCAATTGACGACAGGATGTCGTCATCCCGGACAGCACATGGATGTGCGTTGATCCGGGATCCAGTGCCTTTGCCGGGGACCAACAAGGACGCTGGATTTCCGCTTGCGCCGGAACGACGGTAAACACATGAGCATCTCCGAAAATTTCCGCGCCTTCCGCATCCACGATGACGACACCGGCTACCGCGCCGGGATCGAGTCGATCCGTGTCGATGACCTCTCACCCGGCGAGGTGCTGATCAAGACGGCGTATTCCTCGGTCAACTACAAGGACGCGCTGGCGGGCAGCGGCAAGGGCAAGATCCTGCGACGCTTCCCGCTGAACGGCGGCATCGACGTCGCCGGCCACGTGGTTGCCTCTACCGATCCGGCCTTCCGCGAAGGCGACGCGGTGCTGTGCACCGGCTGTGGCCTTTCGGAAACCCGCGACGGCGGCTATGCCGAATACGCCCGCCTGCAGGCCAAGTGGACCATTCCCTTGCCCGCGGGCCTGTCGCTGCGCGAGAGCATGATCCTGGGCACCGCCGGATTCACCGCTGCACTGGCCCTGTTCCGCATGCGCGATAACCGCCAGATGCCGGACCTCGGGCCGATCGCGGTGACCGGCGCCACCGGCGGCGTCGGCATGCTCGCCGTCGATGTTTTCAGCAAGGCCGGATTCGAGGTGCATGCCGTCAGCGGCAAGCCCGAGCGCGCCGGGTTCCTGAAAATGCTGGGCGCTCGCGAGGTGCTGGATCGCCGCGAACTCGATCTCGGCGACCATGCCCTTGAATCCTCGCGCTTCGGCGGCGCGGTGGACAACGCCGGCGGAACACTGCTGGCGCAACTGCTCGCCTCCACCGCGCCTTACGGCAACGTGGCCAGCATCGGCCTCGCCGCCGACAGCATGCTCAACACCACCGTGATGCCTTTCATCATCCGCGGCGTCAGCCTGCTCGGCATTGCCTCGGCCGGCACGGCGCGCGACATCCGCGAAACCGTCTGGCAACACCTGGCTTCCGACTGGAAACCCGCGCACCTGGACGCCATCGGCACCCTGGAGGTCGGGCTGGAGGGACTTCCGGGCGTCTTCGATGGAATGCTGGCGGGCCGCTCGTTCGGCCGCACTCTGGTCCGAATCGGTTCCGATGGCATGTCGAATTGATCTTCGGATATGCTTGTAAGGTACTGATCCAAAAAATGTCTGCATTTCTTTTGCTTAGCGCTCCAAGCGATTGAAAAACGCGTAGGTCAAGCATGGCGCTTGGGGATTCCGTTCCCTACAATGTGCCCTTCAACTGCGGGAGTCATGCATGGCACGCATCCTGATCGTCGACGATTCGCCATCCCAACTCGAAGGCCTGAAACGACTGGTCGAGAAACTCGGCCACCAGACACTCACGGCAACGGATGGCGCAGCCGGGGTCGAGGCCGCCAAGCGCGACAAGCCCGACCTGGTGCTGATGGACGTGGTCATGCCCAACCTCAACGGCTTCCAGGCCACCCGTGCGATATCCAAGGACCCGGACACGACCCACATCCCGGTCATCCTCGTGACGACCAAGGACCAGGACACCGACAAGGTCTGGGGGATGCGGCAGGGCGCCAGGGCTTACGTGACCAAGCCGGTCAACGAAGCCGATCTGACCCAGGCGCTCAACGAGGCCTTGGCGTCCGCTCGCCCCTGATCGCCAGCGTGCCGCAGGCGCTGCAAGGCAGTCGCGGGACTCGCCGAGACGCGGTTGCATGGGACGGTCGGGGATCGGATCTCCCTGGAAATCGCTATCCGCGCGGATCGAACCCCGCGAATGCTTCCTCGAAGGCTTTGTAGGCCGCCTTGGCCTTGTCGCTGTCCGCCGACGGGACCTGGATCGACAACGTGACGATCTGGTCACCCGGCGTCTTCCCCGGCATCCCGCGACCCTTCAACCGCAATTTTCTGCCACTGCGCGAGCCCGCGGGAATCCGCAGCTCGACGTCGCCGCCCAGCGTCGGCACCGGCACCTTGGCGCCCAGCGCGGCTTCCCAGGGCGACAGCGGCACTTCGACCTCGACGTCGCGTCCTTGCAAGCG
>JAJXWZ010000102.1 GCA_021781345.1 Pseudomonadota bacterium
GTTGTTCGCCGCGCAGGATCGGATCGGTGCGCGCGACCTCGGCATCGTGTTCTTCATCTGGGTGAGCGTGTTCAACCTGTTCGTGGTGTCGCTGTTCTGGAGCCTGATGGCGGACCTGGTCGACCCCGTGCGCGCACGCCGCGCGTTTCCGCTGATCGCCCTAGGCGGCGCCTTCGGCGCACTGGCCGGTCCGGGCTTGACCTCGTGGCTGGCGGGCATCATCGGGGTGGCGCCGCTGCTTGCGGTGTCGGCGGCATTGTTGTCGATCGCGCTCGGCTTGATGCTGTACGCATCCTCGACGGCCGGCAGCGCTCGCCGCGACGCCGCGCCGATCGGCGGTTCGCTGCTGGCCGGGTTGCGCGCAACCTTCGCCGACCCGTTCCTGCGGCGTATGGCCCTGCTCCTCTTGTGTTCGGACGGGGTGGGCACGCTTGCCTACGCGCTGGTGGCCGATTACGCCAGGGCGCATTTCGTAGGCGCGGCCGCTCGCACCGCCTTCTACGCGCAAGTCGACTTCAGCGTGAACCTCCTGCAGATGATCCTGCAGGTCGGGTTGACGCGCTGGATGCTGGCGCGCCTCGGCATCGTTTCGGGACTGGTGTTGCCGGCCGCGGTGAACGTCCTGATGTTGCTGGCGGTGGCCATGTTCGGCTCCGTACGATTCGGTTTCGCGGGCTCGACGATCGCGCTGGTGCCGCTGATGCTCGTGGTCACCCGCGGCTTCGCCTACGGCGTGGCAAAGCCTGCGTCGGACGCGCTGTATACCCGCGTCGCGCGGGAAACCCGGTACAAGGGCAAGAACTTCGTCGAAACCGCGGTGTGGCGATTCGGCGACGTCACGGTGGCCGGCTCGTTGAACGGCATGCGCACGCTGGGCGCAACGCTAGGTGTGATCGGCACGGTGTCTGCGGCTGCGGCCGGGCTGGCCGGCTGGTTCGGCTGGCGCGCGGTGGTCGCCAGTCGTGCCGGCGCCGGTGAGGATCACCCCGGCGAACCGCGGCGCAACCCATCGGCATGGGCCACCAGTTGCGGAAAGAAAGCATCGAAATGACCTTGCAGCGCCACCGAGTGCCCAAGCAGGGCTGGCAGGGCGTCGCCGAGGGGTGACGGACGCGACAGCCGTTTCGCGAGAGCGTGGAACACCAGGTCCAGGGTGACTTCGTCGCCGTAGGCGGCCGGCAGTCTATGCGTGCGCATCCATGCGACGAGTCCGCGCATGGGTTCCGGCAATTCCGCGGCATGCGCATCCAGCAGTGACAACCAGCGCTGCGTGAACCGCTCGAGCGGCTCGCCGGGGACCAGGCGAGCCCAGCCAAGCACCAGCAGGTGGTCGAGCCAGATGTCCAGCGCGATGCCCGCGAACCGGCGCAGCGGCGGCCGGAACAGCCGCCGGGCCGCGACGACTTGCGGATGCGCGTCGGTGTAACGGTCGATCGCGCGATGGAACCGCAGCCCTGCTTGCCTGGCCGCGGGCCACGCGGGATCGGGGCGGCCGTGCGCGAAGTCGCCCATCGCGCTGCCAAGCGCGAATTCGGTGCCGCCGGCATCGGCGAGCAGGGCATGGGCGAGATGGTTCATCGGGTGCCTCGCTGGCGTGCATGGACTGTTCGAAGGGGCGGCGGAGCAGGACACTGACGTGCAAGCCCGTGACGTCGTTTCCAGCCCGTGCAGGCCCGGGATGCCCGCACGGTCCGGCGCCGCGCCGATCGGGGACGATCGCAATTATGATGCCTGCATGAGCGACGCCTTGCCGCCGGCCCCGTCCGGTTTCCCAGACGCCCCCGCCTCCTTTGCCCTGCCCGGCCCCGCCGGGACGCTGGAAGTGGCGACCGCGGTGCCCGAACCCGGCCAGGGGCGCGCGGGCACGGCCGTGATCTGCCACCCCAACCCGCAGCAGGGCGGCACCATGCGCAACAAGGTGGTGACGATGCTGGAGCGTTCGCTGCGTGAATCGGGACTGGCCACCGTGCGCTTCAATTTCCGCGGCGTCGGCGCCTCCACCGGGGCTTTCGACAACGGCGACGGGGAAAGCGGCGACCTGGTCGCGGTGGCGCAGTGGGTGCGCCAGGCCCGGCCGGGCGATGCGTTGTGGCTGGCGGGATTTTCCTTCGGCAGTTACGTCGCGCTGCGCAGCGCTCGCTCGCTCGGCGCCGACGTGCTGGTCACGGTGGCGCCGCCGGTGGACCGCTACGAATTCGCCGAGCTGGCCATGCCGACCTGTCCGTGGCTGGTGGTGCAGGGCGAGGACGACGAAGTGGTCGATCCGCAGAGCGTGTTCGACTGGGTCGAGTCGCTCGATCCCAGGCCGACCCTGATCCGCATGCCCGACACCGGACACTTCTTCCACCGCCGCTTGATGGATTTGCGCGGTGCCGTCAAGAACGCGATCCGCGGTTGGCTGCCCCCGGCGAGCAAACCCGGCTGAGCGTGGAAACCGGATTCGACGCCGCCGCCGCACTGCCGAGTGCGCGATATGCGCGCGGCGTCGCCGAGGGCCGCTGGCGCGAAGACCCGGCCCAGCAGGAGGCGCTGGCCGCCTTCGACCGCCTGCACGCGGAGTTGCTGGCGACGCCACCCGGCCTGGTCGCGCGCCTGCGGGCGCGGCTGTCCGGCGGCGCGCCGGGCGTGCGCGGCTTGTATCTCTGGGGCGAGGTCGGGCGCGGCAAGACCATGCTGATGGACGAGTTCGTGGAATCGCTGCCGCCCGGGCTCGCATCTCGCGTGCACTTCCATCGATTCATGCTCGACGTGCACGCCGGCCTGCGCGCACTCGGCGAGATGCGCGACCCCCTGCCGCGGGTGGCCGCGGGCATCGCGGCACGTGCACGGGTGCTGTGTCTGGACGAGTTCATGGTCACCGACATCGGCGATGCGATGATCCTAGATGGACTGTTGCGCGCTCTGTTCGATCGCGGCGCCACGCTGGTGGCGACCTCCAACACTCCGCCGCGCGACTTGTACCGGGATGGCTTGCAGCGTGAACGCTTCCTTCCGGCCATCGCGCTGCTCGAGGCACGCTGCGACGTGCTGGTACTGGACTCACCGCATGACTGGCGGCTGCGCGCGTTGACCCGCGTCCCGGTGTACCTGACGCCAGACGATGCGCAGGCGGAACGCGCGCTCGAACGCCTGTTCGGCGAGCTGGCGCGCGGCGTCATCGGGCGTGATGTCGAGCTCGCGATCAACAACCGGTCTTTCCGTGCGCGCGGCACCTGTGCGCAGGCGGCGTGGTTCGATTTCGCGGCCCTGTGCGAAGGCCCTTACGGCTCG
>JAJXWZ010000136.1 GCA_021781345.1 Pseudomonadota bacterium
AGCGCGACCAAGCCAGCTTCATGCGTTCGAGGGAAGGTGCGCTCGCGGTAGCCATGGCTCGGTCGGTCAAGGCGCCTGCACGGAATCGCTGCGCCAATCCAGCACTTTGTACGGGCGCGCCTGGGTCCCCGTCAACGCCAGGCGCAGCGTGACATCCAGGCCGACGCGGTTGCCATCGGGCATTTCGGCGCTGCTGAAGACGCGTTCGACCACGCCACCGTAGCCTGCCACCAGCGGTCCGTTGGCGACCGCCCCGAAGGCCTGTCCGTTGCCGGCCCCCTGCTGCGCGGGGTGTTTGCGGCGCGCTGCCACCAGGGTCCGGGCCTGCGCCGCACCGATGTTGCGCAGGGCCGCCAGTACCTGCGCGCCGGCATAGGACGCATCCGGATAGTTGCGCCCGGAATAGACTGTGAAGGCCCGTTCGACCCGGCCGAACAACGCCAGGTCCATCCCGGGCAGGCTGGCCAACTGGTCGACCGCGCGGAACGGTTCGCCGGGTTGGCCGGAGCCACCGCGACGACGCGACGCGATCGCATCCGCCAACTGCCCGGCTTGCAACGCATCCACCCCGGCGGACCGGAACACACCGCCCAACAAAGTCGTCGGCGCGGCATTGAGATCGACCATCCCGCTCACGTCGACCACCGCGACGGTAACCCTGGCGCCGTCAAACGTGAACGTGTATGGCCGTCCATCCGGCACCCACTGGTGTTGCAGGTCGGGCGCGCGCAGCCCAGCCACCGCATGTGCGAGCCCGGCCTCGGCGGCCAGCTCCGCGCGCACGCGTTCGGCACCATACAGCGCGGCCTGGCCGTGGCTGCGCGACGCAGCCGCGACCCCCGCCAGCAGTGCCGCCAGAAGGATGGTGACCCACAGCACCAGCAACAGGGCCGTGCCGCGCTGATGCAACCTCATCGCCCACCCCCGATCCGCATGCCGATGCCCTCGCCGCCGTGCAAGGGAATCAGCATTTCGGGGAATCGCACGCGGGTCCGCCATGCCGGATCGAGATGGATGCGCACCGCCAGCGGCAGTCCGTTCGAGGTCTGCCAGTCGTCGCGCCACGCCGCCGGCTTGCCGAAGGCCGCGGCGGCCAGGTACTGGAATTTGCCGCCGTGCAGATCGGTCAGCAACATATGCGTCACGGGTTTGCCGGTCGTCGGTCGATCACCCGCGTAGGGCTGGTAGGCGAGCTGCAGGGTCACGCCCGACCCGTCTTTCCGCAGGCTCACGGTCTGCAGGTACAAGCCGGCATGGCCGGATTGCATCGGCAACGGCGCGACGTACTGCATCGAGGTCGGCTGGCCGAGGAACATGCGCGCCCGCGTGCCGGCAACCTGCACCCAGGGCTGCGGTTCCGCGACGCTGACGTAGTGGCGCAGGAATTGCTGCACCGTGCGCACGGATTCGCTGCGCGCCATCAGCGCATCGGCGGCGTGCGTCACGCGGGTGGCCCCGCGGATCGCGCCCCACGCCCCCAGCATCACGAACGCCAGCAGCACCAGCGCCAGCAGGATTTCCAGCAGCGTGAATCCGTTCTGGCGCCTTCCGCCCTTCATGATCGATCCGGATCCTGCGGCAAGGCTTGCGCGCGCTGGGTCGACAGCCGCAACACGCGTCCGGCGCCATACTGCACCGTCACGTCGAGCTGGTAAAGACCGACGCCGGCCGCCTGCGCCATCATCGCACCGCGCTGTTGCAGATGCACGGCGGGTGCGCCGCCGTGCGCAGGTTTGGCCAACGCATGGACCTCAAGCGTCCAGCGCATGCCGTCCTCGAAGGTTCCGGACCGCCGCTCGTTCTTCAGCGGCGCCATAAGGCCCTGCTCGGCCAGCAGGCTCTGGGCGCGCTCCACGGCCGTATCCAGCGCAGCGGCATGGCTGGCGTTCTGGGCGGCCTTGCCGAGCGCCCCCAGCGCCACCGCGAAGGCGATCGCCAGCAAAGCGATCGCGGCCAGAACCTCGATCAGGGTGAACCCGCCCGAATCGCGTCGGCGCATGTTCACGGCTGCGCTCCGTTCATCACCGTCACCGCACCGGTCAACCAGTCCACGTTCACGCGCAACGCAACATGCGGCTCGCTCAGCACGACGTGGCCACCGCTGGAACTGCCGTCCGGGAAATAGCCGATGCGCGCGATTCCGGGCTGGGCATCGCCCACTTTCGCCGCCGTGACGTCCAGCGTCGCTTGCGCGGGCAGGCTGCGCGGGTCGCGTCCCGGCGTGGTGTAGGTGTGGCGGCGCAAGTCCAGCGTGAACCACTGCGCCTTCCCGGTCGCCATCGCGCGGGTGCGGGTGTCGCGCAGGCCCGCCGCGATGCCCTGCGCGGCCGCGTCCAGCTCGCCGCGCGCACGACCGTGCAGCGACACCGCCGTCAACGTGACGGCGATCGCGATCAGCACGATCACCGCCAGCATCTCGATCAGGGTGAAGCCGTGCGTTGGCGCGATGCCGGAGGCATCGCGCGCGCGGTTGAACGCCCGAGGCAGGACGCCGAGGGCCGAGTTGCTTGGCGAGCGCCGGACGCGCGAGTCTAGCAACAGGAACCGGCGTCGAGTACGAGCGATTCTTGTGCTCTTCCGGTTCGCGGCTTTATTGCCAGTTGCCGTAATCACGGTCGATGCCCTCGCCACCGGGCTTGCCGTCGCGGCCGTAGAAGATGATGTCGTACTGGCCGTGCTTGCCGGGATAGTCGTAGCCGTAGGGATGGCCGAACGGATCGTCCAGGTCGGCCGGCTTGGCGTACGGGCCGTTCCACGACGGCGCATTGAGCGGCTTGGTGATCAGGTCCTGCAGCGACTTCGGCGGCGAACCGTTGTCGAGCGCGTAGGCCTGAACGTCCTGGTCGAGCTTGGTCACGCCGATCTTGCCGGCATCCCACTTGCCGGTGTCCACGCGGCCGGCCACCGAGCGCGCGACGATGACGGCGACGATGCCGAGCAGCACGATCACCGCCAGCATTTCCAGCAGCGTGAAACCGCGCCCGCGGCGTCGCGCAAGGAGTGAAGTGGCAACAGGCATGGGATGTCCTCGTGTCAATAAACAATGGGCAAGACGTGCGGCCGGCCGTCTCGGCGCGCGCAGCTCGGCGGGCGTGGCCGGCCGTCGCGCACAGCTTGCCCCACGCGGCATGAACCGGATGTTTCAATGGATGCTTCCGGTCAGGCTCAGCAATGGCAGCAGGATCGACATCATGATGCCGGCGACCAGCAGCGCCATCACGATGGTCAG
>JAJXWZ010000166.1 GCA_021781345.1 Pseudomonadota bacterium
AGCAGCGGCGGCATTGCGTCCCTGGTCGGTCAGCAGTCGGGCGAGCGCAAATGCGGACGCGGCATCCGCTGGATCCTCCCTTGCCAGTTCCTGCAGCGATGCTTCCGCTTCGGCCCTGCGCCCGGATTGCTGCAGGATGCCGGCTTGCACACGCCGCAAATCCCGCGAACGCGGATGGGCGGCCAGGGCCTCGCGCACGACCGCCCGCGCGGAGGCGGCATCGCCTCGCAGCATGTGCAGTCGGACGCTATCCAGCCACTCCTGTTCTGTGCGTTCCCTGGCCAAGGATTCAAGCTCCGAATGGCGGCATGCCCAGCGCACGACGCAAGGGATCCAGCAACGCGCCGTAGCGTCGCGCGTGCGAAGTGTCGGCTTCAAGCGGCCGCCGCACCTGGGTCGCACTCGGCGAACGTACCTCGCGACGCGTTTCGTGGAAGCGCAGGCAGGCTGTCTCGAAAGGCAACGCGCAAGCCTGGAGGAGCTTGCGGATCCCGTCCTCCGGATCCGCCATCAAGGTTTCGTACCCATGTTCGTGCACGTGCACCGGATGCAACGACTTCCAGAGGTGGACGCTGCTGTCGAATTCGCGCCAATAGGCGGCCAGGTCCTCGAACGTGCGCGCGTATTCGTTGTTGACGAGGTACTGGCGGTAGCATGAAAAACAGGTCTCCAGTGGATCGCGCCGGCAAACGACGATCCTCGCCGCAGGAAGCATCGCGCGGATCGCGGCCACGTACATCCAGTTGGCCGGCAGCTTGTCGGTGAACTTCGGCCGGCTGGCGCGCCAGTGCGCCGTACGCTCCAGGTAACGCTCGCCCAATCGCTGCCAGTCGGCACCGGTCATGTCCCGAATCCAGCCTGGAAACATCTTGCCGCGCCGCCGGGATTCCTGCGTAAGCACCATCGGGAGGTCCGGCAACTCGCCGGCACCTTCCACCTGCGAATGAGATGCGAGGATCTGCTCGACCAGGGTGGTTCCCGAGCGCGGCAGCCCGACGATGAAGATCACCTCGGCGCCCGACTGTCGCGAAGCACTCGCGGACGCCGGCACCGCGGAGCGGATGGCCGCCATGCTGGCGGAAAAGGCACCGGCATCCCAACGCCTGCGTTGCCTCGCCAGGGCATTCGCCTGCTCGAGCGCGCCCAGCGATTCGGCAAGGCGGCCCTCGCCGTCGAGCGCACGCGCGAGCGCGAATCCCGTCGCGACCTTGTCGTCGACACTGGCGCGCTGGTCGTTCAAGGCCGTTTGCATGCGCCCGATGTCACCCGGCACGAATGCATCCATGCGCAGGTCCGCGAGTCCCCACCATGCCATGCCCTGCCAGGGCTGCTGCTTCAGCACGTCGCGATACATCGAGGCTGCCTGGTCGACATGGCCACCCATGCGCAGCATGTCGGCCAGCAGGGCTCGTGCCGCCATGTGGCCCGGCGCAAGCTCTGTTGCACGCCTCAACGCGGCTGCCGCCTCGTCAATCCGCACGCACCGCGTCAGCATGACGCCAAGGTTGAACCAGGCGATCGCAAGGCCGGGCTGCAATTCGCAGGCGCGTCTCAACGCGGCCACCGCCGCGTCGAAATCGCCGGCCGCACCGAGCACGGCTCCCAGCGTGTTGTGATAAAGCGGGTCGTCCGGCCTCGCCGCGACCGCTTGCCGCGCCGCGTCGATCGCGCCAGCGTGGTCGCCGCGCAAGTCGAGGATGCCCGCGCGCAAGCGCAACACCTCCGGATGCCTTGCGTGCAAGGCCATCACCGGTTGCAGGCAGGCATCGGCTTGTTCCACGCGACCCATTTCCAGGGCTCGCGCGGTCTCGACGATCCGCGCAATCGCACCATGGTCCAGTCCGGCAAGTCGGGGTCCGTTCACGTCATGCCCGATGGTGCGTGCAGTTGGTAGCTCGCTTCCTGATGCATCTCAAGCCTGGTCGCCATCTTCGCGGATCGGACTATTGTACGAACGACAGCCGACCGGCATGCAATGCGCTTGCACCGCATGCATGCGCTTGTTACGATGCCTTGACAGTGCATGGCACAGGCGGAACGGCGGGACATGGTCATCGCTGCCCTGTCCATGACCGTTCCGCCACGCTTCTAGCGGCACCAAGCCATGTCCGCAACGCCCCCCCTCCCACGCGTGTCCACGCAGCTCGCTGCCGCGCGCGAACACCTCAAGCTGGGGCGCCTGCAGGAGGCCGAACAGGCCTATCGACAGGTGCTGGTTGAAAATCCGGCATTACCGGAAGCGTTGCGTTTCCTGGCCAATGCAGCCCTCTCGAGAGACCAGCCGGGCGAGGCGGTCGAACTACTGTCGCGCGCGCTCGAATCGAACCGCAACGATCCCGACATGCTGATCGAGCTCGGCGTGGCCTACCGGGCCGGCGAACGCCCGGACGCCGCGCGGTTCGTACTCGAACGTGCGGTCGAACTGGGAGGAAACAAACGACCTTCGGCAAGGCTGCTGCTGGCCAATGTGCTGGAGGCGGACGAACGGCATGATCTTGCCCTGTTGCATTACTTCCGCGCGATCATCGACGCGCAAGGCATGGGGCAATGGCTTGACGACGACACGACCGAACCCGGAATACGCGGCCTGGTGAAGTACGCCATGGGTTACGTGGCGCAGGGACGACGCGACTTGTTCGATCGCGCCCTCGCGCCACTGCGCGAGCAGGCAGGCGACACCGCGCTCGAGCGGGTGGACCGTGCCATGGCCATGTATCTGCGGGAAGCACCGCTGGCCATCGCGGACCCCCGGCAGCGACCGACGTTCCTGTATATGCCATCGCTGGGCACGGGCCCCTTCCTCGACGGCGCGATGCTGCCCTGGCTCGAGGAAAGTGCCGCGCGAATCGCCGCATTGGGCGACCAGGCGGACGCCTGCGCCAAAGACGGCGCGGCAACGGCACCGACGGCGTTCAGCCTCGGCAACCTGCTGGGCGAGTCGCAGGCCGGTCCCGCAAGTGCCAACGTTCTCCGGCGCATACCCGTCTATCAGCGCGGCAATCTTTCCGAAAGCGCCAAGACGCATGCGCCACGACTGGTGGCCGCGCTGGACGACACGCCCCTCGTACGCATCCCGTGGCACGGACCGGACGCGGAAATCCTGCGCCTTGCCGCCGGCGAACGCCTTGCTCCCGCCTACGGCCGCACGAATTCGCGCGTCAGCGTGATCGTCGTGCTGTCCGACAGCACCGAGGTTGCACTGGAAGTGGGCGGTGAACGCATGATGTTGCGGCCCTCGCAATCCTGCGTCTTCGACTCGACCTTCGGGTACGCCTGCGCGAACCCCTCCGATCGACCGGCACGGGCGGTGATGTTCGAGGTCTGGCATCCTGTGCTCGCCCCCCTCGAGCAGAGGGCGATCGAGGCCGTGACCGGCGCGGCCGTGGAATTCGACTCGCGCTTGTACGAATTGCTGTGACCCACATGCCGGCCACGTCCGATCGCGAGCCTCGGCTGCCGGCCGATGCGCGCGACCTGACGCGATTCGTCAGGACCTACGACGATGCACTCGACACCGGATTCTGTGCCCGCTTGATCGAGGCGTTCGACAGCCTCTCCGCCTTCCAGGCGCGCAACGGGCGCGGGCACATGAAATCGCTCGAGGCGAGCGCATGGACCGAACTCAACGTCAGCAAGACCGCCGACGCCGGGCTCAAGAACTATTTCCATGAACGCATCTCGGAATATTTCGCCCGCTACAACACCGACCTGCAACTGACGCTCGAGATTCCCTATCGAGTGCGCACGGAAGACCTCAGGATAAAGCGGTATGTCGTCGAACAAGGCGATCAGTTCCAACCCCACTTCGACTCCCTGGACTACACGTCGAACCGGTACCTCGTGTTTCTCTGGTACCTCAACGACGTGCTCGAGGGTGGCGAGACGGTGTTCCCCGATCTGGATTTGAAGATTGCAGCCCGCACCGGGCGCCTGCTGGTGTTCCCGCCGTTCTGGATGTTCCAGCACGCAGGCCGCCCGCCACTGTCGGGCGACAAATACATCATCTCCACTTACATGCTGTTTTAGCGCGCCACGCACGCTGGCCCCGATTCCCGCCACACGATCATGCCCCCGACCGCGATCGCCGACGAGCTGCGCAATGCAGCGCAATTGCTGCGCCAGGGCAAGCGCGATGCCGCGCATGCGATCGTCGCGCGCGTCCTGCAGGCACATCCCGCGTCGCCCGATGCGCACTGGTTCATGTCCGGACTGCAGTTCGAGGCGGGCCACCTGGACCAGGCGCTGGACTCGCTGCGCACGACCTTGAGATTGGATCCCGACAGGGCTCCGGCGTATGGACTGCGGGGTGAAATCATGTTGCGCCTCGGACGACTCGACGAGGCGGAACAGGCTTTTCGCAAGGCCCTTGCGCTCTACCACGCCCATCTGCCATCCGCATGGAACCTGGGATACCTGCTGCTGCAACGGCAACGTGCACGCGAGGCCCTCGCGCTCGTCGATGGCTATCTCGGGGAGGGTTTCCGGACGCCCGGCCTCATGATGCTGAAGGGCCAGGCGCTGATGGCGCTTGGGGATCCACACGCCGCTGCCAGGGCATTCGAGGCACTGCTGCAAGTCGCGCCATCGGACGTACAGGGGAAGATCGGCCATGCAGCGGCCCTCGTGGAGTGCGGCGACCCCCTGCGCGCCGAACGCGTTGCACGCGCCACGCTGGCTGGCGCGCAGCCGCTGCCCGAGGCTCGCTTTGTCCTGGCCCGATCATTGCTCGCGCAGAACAGGCTGGATGAGGCGGTCGACGAGTTGCGGGTCGCCGTGAGGACGCGTCCGGATTACATCGTCGCCCAGACCAATCTCGCCGAGTTGCTGTGGATGCAAACCGGCGACGTCGACCGGGCCACGGCTGAAATCGACGCCGCGCTGCGCCAGCGTCCGGAGCTCGACGGCCTGCGCATCGCCAAGGGCAGGTTGCTGGAGGGTGCGCAGTTTCCCCAGCGTGCCGTGGAGGCCATGCTCGGGTGCCGGTCCCTGCGTGGCCATGGCAATGCCTTCGACGCGTGCATCGCCATTGCGCAGGCAGCAATCAAGTTCGATCCGGAGCAGGCCCTGCATTATGCGAGGCGGGCGCTTGGCCAGGCCCCCGACAACAGGGTGGCGCTGGCGACGTGCTGCTCGGCGCTCTTGGGCACGGGCGGGACGGACGAAGCGACCCGCATTGCCGAACGCCTGCGCCGCGCGGATCCCGCGGATTGCCACGCATTGGCACTCCAGGCCATTGCCTTGCGCCTGCAGGGAGATCCCCGCTACCACGAAATCTACGATTACCGCTGCGTGATGCCCACGTTGATCGACACCCCGCCGGGCTGGCCCGATCTTCGGCATTACCTCGTCGACCTCGCGGCCGGCCTGCGCAAGCTCCACGTGCACCACGCGCATCCCGTGTTCCAGTCATTGCGCGGCGGCTCGCAGGTGGACCTTCGCTTCGACCGGGTGGAGGATCCGGCCGTGAAGGCCTTTCCCCTCGCCATCGACGGCCCGATCCGGCGCTACATGTCCAGCATCGAAGCCGGCGACGAGAGCTGGCGCAAGCGCAACACCGGCGCCTATCGCCTCAGCGGCGCGTGGACCGTCCGCCTGAGGCCGCACGGGCACCACGTCAACCACGTGCATCCGGACGGTTGGCTGTCCTCCGCATGCTACATCGAGCTGCCGGGGCTGGGTGATGATGCCGGCCACGCCGGCTGGATCCAGTTCGGGCAGCCGGGCATGCCCACGCATCCTGCGCTGGCCCCGGAGCATTTCGTGAAACCGGAACCTGGCCTGCTGGCGCTGTTCCCTTCGTACATGTGGCACGGCACGGTTCCATTCGAAGGCCCGCCGGAGTCGGCACGCATGACCATCGCCTTCGACGTCGTGCCCGTTTGACCGCGCCGCACCGGGCGGCCAAACCGGGCCGCGCTATGCTACGTCGGGGAACAACATGTACGTTGAAAGGATGTACTTGTCGCCGGATCGCGGAGGGAGCCCCGCGTGCTGGTACATCCAGAACGGCGGGAAAACCAGCAACCGACCCGCGCGCGGCGCGACCTTGACCGCGAGTCCCGGAAATTCCGTCTCGCCACCTTCGGCGACATCGTTCAAGTACCAGAGGAACACCAGGTAGCGACGGGCGACCTCGTTGATGGAATCGAAGTGCAACTGGAAACCTTCGCCGGTCCCGGGCCGATAGCGCTTGAGCCGCAGCTCGGCCAACAGGGGCGATGCCGGCACGGGGATCGGCAAGCCCAGCTCCTGGTTGTAGCGCGCCAGGTATTCGTCGATCCGGCCCCGGAAAAAAGCCTTCAGGGCGTCATCCGCAAGCGCCGTCAGGTCGAGCTCCGTCCAGGCGCTCTCTTCCAGGCCGACCCGCCAGCCGCGCGGACGTTCCACGTGCATGGCCTGTGTCTCGCCGAAGGCGTCGATGAGCCGCGTGCAGAATTCCAGCGGCAACGCGTCGTCGTACCAGCGCACGTAGTCGCGCAGCATGCTGCCGGGATTCTCTCCTGCCATGTGTCTCTCAGACCTCGTAACCCAGTTCTTCGATGGCCGGTTTCAGCAACGGGATGACCGGATCGAAGGCCTCCCGGTAATGTCTCCAGCGACCGATCGAACTTGAGTAGACCGGTTGTACCACCTGCGCGTAACTGGGCGTGCCGATGTAGCCCTTGCGACGCGCGTGCTCGCTGAAATCACGCAGCGGACCGACATCTTCCAGTTCGAGGAACCCGCCAAGCCTGGAGACGATGCCGTCGAAGTCGGCAATCGCCGTTTCATAGCGCCATTCGAACACGTCCGGTTGCAGCAAAGCTACGTGCTCCCTCCAGAATTTCATCGCCGCCGCGTAACCTGCCGCGAGCCTTGGCAAGCTCGAGCACAACGCGACGTAGGCGGGTGCATTGAAGTGCTGCATGTAATTGCTGAGCACCACATCGCACGGATGCCGGGTGACGAAGACGATCTTCGAGCGCGGGAACAGGCGCGCCAGCAACGGCAGGCGCAGCATGGTCAGCGGATTCTTGTCCACCAGCCGTTGACCGGGTGCCGGCTTCGCCACCTCGCGTACCGATCGCCAGTAGTGGTCGCGCAGGTCGGCGCACTGTGCCGCATCCAATGCCCCGAGCTGTTCCGGATATTGCAGGCCCATCGCCTGCATCCGTTCGATCACGTGTTGCACGAACGGGCGCTCGTCCATCGAGACCAATCCCGGGTGCGCATCCAGCATCTGTTCGAGCATCGTGGTGCCGGAACGCGGGAAGCCGAGCACGAATATCGGCGAATCCTGCATGGAAGGCGCGGCCACCTGTGCCCATCCGCGCCGCTGTTCGGCAGTCACGGAATAGTCGATGATGTTGAGCGGGTTCGTGCCCGGTTCCGCCAGGTCCGGTACCAACTGCACGGCGACCTTCATCTGGCCGTCGTGGGCACGCCGCAGGTAATCCATCGCGGCCCGGTAGTCACCCACCTGGTCGCACCATTTGGCCAGCAGGAACCAGCGATCCACTTCCTTGCGATTGCCGGGCGGGATGCCGCCGACAAGGGCCTCCAGCAGCGCACGCGCCTTCGGCATGTCTCCGGTGCGCGAGGCGATCATCGCGCTCGCCTCCATTATCTCCTCGCGCAACGCCGGGTCCCCGACGCGATCCGGATCGGGCAATTGCGCCAGCAGTGCGCGTGCTTCGTCGATGCGGTTGAATCGTTCGAGCACCAGGATCAGTCGCGTGCGGGCGACGTCGGCAATGCGGGGATCGTCCAGCTGGTCACGCAACAGCGCCTCGCCATCGGCGTCGTCGCCGAGGCGCAACAGCAATGCGGCGACCTCGACGCGCAACACGCCATCTAGTCGCGCTTGCCAATGCCTCCAATCGCGCAGCAGATCCTTCGCCTGCGCTTCGTCCCCGCACTCCAGGCACATCTGGGCGGCGTAGATCCGGACCTCTGCATCGCCGGGCTGCAGTCGCAACGCCGCCAGCAACAAGTCCCGCGCCCTGACCACGCGCTTCAGGTCGACCAGAAGGAAGCCCAGGTTGGCCAGCGCCTGCGGTTCGTGTGGTTGCAGTTGCAAGGCACGTTCATATGCCCTCTCCGCGTCCGCGAGGCGTCCATCCGCCCGCAGCACGGTACCGAGGTTGCTCCAGAACGAGGCCTCGGCGGGATTTCGACGCACCAGCTCCTCGAAGATGGCCACCGCCTCGCCGGGCCGGTTCTGGTGCAGCAGGCTCAGTCCGAGCACGTTCGCGGCCGTCGCGTCTCCGCCTTGCCCGGCAAGGCGTTCGCGCGCCATCCGCTCCGCCTGGCCGAGCTGGCCGCGTTGAAACGCCTCCAGGAAATCCGGCGCGGAACCCGGTGGGGAAGCGGCGTGGCTGTTCTGCTGCATGGTCGTGGTTGGTTCGTGCTTGGTCTGCGAATCGGCGAGCGATGAAAAAAGCCGCGCGGTTTGCACCGCGCGGCTCGAGTTTACGGCAATGCAGCGATCGCTGGATCAGAACTTGACCGACGCCCTGACCCAGTAGAAGCGACCCAACGTGTCGTAGGTGTTCACGTCCGTGTTGGCATTGATCACGTTGGTCTGGTAGAACAACGGCGGCTGCTTGTCGAACACGTTGTCCACGCCGACGCTGATGTGGGTGTTGATCGGCTGGATCGTGTAACCGACCTGCGCGTAGCTGTAGACGATCGACGGCACCGGGACGGTGTAATGCGGGAAAGCACCGTCGGCGGTTTCGTGCTGCGAGGGATCGGCGCTGCCGATCGTCTCGCGGCCGATGTACTGCATGCGCCACGAGGCATCCCACGGACCATCGTTCCAGTTCAGGAACAACTGGCCGCGGACACGCGGGTACGAACCGAAGCCCTTGTAGAAGTGTCCGGCCAGGTGGAACGTCTCCGCACCGGCCACGCCAGGGGCCGAGTTGTTGTCGAACTGCGCCAGGTACGTACCCTGCACGCCGACGGTGAACTGGCCCGGCAGCCACGCCATCTGCGGGATCCGGTACTGCGCCTGCACGTCCAGGCCGCGGGTATCGAAGCGTCCGATATTGACCGTGGGCTGGTTGATGTAGTTGATCTGGCCGTTGGGGCGACGATGGATCAGGGCGCAGAACGGGCTGGTGTTGTCGCTGAAGCAGATGTTGGCCGCGGTCTGGGCATCGATCTGGGTGATCGAGTTGTTCAGGTAGATGCGCCAGAGGTCGGCGGTCAACGTCAGGCCCGGGATGTAATGCGGCGAATACACCGCGCCGAAGTCGAACGAGCGACCCTCTTCAGGTTGCAGCGGATAGCCCGCGAACACCGAACCCGACACGATGCCGGTGGTCTGCGACAGGCCGTTCTGCAATGTCTGGAAAGAAGCGTAGGCCGGCACGTTCTGGCACGCCGCGGAGTGCGCCGCGAGTTCGGACGGACTCAGGTTGATGCAGGGATCGAGGAACGGCGGAGCATTGCCGCCAGCGCCAGCGAACAGGTTGCCGATGGTCGGGGCGCGGAACACGTCCTGCACGGTGCCGCGCAGCAGCAGGTCGTCAATCGGGCGATACTCGACCGCCAGCTTGTAGTTGGACGTGCTGCCGGCCAGCGAGTATTTGGAGTAGCGCGCACCCAGCGTCACATTCAACGAACGCACCAGCGGCAGGTCCTTGAGCAGCGGGATGTACAACTCCGCATAGGCCTCCTTGACGTTGTAGCCGCCCTGCAGGTTCGATCCGCAGGCCGACTGTGGCGCCGAGCAGGTGTTGGTGGCCGGATTGATCACCGCCAACTGGTCGACCACGGTGTGGGTATAGAGCTTGCGGTAATCGACGCCCACCGCCAACTGCGACTGGCCAGCCGGGAGGCTGAACAGCGGGCCGTTGGCATCGACACCGTAGGACCGGAAGGTGGTGAGGGTGTTGCTGAACAGGTCGGCCAGGAAGCTCTGCTGGACCGCCACCGAAGTCGGGTCGGTCACGTCGAAGATGTTCAGCGGCGTGCAGCCCGCGATCGCGGTGGACGCATCGCCCGGCGTTGAAACGCAGGTCGGCACGCCGTTAACCAGCATCGACGGACCCACCGCCTGCTTGAACGCGTTGTTGTACAGCAGGTCACCGAACGTCTGGCCGAGCTGGGTGATGCGGCCGTAGTTGTAGTTCGCATCCCACTGCCAGCTTCCGATGCTGCCACGCAGGCCCACGATGCCCTGGTCGGTGGTGGTATTGAAATGGGTGGCACGCTGGCCGTCGGCGACCCAACGGGTCAGGAACTGGTACTGCGCGTAGCCGCCGTTGGCCGTGGTGTTGGCGGTGGAAGGACCGAAGTCCACGCCGAACGGGTTGTACATGCTGTACTTGGAAATCACCACGCCGTCATTCAGTGCATCGAACGGCAGCGCCGCGATCGCGGAGTTCGACGTGGTGCTGTTGTGGAACACGTCCATGTAGGCCTGGACGTTGTCGGTCAACTGGTAATCGCCGCGGAAGAACGCATTGGTGCGTTCCTGCGGGGTCAGGATCAGGTTCTTCAACTGATAGTTGTAGGAATCCGTCGACGGATTGTAGCAACGGTAATCCGAAATCGCCTGGCCGGTGCCGGCACCCGGTGCTTGGCGGGTCACGCTGCTGCAACCGAAGGTACCCTGGTTCGGCGCGGTCGCCGTTGCGCCGTTGGAGTCGGTCGTCTTCAGGAAGATGCGGCCGAACGGGGTACGGCTGGAACCGAAGGCGTACACGTTGCCGTAATAAAGGTACAGGGCGTTCTTGGAGAAGCTGCGGTTGGCCGACGACACGCCGTCGTACTTGTTGTAGTCGACGCCGGCGATGATGCTGCCCTTGTCGGAGGTCTGGCCGAAGACGAAGCTGGCGCCCTGGCGCTCGCCGTCGTTGCGGTCCGAGATGCCGTAGTTGAAGGTGGCTTCGGCACCCTGGTAGTTCTTCTTCAGGATGAAGTTGATGACGCCGCCGATGGCGTCCGAACCGTAGGTCACGGCACCGCCGTCGGTCAGCACTTCGACGCGCTCGATCATCTCGGTCGGGATGATGTTGAGGTCGTTGTTGGCGACGCGGTGACCGTCGACCAGCACCAGCGTACGTCCCGAACCGAGACCGCGCAGGTTGGCAAACGTGCCGCCGGTACCGCCACCGTTGTTCACGCGCGTGTTCTGCGGCGAACCCGTCACAGCGGGCAGTTCCTGGATCAGGTCACCGACCGTCACCGCACCGCTCTGCTTGATCTGCTCGCTGCTGACAGTCACCACCGGATTGGCGGTTTCCAGATCCACGCGACGAATATGCGAACCCGTGACCACGATGGTCTGCAGGGTTTGCGGTTGCTTCTGGTCGTTCTGCGTCGTGGTTGCGTTCTGCGCGAAGGCAGTTCCGGCAACACCCACGGCCGCGACGGCACCCAGCGAAAGGGCTGTTTGCACGGCCTTGGACAGCTCACTGCGGTCGAGTCTCATTACACTCTCCAAACGTTAGATTTGTGGCACGGTTTCGGGACAAGTGCTTCCCCGCCATGAAGCAGACAGCGAGGCCACCCAAACCCTCGGCGGATGGGATGCTAACAACTTCCTAACCCTTTGGGAATACCCTCGACCACATACGCGCGGGTATGGTGCAGCGCCCCTTTCCCGGCCGATGCGCGAAGCGTACCCCACTCGGACGCGCCTGCACGGGCCTCCAACGAAGTCCATTGCCCTGACGCGCCATGCGGCCAAAAGCCAAGCCCATCAACGCCGCAACCGTGGCGAGGCTCGCCAAGCGGATCGCCACGGTGCACCCACCCGATCAACCTTGCCGGAAGCCGGGGCCGCGTGTGCAGGCCTCGACCAGGGCCAGCTCCATGGGTGCCGTTCTGGTGGCCGGCATTTCGGGCTGAACCGGGGTTGAACGCGAATGCAGGGAATTTGCGGTCGATGCCGCCATGGCCGCGTTCAGGCAGGCAACTGCTGCCTCAGCTCCTCCAGATGCCGCCGGTAGGGTCGCCAGGCTCCGGAAGCTCCGGCATGCACCGGTCCCCTCGCCTGCATCGCACTGAGCGTGGCGACGGCGGTCGTGTTGCGCGAAGGATCCAGGCAGGCTGGTTCCCATTCCAGACCGCAGAAGGACAGAACCTTGCGCATGGTCGCCTCGGTGGCGGTGACGAGTTCGTTGTACGAAACATCGAGGATCGTGCCAGGGCTGGCTGCATGCGTGGCTGACATGAGCCGCCGGTACTCGAGGAAATGGCCGGGCAAGGCGTGCAGGTCGAAGCTGTAACCGTACTTGCCGCCCAGCAATGCGCGGTAATTGGAGAAGCACACATCCATCGGATCGCGCACCAGGTGCAGCAGGCGTGCGCCCGGCAGCGCCAAACGTATCAATCCGGCAAGCATGTAATGCCACGGTTGCTTGTCGATGAAAAAGCGGGCTGCCCCGGCACGCCACTGCGTCTGCGCGAGGTAGCGGTGGCCGATTTCCCGATAGTCGAGCTTCGTCAGCGCCTGCAGCATTGGATCACCCAAAGGCTCGGGTTGGTCGGCGGCCCAGCACATCTGGCGGGAAAAGTCCTCGAGTTCGCCCGCCGAGACGACCTGGGAATGGCTGCCCAGCAGGCGATCGAGCAGCGTGGTGCCCGAGCGTGGCAGTCCCAGGATGAAGATCGGCCGTGGTCCTTCCTCTTTGGACGCGGCGTCCGGTTCGGGAACTCGCTGGGAAAGCGTCGCGATCAAGGCATCCACCTGCCGCCGGGTGCGTAGCGGATCGTACGAGTGCAACGCGCGCATGATGCCGTTGCCGGCGGTCAGCGCCGCCCACGCTTCTTCGTATCGCCCGATGTCCTCCAATTCCTTGTAACGGGCGAACTCGAGCGCCGCACGGTCCACCGAGCCGGGTAGCACGCGAGACCTGCGGCGTTCCAATTCTTCCAGATGGTTGCGTTCCGGCGTCTGCACGCGCAGACGCGCAAGCTCGAGGGTCGCCGCGCCCGAGCGCGGGTCCATGCGCAGGCTTGCCTCGAAGTCGCTCTCGGCT
>JAJXWZ010000014.1 GCA_021781345.1 Pseudomonadota bacterium
CCCCTGCCCCAGCGCCGCGCGCAGCACGTTGGGGATCAGATGGGTTTCCGGCTGGTGCGACTCGCCGATGCGCCCGGCCGGATCGGCGCCGGCGGCGTTGAAGTAGCGCAGCGCCACGGCACGCAGGCCGTACGCGGCCGCGGCGTCCTCGAGCAGGCGCTCGCACATGCGCTTGCTGGCACCATAGGGATTGATCGGCGCGGTCGGATGATCCTCGTCGATCGGATCGGTGACCGGATTGCCGAACACCGCCGCGGTCGAGGAGAACACGATGCGATCGACGCCCGCCGCGCGCATCGCTTCGAGCAGGGTCAGCGTGCCGACCACGTTGTTGCGATAACAGGCGTAGGGCTCGACCACCGACTCGCCGACCAGCGAGCGCGCGCAGAAGTGCATCACGGCGTCATGGCGTTGCAGCGCGAACACGGCGTCCAGCGCGGCGCGGTCGAGCACGTCGCCGACCACCAGGGTGCCCCACTGCACCGCCGCGCGATGCCCGCTCGCCAGATTGTCGAACACGGTGATCTCGTGCCCGTGCCCGGCCAGGCACTTGACCATGTGCGCGCCGATGTAACCGGCGCCGCCGCAGACCAGGATTCGCATACGCCGCGATCGCTCCCTCGGATGGCAGCGCATCCTACACGCGCTGCGACGCGCTGCGACGCGCTGTCCCACGGGCGCCGCGATGCGCTGGGTTAGAATCGCGGTTTGCCTGTCCTCGCCCGCACGCGCGGGCCCGCACGAAAGGAATCCCGATGAAGATCCTGGTCGGCTACAAGCGCGTCGTGGACTACAACGTGCGCATCCAGGTGAAGCCCGACGGCTCCGGCGTGGTCACCGAGGGCGTCAAGCAGTCCGCCAACCCGTTCGACGAGATCGCGCTGGAGGAGGCTCTGCGTCTGCGCGAGAAGGGTCTCGCGGCCGACGTCATCGTGGTCGGCATCGGCCCCGCCGACCTCACCCCCCATCTGCGCAACGGTCTGGCAATGGGCGCCAATCGCGCCATCCACGTGGTCAGCGCCGGCGCCGTGCAGCCGCTGACCGCGGCGCGCGTGCTGCTCAAGCTGGTCGAGCGCGAGCAGCCCGGGCTGGTGATCCTCGGCAAGCAGGCGATCGACGACGACAACAACCAGACCGGGCAGATGCTGGCCGCGCTGTGGGGCCGGCCGCAGGCGACCTTCGCCTCCAGGGTCGAGGTCAGCGGCGACGTCGCGCGCGTCACCCGCGAGGTCGATGCCGGCCTCGAAGTCCTCGAGATCGACCTGCCGGCGGTGATCACCACCGACCTGCGCCTCAACGAGCCGCGCTTCATCAAGCTGCCCGACATCATGAAGGCCAAGTCCAAGCCGATCGAGACCATCGAGCTGGCAGCGCTGGGCGTGGAATCCGGTGACTACCTCCGGGCCACCGCCACGGCGCCGCCGCCCAGGCGGCAGAAGGGTGTGATGGTCAAGGACGTGCCCGAACTGGTCGCCGCGCTGAAGGCCAAGGGACTGCTGTGAGCAGGTCGCGCCCGCGCCGGTGGCCGGCATCCCGGGACGCTGCCGTGCCCACGACGCCGGCATCCCCAGGACGCTGCCATCCTGAGACCGAAGGTCGAAGGATCTGGCTGCGATGACCTCATCCCCAGGAACGACGTCTCCATGCACGAAAGACCCTTCGCTGCGCTCAGGGTGACACGATCCCGGCCCTCACCACTTCCGCACCACAGAAGACCCACTCCATGAACACCATCCTGATCGTCGCCGAACACCGGGACGGCAAGCTCAATCCCGCCACCGCCAAGTGCGTGTCCTGCGCCAGGGTCATCGGCGGCGCGATCCGCGTGCTGGTGCTGGCCGACCGCACGGGCGCCATCGCCAGCGAGGCCGCCCGGCTCGACGGCGTCGACAAGGTGCTGACCGTCGAGCGTGCCGAGAACGCCCACGCGCTGGCCGCGGTGCTGGCGCCGCAGGTCGCCGCAGCGGCCAGGGACTGCACGCACCTGCTCGCGCCGTCCACCACCTTCGGCAAGGACCTGCTGCCGCGGGTGGCCGCGCTGCTGGGCGTGGCCCAGGTCAGCGACATCATGGCCGTCGACGGCGCGCACGCGTTTCAACGCCCGATCTACGCCGGCAACGCGGTCCTGCACGTCGAGGCGCCCGCTGACGCCGTCGTGATCGGCAGCGTGCGCGTGGCCTCGTGGCCGGCGGCCGCCACCGCCGCGCAGACCGCGCCGATCGAGGCGCTGGCGCTGGCCGTCGAACTGCCCACGCACACGCGCTTCATCGAACTCCGGCAGGGCAAGAACGACCGCCCCGACCTGCAGAGCGCCCGCCGCGTGGTCTCGGGCGGACGCGGCGTCGGCTCGGCGGAGCACTTCGCCATCATCTTCAAGCTCGCCGACCGGCTGGGCGCCGCGGTCGGCGCCTCGCGCGCCGCCGTCGATGCCGGCTACGTGCCCAGCGACATGCAGGTCGGCCAGACCGGCAAGATCATCGCGCCCGAGCTCTACGTCGCCATCGGCATCTCCGGCGCCATCCAGCATCTCACCGGGATCAAGGACGCGGGCACCATCGTGGCCATCAACAAGGACGCCGAGGCGCCGATCTTCGAGGTCGCCGACTTCGGCCTGGTCGGCGACCTGTTCAAGATCGTGCCGGAACTGGAGCAGGCGCTGGGGTGAGCCCGGGCCGCTCCTGCCCCTCACCCGCGACGACGCATGAAGCGCAGCTTGTCACCCGGAGCGCAGTGAAGGGTCTTCCCCACGGCCATGTTTCGGCCCCAGGGACGGCTCCCGCGGAGAAGATCCTTCGGGCTGCTCCCTCAGCAACTTCGTTGTCACCCTGAGCCACGCGAAGGGCCAAGCAGCTTGTCACCCTGAGCCACGCGAAGGGTCTTCCACACGCCGCCTGTCCTCACAGTTCCCTTTCATGGCCGCACTTCTTAGGATGGCGGTATACCCCGCATTGAAGCGACCATGACCACGCCCATCTGGGAACCCAGCGCCGAGCGCATCGAACGCTCCAACCTGAACCGCTTCATGCGTTTCGCGCAGGAACAGACCGGCAACGTCGACATCCGCCGCTACGCGCCGCTGTACGAATTCTCGATCCGCCAGCCGGAGAGGTTCTGGCCGCTGGTATGGGATTTCTGCGGCATCCGCGCCGGCGGCGAGCACGAGCCGGTGCTGGTCGACGGCGACAGGATGCCCGGCGCGCGCTGGTATCCGAACGTGCGCCTGAACTTCGCGCAGAACCTGCTGCGCTATCGCGATGAGCGCACCGCGCTGGTCTTCCGCAACGAGTGGGGCCACGCGCGCCAGCTGAGCTACGTCGAGCTGCACGACGCCGTGGCGCGGGTCGCGCACGCGCTGAAACAGGCCGGCGTCGGCAGCGGCGATCGCGTGGCGGGCTTCCTGCCCAACATGCCCGAAACCGTCATCGCCATGCTGGCGACCACGGCCCTGGGGGCGACGTGGTCATCGACCTCGCCGGACTTCGGCGTCGAGGGTGTGGTCGATCGCTTCGGCCAGATCGCCCCCAAGGTGCTGTTCTGCGCCGATGCCTATCCTTACGGCGGCAGGCGTTTCGACTGCCTGGACAAGGTGCGCGGCATCCTGGCGCGGATCCCCGCGATCGAGCGCACGGTGGTGGTGCCCTATTCCGGCGCCGCGCTCGATCTGGCCGGGATTCGCGGCGCGGTGGCCTGGCCCGATTTCGCGGGAGCCGAGGAGCGTCCGCTCGAATTCGAGCCGGTGCCCTTCGATCATCCGCTCTACATCATGTATTCGTCGGGCACCACCGGCGCGCCCAAGTGCATCGTCCACGGCGTCGGCGGCACCCTGCTGCAGCACCTCAAGGAGCTGGTACTGCACACCGACCTCAAGCGCGACGACCGCATCTTCTACTACACCACCTGCGGCTGGATGATGTGGAACTGGCTGGTGTCCGGCCTGGCCGTCGGCGCCACCGTGGTGCTCTACGACGGCTCGCCGTTCCATCCCGACGGCAACACGCTGTGGAATCTTGCCGACGCGGTCGGCATCAGCATCTTCGGCACCAGCGCCAAGTGGATCTCGGCGATCGAGAAGGCCGGCATCAAACCGCGCGAGACGCACAAGCTGGCGGCCCTGCGCACCGTCCTCTCGACCGGTTCGCCGCTGGCGCCGGAGAGTTTCGACTACGTCTATCGCGACGTGAAGCCCGACCTGATGCTGGCCTCGATCTCGGGCGGCACCGACATCGTCTCCTGCTTCGCGCTGGGCTGCCCGCTGCGCCCGGTGTATCGCGGCGAACTGCAGTGCCGCGGCCTCGGCATGAAGGTCGAAGCCCTCGATGACGCCGGCAACCCGGTGCGCGGCGAACCCGGCGAGCTGGCCTGCCTGGCGCCCTTCCCGTCGATGCCGGTCGGCTTCTGGAACGACCCCGACGGCGAGAAATACCGCAACGCGTATTTCGCCAGGATCCCCAACGTCTGGTGCCACGGCGACTACGTCGAGATCACCACCCATGACGGCGTGATCATCCACGGCCGCTCCGACACCACGCTCAATCCCGGCGGCGTGCGCATCGGCACCGCGGAGATCTACCGCCAGGTCGAGCAGGTGCCGGAGGTGCTTGAGTCCGTCGCCGTCGGGCAGCACGTCGACAGCGACGAGCACGTGCTGCTGTTCGTGCGCCTGCGCGAGGGGTTGATCCTCGACGACGCCCTGCGCGAGCGCATCAAGCAGCAGATCCGCGCCAACACCACCCCGCGCCACGTCCCCGCGCGGATCCTGCAGGTCGCCGACATTCCCCGCACCCGCTCCGGCAAGATCAGCGAGACCGCCGTGCGCGACGTGGTCAACGGCCGGCCGGTCAGGAACACCGAGGCGCTGGCGAATCCGCAGGTGCTGGATCTCTACGTCAGCGCTACGCCGCAGCCATACTGAATCAATCACGGAAGACTCAGCGCTGGCTACTGCTTGGCAACTTGCGCGGATTGCTCAGCCAAGGATAATCGTATGCAAAGCCACCATGCGCGGAGACTCCGGCGCCATCGGCTCGTCGATGCGCGGGTGGATAACCCTGCAGTGATGTGTAGTGCGTCACATAAGATTTACGCGTGCGGGCAGGATCTCGGATAGCCGTGCCCTCGTGTACAAGATTACCGTGCCAGATCAGCACGTCGCCACGTTTGGGCAGGAAGATTTCCCGCTCGATCGCGCACGCACGCATCCGCGACCACAGATAGTCGGCGAACTCCCTCGGCGTTCTCTCGCTCCCGGGCTCCATCAATATACTGCCCTGCCCCCAGTCGAAGAACCCCGAGAGTTCCGTGCGGTGCGAGCCCGGATAATAAGCCAGTGGCCCCGAATCCGCATGGATGTCTTCTAGTGGGATCCAGCTGGCGGCAAGATGAGCCAGCCGGGTCTGGCAGCGCACATACGGATAGTCGATGTGTGCGGGTTGCTGGCTGCCACGATAAAACGTCAGCGACTGCAGCACGCACGGCGGTGACTTAAAAATGTGCCGGAGGAACGCCGTGACCTCGGCAGTAAGACTCAGCATTGCTGCGGCGTGCGAAATGCTGTGAATACTGTTGAATTTTACGCCATCTGAGTCCAGGTCAGCCGCGCTGAACTCGGCAATCGACCGCTGTACACCCTTTATTTCGGCGCCGAGTTCGAAATCACGGTGATGCTTGCGCAGATATTCAACGTCATCGAGCAGAGCGTCAATCAGTGACACATCGACAGCACGTTCAAAAATAACTACCCCACGCTCGCGCCACTCCTGCAATTTGCGCTGTAAGTCATGTCTCGCTCGCCCTGAAACCTTTTCGACATAACCGTGCACATCGGCGAACTCGCGATCGATCCACGGACGCGATTCGATCCAGTCTTGCGCGGTCGTCACTGGCATGGCCATATCACCTACGAAGGCCTACACAGCGTCATCGCAACACTGGCAATGCCAGTGCCACTAGGCCAGGATACCCTCTGGGCGTATGGGGCTGCGCCGTATCGGTTCCGGCGGAGCCCAGGCAAGCGATCCCCTCGATGGGATCGCCGCTCGAATCTGCGCGGAGTCCGCACCAGCCGCCGGGACCACGGGTTAAGGGTGTCGCGAGCGTTGCTGAACATCGGGCTTCCTCTCGCCATTCGGGTCTGTGACATCAATCGAGCAACGCCGCGGTCATCCGGTGCCGATCGATCGTCGGTATCTGAGGCGTAGCCAGACCGAATTGTTGATACAGCTTCTGTGCATAGTCCACCGCCTTGTCTCGGGCTTCCGCTGCCAGGGGGTGCCGTTGTCTGATCCAGCGTTGCGCGCGCATGACTTCGAGCAGGTGTGGCCACTGGTCAGAACCGAGGGTCACGCTCCGGGAATGACGCCGATGCAGATTCAGGCTGCGGGGATCGAATGCAACGCTTCCGCAGGAGAGCACCGCCACATAGGCCAGCCAGTCGCCAGCAATGCGATACTCCCGCATCGATGGCAGCGCGTCCGCCAGCGCCTGCTGCAGCGCCGAACGTCGGAATACCACCGCGCTGACGTTGGGAACCGTGTTCTTCACCGCCAGATAGCGTCGTATCTCGTCCTCGCCCTCGTTGCGGTAGGGCTGGCGCCAATGCGTCGCTGAGACCTCGTCGGTATAGGCATGGTAGTCCCCCGCCAGAGTGCGGCCCTGCGCATCGATCTGACAAGACTGGCAATAGCTCATCACCACATCGGTATCATCGAACGCTGGCACGACCGTCTCGAGAAATCCCGGTTCGGCCAGATCGTCGGCCTCGGCAATCCAGACAAAATCTCCCCGGGTCAACTCGACGCCGCGCGCCCACTGTTGGAAAACCGAGCCCGAGTTGGTGGCATTGACCACGATGCGAAGATCAAGTCCGAGTTCCTGCGCGGCTGACCTGGCCACAGCAATGCTGTCATCGGTCGATGCGTCATCAAGCAGGATGACTTCGAAAACCGGAAGCGACTGTCGTGCGATCGAAGCGAGACGCTCCCGCAGATAGCGGGCATAATTGTAATTGGGAATAATCACCGATACCCGCGGCAGCGAACGACCGGCAAAACCGAGCAGATCGTACAGATAGGCGCGGAAACTGAAATCGGACGCTATCCGTGCCGCACCGACAGCGCCGAGGCGCGCCGCCTCCCGCCGGTCGCCGAGCAATTCGAGAACGTGATCGGAAAACGCACCGACATCGTCTTGCGCCACCAGGCGCCCCGCCCCTTCCAGCAGCGCGGCAAATCCGCCGCTGCCGGCAAATGCCACGACCGGCACTCCGACCTGAAGCGATTCCAACAGCACCGAGGGGAACGGATCCTCGCGCGAGGTCAATGCATAGATATCGGCTCCGGCGTAATAGGGATCGGTATCGGCCTGGCGTCCGGGAAAATGGAAGCGGCTCTGATAGCCTGACGCGGTGATCGCGCGCCGCATCGGTTCTTCGCGGGTGGTATCCCAATGCCCGACCCAGACACAATGCGCACGCGCATCGGCGCGCAGTACGCGTATACCCGCCTCGATGAAGCGGTCGATCCCTTTGCGGTGATCGGCGTAACCGACGCCAAGCACGATGCGGGCATCCGCATCGATACCGAGCCGCGCACGCAGCTCGGCACGAGCATCTGCAACACCGGCTGCCATGACATACCGGTTGCGCTTGTAGACGCCCTGCGGGCATACATGGGCCACACCCGGCGCAAGCGGCGCGATGCTGGCAAACGCATCGCGGACCTCGACGGCCGCGAAGACCACCGCATGCGCGGACTGCGCCAGCATGCGTGCGTGTCGCTCCAGCTTGAACTGCGCAATCACTCCCGGCAGTTCGTGCACCAGGGCGACGACGCGGATGCCTGCCGCGCTCAGCGTGCCGGCGAACAGGCCCGATACCGTCGTGTTGCAGAACGCCAGATCAAAACCGCGCGCCGCCAGGTCGGCCGCCAGCGACCGCGCCTCGGGGCCTTCCGGGTCACGTCCGGCCAGCGAACGAATCGGCGCCGCGGCGGCGAACTCTGCGCCCAGAATGCCATCGCCCAGCAGCACGATCTCGACCGCGGCGGCTAAGCCCGCAGCCAGATGGCGCGCCATGTGCAGCGCGAGGTACTGCGCACCGTGTGGGTGAGCGTCATGCGATACCACGACGACGCGACTCATCGGCTTCGGCACACCGGAGTCACCCGATGACACCAGCGCCTCGCGGGTCGCCTGCAGATAGGCATAGCCATAACGCCGGTCGGGCTCCAGATAGGCCCCCTCGGCCCACTCGTTCCACGCGTTGATGAACACCAACCGTTCGCCGGCCACGGGATGGGCCTGCGCATAATCGCCGGCAAACTGCAGCCATTCGCGATAACGCGCGGGCGTGGAGCCGAGAAAGGTGTAACCGCGGGCAGGCTTGCGTGCCTCGTTGTCCCAGGACGGGAATACGCCGCGGATCAGCGGATAGTCCGGCGACGGTCTGGCGCGCGCGCGCGCGACCACTTGCGCGTAGTCCACAACATGACCCGCATAAGCGGGGTTGATGATCGCGACATCGGCGTTGATCGCCGGCAGGTCGCGCGCGATGACATGCGGCGGAAACTCGATCGCAGCATCGAAGCCGAACCGACACGGGTCCTCGACATCAAACTGGGCCATGGCGAGAAAAATCTCGCCAATGCCCGCCATGCGGCAATGCTCACGCCAGCGCTGCACGGTGGCACTGGCATCCGGCAGCAGCGCGGGCCGATAAACGACCAGCAACGGACGCCCCGCGATGCGGATGTAACGGGCGTCGACCAGCAGCGGCTCGAGGGTGCGGATGAACGCGAGGTCATCTTCCGGCGAGTGGTTTTGCGCCATCAGCACATCCTGCTCGTGGCCATCCCAGCGCCGCGTCCAGTTTTCGTTGGCCCAGCAGACACAAAACGGGAAATCGAGTTCGCGCATCGCCACAAACTGTTCGAGTGGACGCTCCAACAGGCGCCTGCCGCCAAACCAGTAGTAATGGAAACAGAAGCCGCCGATGCCGTAGTGTCGTGCAAGCTCGACCTGCCGCCGCATCACGTCGGGCACCCGCAGGTCATAGAACCCCAGCTCTCCCGGAAGCCTGGGCTGATAGTGTCCGACGAACTGCGGAACCGCCTTGCTGACGTTGGTCCACTCGGTGAATCCGCGTCCCCACCAGCGGTCGTTCTCGGGAATGGGGTGAAACTGCGGCAGATAAAACGCAATTGCGCGAACCCGCGGCGCAGTCGGAATCGACGACCCCTCGTCGAAAGAGACATGATCGTCGCCGAGATTCGAAGACGCCATGCCAAGAACCTGCGCGGTGTACTCTGCGTGGCCGAGTCGCGGCACGGTCGTGGCCACCGACGCCGCATCCCACGCTCGCGTCAAGGGCTCGGCTTGCTGGAACGTCTGCCAGCGCCGATAGGGCCCAGTGCGCGAAAGCACCGGCGCGCATATCTTGAACAGAGCACCTTTCAGACGAAACCGCACCGCATCGCTGACAGGAAGACTGCGGTAGAAGCCCCGGATCAGCAGAAACAATGAACGCTTGATCACGTTGCGCCACATCCATGCAGAGCGTTGCCGCAGATTGCGCAACGGCGCGGTAACACGCCAGCTTCGTGATGCCCGGATCCGAGCCAGCTGCGCCTCAAGCATCCGTCGCTGCTGGGCATCCGCCTCGCGTTCGCGTTGTGACTGATCGCGAGTTACGCGTAACTGTTCGACTGATTCCCGCTGAAGTTCTCGGCTTGCTTCAAGCTCTTCGCGCAGCCGCCCGCATTGCGTAAGGCTGGCATCGAATTCGGCTTGCAGGCGCTCGCCCTGCGCCTGACTGAACCGCAGCTCGGCCTGCAAACGTTCACCTTCGGCGCGCCATAGCGCAAGCTCGACGGCCGTCTGGTTATGCCGTCGCAGCATGCCTGCCACGTCGATGCTGCCCTTGCTGGCAGCGCCCGCCTCGCGGGGGGTAATCTCATCCGTCGTCGCCAGCGCATCGGTCAGCAGTCGTTCGGCACGCTCCGCCCTCTGCACGTGCACCTGAACGTGCTCGAACTGATCACGCAACGGCGCGCGCACTATTGCGGCCAGGGTGCGGAAGCGTGCACTCAACTCGGCAATGCGCTGACCTTGCTGCTCGCCGAACTGCATGTCGACCAGTGCGTCATGCAGTTCGTGGACGACCGCTGCTAGCGGATCGTTGCGGTCGTCATGCACTGTCGTGACTGCGCGGTGATGTCTTTCGGAAGCATCCAGAAAGCGCCCGACTGCCTCCTCATCCAGCGCCGGCCAGACTGCCGTTGCAGCGAAACCGGAAGCCACGGCGATCGCCTGCAATGCCGGCCGCCAATCGGTGAGGAAACCGGCGTAATCAATGACCACGCAAGGCCGCCCCTGCGACGCCTCCAGCGCAGCCAGCAGGTACTCGCCCCATAGCATGAAGGCATAACCACGTGACAGGCCGTCGCGTGCATACAGCGAAGCGGCAACCTCTTCGGGATGGCGCACCACCACCACGCAGGTGGTCGTCATCCCCATCGCATCGATGGCTCTCAACCAAGCCGGCGCCAGCAGGCACAGTCGCGGATCCTTCAGTGCCCACAAGGGCGCATCGGCAAATTCATGTTCGATCAGCGTACGGATCTGCTCCATGGCTTCGGTCGTCGCCGAGGCATGCATCCAACCCTCTGGCAACGGTCTGAGATCGAACCATGTGCGGCCAAACCAGTGCAGCAGGCGCTCGTTGAGCGCGACCGCGTCCAGGTGTTCCCAGAACCCGTGGGTATTGTTGCCTTCGATGCCCCCCATGAGGCTTGCACCCAGACGTGCCCCGGCGAGATTGAGCACTCGCGTGACCGCCGAGGTGCCGCTGCGATGCATGCCAAGCACCAGCAGGGCTTGTTGCGGCGATTTCTCTGCTTCCGTCATGCTCGATACCCTGCATGCGCATGGATACGTGAACGGTGCCCGCTACCATTCCGGATCAGAGCGGGCAGACGTTTATGACTCATGCCAGCGCGACTTCCAATTCACCACGCAGATCCTCCAGATCCTCCACCCCCACCGACAGCCTCACCAGAGCATCGCTGATGCCCAGCCGCTTGCGTTGTGCGGGCGGGATAGAAGCGTGGGTCATGATCGCCGGGTGCTCGATCAGGCTCTCGACGCCGCCGAGCGATTCGGCCAGCGCGAACAGCTGGCAGCGCTCGAGCATCTTGCGCGCCTTCTTCAGCCCGCCCTTGATCTCGAGGCTGATGATGCCGCCGTAACCGGCCATCTGCCGGCGCGCCAGGTTGTGCTGCGGGTGCGACTTGAGGCCGGGATAGATCACGCGCTCGACCGCAGGATGCTGCTCCAGCCAGCGCGCCAGCTCCATCGCGTTCTCGCAGTGCGCGCGCATGCGCAGGTGCAGGGTCTTCAGGCCGCGCAGGGCAAGGAAGGCATCGAACGGTCCGGCCACGGCGCCGACCGAGTTCTGCAGGAAGCCCATGCGGTCGGCAAGCTCCGTCGTGCCCGCCACCACCACGCCGCCGACCATGTCGGAATGGCCGTTGAGGTACTTGGTGGCCGAATGCAGCACCAGATGGGCGCCGAACGCGAGCGGCTGCTGCAGCAGCGGCGAGCAGAAGGTGTTGTCCACCACCAGGATCAGGTCGTGCTTTCTGGCGAAGCTGCCGACGCGTGCCAGATCGACCAGTTTCAGCATCGGGTTGGTCGGCGTCTCGGCCCAGATCATGCGCGTGCCGGGCTTGAGCGCGGCCTTCAGCGCGGCGCCGTCGTTCAAGTCGATGAAACTGAAATCCAGCCCCGCCGAGCGCCGCCGCACGCGCTCAAACAAACGATAAGTGCCGCCGTACAGATCGTCCATCGCGATGACATGGCTGCCGGAGTCGAGCAGGTCGAGCACGGTGCTGGCGGCGGCCAGTCCGGAGGCGAAGGCGAAGCCGGCGATGCCGCCCTCGAGATCGGCCACGCAGCGCTCGAAGGCCATGCGCGTGGGGTTCTGCGTGCGCGAGTATTCGTAGCCCTTGTGCTTGCCCGGGCTCTCCTGCACGTAGGTCGAGGTGGCGTAGATCGGCGTCATGATCGCGCCGGTCGATGGATCGGGTGCCTGCCCCGCGTGGATGGCGCGGGTGCCGAGGCCGAGGGCTTGCGAGGTCTTGGTCATGGGGGTGCCGGTTACTTCGAGGGTGGTCACGAGGCCTCGCAGTCCGGGGCCTGCCGCATCGGTCGGTATTCTACTGATCGCCACGCCCCACGCGCCCTGAACGCGCGCGGCCCGCGCCGGGCTTACGAGACCGTCATCCCGGCGCGGTCAGGCACGCCACCCAGCACATGCAGCAGCGCGTCGCGCGCCCGCTGCGGTGAAAAATGCCGGCGCACGTTGTCGAGTCCACCCCGGGACAGGCGCAGCCACAGGGTCTCGTCGGTGTAGGCCCGGATGACGGCATCGGCAAAAGCGTCGGGCGCGTCGGCCAGCAGCACGTCGTCCCCGTCGCTCAGGCCCATCGCCTCGGCGGCGACGGTGGTCGCGACGACCGGCAGGCCGCGGCTCATCGCGGTGTTGATCTTGCCCTTCACACCGGCGCCGAAGCGCAGCGGCGCGACGGAGACGCGGCAGCGATCCAGCCAGGGATCGAGGTCGTCCACCCTTCCGTGCATGACGATGTCATTGCACGCCAGCGCTCGCCGGCTGTGCGCATCGGCGGTTCCGATCACATGCAGCAGCACGCCCGGCAGACGTTCGCGCAGCAGCGGCAGCACGGCCTCGGCGAACCAGCGCACGGCGTCGGCATTGGGCGGATGCTGAAAACCACCGATGAACAGCAGATCGCGCCGCTCGGCAAAGCCATGTCGAGGCTCGCGCACGTGGTGGATATTGGCCAGCAGTTGCAACTTCGCCGCGGGAAGAGCCTGGCGCACCAGGTCGAGCTCGACGC
>JAJXWZ010000137.1:0-12437 GCA_021781345.1 Pseudomonadota bacterium
CCGAACTCACCGGCACGCCCGACGACGCGTCCAGCGGACTCTCCGGCGGGCCGTATGCGGTGCCGCCGGTCAAGGGCGCGACCAGCTTCAGCCGCATCAATGGGCAGGCGGCGTCGTTGCTGGAAACGGTCACGTCCGGCAGCCAGGCCGCACCCGCGGCATCGCTGTATCGCACCTACGCGGAGTTGTGCGGGGATTTCAACACCACGGCGGCGGCGTGGAATGCCTTGCGCCCGCGGTCGACGAAACAGGATGCCGGAAGCGGACGCCATGGCGCCGACCCGCAAGCCATGTCGGACACCATCGCCACATTGACGTGCAGCGAATAGCCGAGGCGGGCCGGATCCATCGATACCGTCAAAGGCGTGTACCGTTTCCGCTGGTCAAAGTCTCCACGCAACACCAGTCGCGTCCGGTTCCCGGACATGAGGGCAGCTCGATGAACAACGACGGAGCGGCAATCGAGACGAAAGGCGTGACGATCGAGTTGCTGGCAACGGTCGACCTCGGCCCCGAGATCGAGGGCATGGCCGGGCGCCAGCTGCGCATGCGCAAGGTGACCATCGAACCTGGTGGCGTGTTCGGCCCGGTCCACGACCACAAGGGCAGACCGGGCACGGTCTACATACTGCAAGGCACGATCACCGACCATCGGGACGGCGTCGCCACGGACTACGGACCGGGCGTCGGCTGGCCGGAGGACAGGCACACCGTGCACTGGCTGGAGAACCGTGGTCCGGTCCCGGCGGTGGAAATCTCTGTCGACATCGTGAAACAGGAGTAGGCTGCAAGGGCATGCCCGGCATGGGTGCCGCCCGATTCCGGCACCGCGGATCGACCCAGCTTTCAGCGACCGCAATGGAAATCTCCGCAATCGTCAGTCACTCGGGAATGGAGCATGCGGTCACCGTCCGTACCGACGGCAACGCGCGCGAGTTTGCGATACCCTCCATGGAGTCGGGCCAAGGTTCCGGCGTCAACGGCGGAGAGTTCCTGTTGCTCGCGCTGGCGACCTGCTACAGCAACGACCTGTACCGCGAGGCCGCGCAGATGGGCATCACGCTGCAAGCCGTGGCGGTCGAGGCCAGCGCCACCTTCTCCGGCCCCGGCCTCGCCGCCGCGGACATCCGCTATCGGGCCAGGGTGGCGTCGCCCGCCGACGCCTCCACCATCGCCGATTTGCTGCGCCGGACCGACGCGGTCGCGGAAGTGCACAATACCGTCCGCGCCGGCGTGCCGGTCACGCTGGTCACGGACTGAAACGATTCCGCTCGATTCGCCGATCACTTCGCCACGAGGTGCCGCATGTCCAAGGTGAAAGTGCAAAGCTTCGCCGTCTCGCTGGACGGTTTCGGCGCGGGTCCGGACCAGGACCTTGAGAATCCACTGGGTGTCGGTGGTCCGGACTTGATGGAATGGTTCTTCCACAGCCGGGCGTGGCGCGCGATGCACGGCGAATCCGGTGGCGAGAGCGGGATCGACAACCGGATGGCGGAACAGGGATTCGCGAACATCGGCGCGTGGATCCTCGGCCGCAACATGTTCGGCCCGGTGCGCGGCCCGTGGCCGGACGACGAATGGAAGGGCTGGTGGGGCGACGAGCCGCCCTACCACGTGCCGGTGTTCGTGCTGACCCACCATGCGCGCGATCAGCTGCCGATGCAGGGCGGCACCACGTTCCATTTCGTGACCGGCGGCATCCATGCCGCGCTGGATGCCGCGCGTCGGGCCGCCGGCGAACGCGACATCCGGCTGGGCGGCGGCGTGGCGACGGTGCGCCAGTTCCTCGCGGCCAAGCTGGTCGACGAGCTGCACCTCGCGGTCCGTCCGGTGCTGCTCGGGCGCGGCGAGAACCTGTGGCGCGACCTCGACCTGCGTACGCTCGGATATGCCTGCGACCGCGTGGTCCAGGGTGAGCGCGCTACCCACGTGTTCCTGGGCCGCAGGACCTGAAACGGCGGCGAGGCGACGCCTTAACAACTTCTGACATATGATCCGCGCCGAGGGAGTTCGACGACTGCCTTCGCCGGGGCCCCGCCATCCCCTCGGGTCGACAGCGCACTGGATACCGCAAACCGCGCCACGTCCGGAACGGGAGCACCCGCATGAACACATCCTCGCCCAAGTGGTTCAAGTTCGTCGCCGTCCTGGCCTTGCTGTGGAACCTGCTCGGCTGCTTCGCGTTCGTGTCCGATCTGCGGATCGAGCCCGGGGACGTGGCAAAGCTGCCCGAAGCGGAACGCGCGTTGTATGCGGCCCGGCCATTCTGGGCCGAGGCGGCGACCGCGTTCGCGGTGATCGGCGGTGCGCTCGGATGCCTCGGCCTGCTGCTTGGCAAGCAGTGGGCGTACTTCCTGCTGCTGGCATCACTGGCGGGTATCCTGGCCCAGGACTTCGGCTTGTTCGTGCTGGCCAACGGCGCCGGCCTCGCCGGACCGGTGGCGGTGGTCCTGCAGATCGTGGTTCTGCTGGTCGGCATAGGACTGGTACTGCTCAGCCTCAAGGGCATGGCGCGCGGCTGGCTCACCTGATCCGGGTCGCCATGGCCCCGCAGGCGATCATCACCGGCATGCGCCGGGTTCCTCTCGTGCTGGTGCTCCTGCGCCTGTGCCTTGCGCCGATCCTGCTGGCGACGGCGTGGTGGCACCCGGACCGGACCCTGTTCGCGGCCTGCCTGGTCGGTGCCCTGCTTTCGGACTATTTCGACGGCGTAATCGCACGCCGCCTCGGCGTGGCCACGCCGGCCTTGCGTCGCCTCGACAGCGTGACCGACACGATCTTCTATGTGTGCGCGTTGCTGGCCGCACTGGCGACGGCGCACGAACTGGTCAGGCCGTACTTCCCTGCGCTGGCGGTGCTGCTGCTGGTCGAGGTGTTGCGTTACGCCTACGAGCTGCGCAAGTTCGGCAAGGAGGCCAGCTACCACATGTGGTCGTCCAAGCTGTGGGGCCTGCTGCTGTTCATCGGCATGTGGTCGCTGCTGGTCCTGCATCGCGACGGCTGGCCGGTGGCACTGGCGATCGGCTGGGGCATCGCCGCCGACCTGGAAGGACTCGCGATCTCGATCACGCTGCGCGCCTGGCGGAACGACGTGCCTACGATCTGGCACGCGCGCAGGCTGGCCAGACTGGAAGCGTGACGCACGACCGGGATCCGGCCGGACCGACGGATGGGTTCAGTCCTGCCGCGGCCCGCGGTATTCGCAGCCCTCGCCGTTCTGCGCGCGCTTGACCACCACGCGTTGCAGTTGCGGCAGGTCGCCGAGTTTCTCCCACACGAAGCGGGCGATATTTTCCATCGTCGGGATGCCGAGGCCCTCGACATCGTTGAGCATGCGGTGGTCGAGCGCGTCGCGCGCGACCGCGATACGGCGTTCCAGGTCGCCCATGTCCACCACCCAGCCGCGCGCGTCGAGCGGACCGCGCACCCAAACCTCGACCTGGTACGAATGGCCGTGCACGCGGCGATAGCGCGGATCGCCGTCGTCGCCGGCGTCGAGCTGGTGGGCCGCGTCGAAACGGAATTCCTTCCAGACGGTGAAGACGTGCTCGCTCATGGGATGCCAAGGTACTTGTGGGTTTGCAGGCTCAGGCGCCAGTGCGGGTGGGCCTTGCAGTAATCGATCGCGGCGCGGGTGTTGTCCGCGACGCGCGGACCGTCCATCGGCTGCAGGAAGAAGTGCGCCGCGGGGAAATCCGCGTAGCGTTCCGGCAATGCGGCGGCTTGCGGATAGACCAGCTTCAGTTCGTGCGCGCACGGAAGTTTCACGGGCGCGGTGCCCTTGGGACTGAGAGTGATCCAGTCGAGACCGTCCGGCGCCTCCAGCGTGCCGTTGGTTTCCACCGCGCATTCGAAGCTGCGTGCGTGCATCGCGTCGAGCAACGGCGTGTCGAGTTGCAGCAGCGGCTCGCCGCCGGTGAACACCACGAAGCGGTTTTCGCCCTGGTCCCGCGGCCACAGGCCGGCGATCCGGTCGGCCAGTGTCGCGGCATCCGCGTACTTGCCACCGTTTTCGCCATCGGTGCCGACGAAATCGGTATCGCAGAAATCGCACACCGCACCCGCGCGGTCGGCCTCGCGGCCCGACCACAGGTTGCAGCCGGCGAACCGGCAGAACACGGCCGGACGCCCGGCGTGATAGCCCTCGCCCTGCAGGGTGTGGAAGATTTCCTTGATCGCGTACATGCCGGCATTCGCCTTCCAAACCCGCTATTTTGCCAGCGCCGGCCACGGTTTGCCGCAGGCCATCCGTCCCGCCGCCGGCTTCCCCACCCAATGGCAGGTCCGACATGTCGATCCGCATCGCCACGCCCGCAGACGCCGAAGCCATCGCCGCGGCGGAAGCCGAGACCCAGCGGACGCCCGGTCTGCTGGTCGGCTGGCCGGGCGAGATTCCGGTGGAAGCCTACCGCGCGAAGATCGGGAAGCTGGCGACCGCAGGCCGTTACATCGTGGCCGAAGATGCCGACGGGCTGGCCGGGCACGCCTTCCTCGACCCGATGCCGATGCACGCGAATGCACACGTATTCCTGCTGACCATCGTGGTACATCCTCGACACGTCGGGCGCGGCGTAGGCCGTTCGATGCTTCGAGACCTGCTCGAGTGGGCGCAGCGCGACGCGCGCGTCGGCAAGGTCGAGCTGAACGTGCGCGCCGGCAACCTGCGCGCGCAGCAGCTCTATCGTGGCTTCGGCTTCGTCGAGGAAGCGCGCTTCGCCAGGCGCGTGCGGCGGATCGACGGAATCTTCGAGGACGACCTCGGCATGGCGTGGTTTCCACGTCGCGCCGCCAGAGCCGCGAACTGACGCGTGCAGCGCTCGTCAGCGTGGAACTGCAGTGGCACACTGCGGGTCGTCGTGGCGCAACGCGGAGAGGATCATGCCGGCACCGGAACAAGACAATCCACAGCTCGAAATCATGCGGGAACTGGTCGAGCTTTCATCCGAGCGCTCCTACATGAACGCCGAGCGCACGCTGGCGGTGTGGACGCGCACCGCGCTGTCGCTGATGATTTTCGGGATCGCCGTGGATCGTTTCGGGCTGTTGCTGCGGCACCTGCCGTGGCGCGGCGCCACCGGCGATCCGTTGCTGCCACATCCGCTGTCGACGCTGGGCGGCGTGCTGATGGTCGCGCTGGGCGTGGTCATCGTGGTCGCGACTGCGATCCGGTACCTCGCCTACGCGATCGCCTGGCGACGCACGCACCGGCAACCGGCTTTCCACGGACCGTACCTCGCCTTCACCTTCGCGGTGATGGTGGCGATGTTCGGCATCGCGATCCTGTGGGCACTGTTGGCCTTCACCGATTGAGGGGCACCAAGCTCACATCCGCACCGGTCCCGCCTTGTGGCACGCGTCGCGCGCCTTGCGCGCCTGCGCCGCACCGGCCGGGTCGTTGTCCGACAGGTCGATTTCCAGCACCGTCTCCCAGTTGCTGGCGCACAGGCCGCCGACCCTGGAACCGAGCGCATACGAGCGGCGTGCGTCGGCAGCGGCGGCCGGGTAGTCGCGCAGCAGGATCTCGATCTCGGCACGGAACTGCAGGATGTCGGGCGCATCGGGCGAAAGCGTCAGCGCGGCATCGACCTTGTCCAGCGCATCCCGGTACTTGCCCACGTCCTCGTCTGCATGCGCGCCGTCCAGGTAGCCGTCCACGGCCGGATCCCGCAACGGCGTGACCTGCACCACCGACTTGTCCTGCTCGCGCGCGGCGCGAATAGCCCCGACCATCGCCGTCGGGGTCGGCCGGTCCACGCCCGGCGCCGGCAGTGGCGGATGCGAACAACCACCCAGTAGCAGGATGCCGGTCGCGCCGGTCAAGGCGATGAGGGAATGACGGGTCATGGCTGGCTCCGATGCGCGGGGTTGGCGGCTAGGGATGCGTGCCCGCTGAGGGTTGCTGGCCGCCGTTGCCGCCGCCGAAGAAATTCTCGAGTCGTTGCAGGTAGCAGTGGTCCTGCACCTGCGGTGCGTAGCCGTCGATGAACGGATACTGCTGCGCACCGTCGCACTGCGGCAGCGTGCCCTGGCCGGTCGCCGGATCGATCCACGCATACTGGATGCCGTCGCCCGGCGACGCAGGCAGCGGCGCGGTCGGCAGCTTCTCGAACAGTTTCATCCACACCTGCAGCGCGCCGGTCGCGCCCCACAGGCGGGTCTGCCGGTTGTCGTCGCGCCCCATCCACGCGATCGCGAGGCGGTCGCCGGTGAACCCCGAGAACCACGAATCGCGCTGGTGGTCGGATGTCCCCGTCTTGCCCGCGACGTGCAAGCCCGCAAGCGGCGAGCGTGCGAGCGCGGCGGCGGTGCCGTATTGCGTGACTTGCTGCATCATCCAGCGCACCAGCTCGACGGCCTTCTGGTACTGGCCCTTGCCGGGTTGCACCGCGTAGCGCTTGATCACGCGCCCCTTGGCGTCGAGCACGCCGCGCAGCGTCATCAGCGGCAGAGCGTGGCCGTCGTCGGCGAGGAATTCGTAAAGCTGCGCCAACTGGTAGGGCGACACGTCCACCGCGCCGAGCAACAGCGAAGGATTGGCCTGCACGTCCTTGAGACCGAACGACCGCAGGAACGCCGCGACCCGGTCCACCCCGAGCTGCAGGCCGAGGTGCACGCTGGCGAGGTTGTAGGACTGGGCCAGCGCCTCGACCATCGGCACCTGCCCGTGCGACTGGTGGTCGTCGTTCTGCGGCGTCCACAGCTTGCCGTTCGGCAGCTTCAGGGAGATCGGGGAATCGTCGAGCAGCGACGCCACGTTCCAGTGCGCCGGATCGGCGAGCGCCATCAGGTAGTAGAACGGCTTGAGGCTGGAGCCGACCGGCCGGCGCGCGTCGTAGGCGCGATTGAAGCCGTGGCGGTCGGACTTGCGGCCGCCCACCATCGCCAGCACGTCGCCGTTGACGGGATCGACCACCACCACCGCGCCTTCGAGGTCGTTGCCGCGCCCGCCGAGGCCGTGCAGCGTTTCGTCCAGCGCCTGCTCGGCATCGGTTTGCGCGGCCGGGTCGAGCGTGGTGTAGACCTTGAGCCCGCCGTCGCGGAGCTGCTGGTCGCTGAAGTCCTGCTGCAACTGCCCGCGCACCACGTCCATGAAGGCCGGGAAGCGGTCGACCACCAGTTGCGGTTGCGGGGTGACGTCCAACGGCGCGGCGCGCGCGGCCTTCCATTGCGCATCGCTCAAGAGGCCGGTGGCGTGGAACGCGTCGAGCGCGACGTTGCGGCGCGCGAGCGCGCGCTGCGGGTAGCGACGCGGGTCGTAGTAGCTCGGCCCGCGCACCATGCCGACCAGCAGCGCGATTTCCTGCGGGCGCAGGGTCTGCACGGGACGTCCGAAGTAGTACCAGCTGGCCGCGGCGAAACCATGTACCGCCTGCCCGCCCTGCTGGCCCAGGAACACCTCGTTGCAATACGCTCCCAGGATCTGGCCCTTGCTGAAATGCGCGTCCAGGAGGACCGAGAGCAACGCCTCGTTGAATTTGCGCACCAGCGTCTGGTTGCGGTCGAGGAACAGGTTGCGGACCAGTTGCTGAGTAATGGTGGAGCCGCCCTGCACCACGTGGCCCGCGCGCAGGTCGGCCAGCGCCGCGCGCGCGATCGAGGTGAGGTCGATGCCGTGGTTGTTCTTGAAGTCGCGGTCCTCGACCGCCTGGATGCCCTCGACCAGCAAAGGCGGCAACTCGGACAGCGACACCACGATCCGTTCTTCCTGCCCGGCGCCATAAAGCGTGGCGATGCGGGCGGGATCGAGGTGGGTCCGGTGCAGGGGTTTGTCCGCGGTGAGGTCGAACACCGACTGGATGCGGCCCGCACCCAGCGTCACGCGCACCCGGCGCGGCAATTCGCCCCCGACCGGGTCCATGTAACCGCGCGAGGCGATGATGAACCTGTCGCCGTCGTCGCTCCAGGTTCCGGGCACGCGCGCCGCCGTCGCGACCGGGTTGTAGCCGGCCATCTGCAGTTCGAGCTCCAGCGTTGCCCGGTTCATCGGCACGCCGGCCTGCAACAACTGCGGGCGCGCATACACGCGGGTCGGCTGGGTGAAGTCGATCTCGGTGACGCGCGACGTCAAGCGGTGGTCGAGCACCAGCGTGTACGGCACCACGAAGCCGAGCGCGAAACCGATGCCGATGAAGAGTGGCCAGCGTGCGAATGGCCAGGTCCGGGCAGCCACCCGGCGCACGCGCTCGAACCAGGACAAGGTGTTCTGTCAATCCAGCAGGGCGTTACCGAAGTTTAACGGAAGGACGCGGCCGTTCCGCGCGGGCGAGCGCGGCGATTCAGCCGCGATTCCCGTGCGCGGCACCTGGAACGGGCGCGTGGCTCAGTCGCCGGCCGCCGTGGCGTCCTTACCGGTTGCAACGGGCTTGGCCGGTTCCTTGACGGCATGCTTCGCCGGCTCGGCGGGTTTGTCGCCGGAGGCCGGCGCCTTGTCCGCGTCGCCGGCCAGGTTGTGCTTCTTTTCCTTGTCGGACTTGAAGTCGGTTTCATACCAACCGCTGCCGGCCAGCCGGAACGCGGGCGCCGTCACCTGCTTGTGCACGGTATCGCGCTTGCCGCAATGCGGGCAGGTGTCGGGATCGGGGTCGGACAGCTTCTGCAGGCGGTCGAATTGCTCGCCGCAGGCGTCGCAGCGGAACACGTAGATGGGCATGGTTCGCAAAGTCTGGAACGGGATCGCGCCATGATACCGCCACCGAACCCGCTGCTGGCATCGTTCCGCAGGCGTTCGGGTACGCCGCTTATCATGGCCGCTTTGCCGCAAGGGAAGCCCGATGTCTCCACTCCGTTCCGCCAGCCTCGTCCTCGTGATCGCCGTCGCGTTGCCGCTGGCTCCAATCGCGGGCGCCGCGGAACCGCTGTGCCCGGCCGTGCCGCCGCGGCAGCCGGCCGCGTACGTGGCGCACGTCAACGAAGTCAACCGCGGCCTCAGCATTCCCGCCGACTACGCGGCCAGGCACCACCTGCGGCTGCAACCGGAAGCGCAACACCTGGTGCAGGCGCCCCGCGACGTCTATGGCCGCAAGGTCGAGATGGTCGCGCCAGCCGCCGCCGCGCTGAAGCGAATGTTCGCGGCCGCCGCGCGCGACGGCATCAAGCTAGAGACAGTGTCCGGCTTCCGCAGCTTCGCCTACCAGACCCACCTCGTGCGCGAAAAGCTGCGGCGCGGGATGAGCATCACCAAGGCCCTGGAGATCAACGCGGTGCCGGGCTACAGCGAACACCAGACCGGTTGCGCAGTCGACCTGACCACGCCCGGCATACCGGCCGCGGACGTGAGCTTCGGTGACAGCAAGGCATTCCGCTGGATGCAGCAGCACGCGGCGGAATACGGATTCCATCTCTCGTTTCCGCGCGGCAACGAGTACGGCTATGAGTACGAGCCGTGGCACTGGCGCTACATCGGGCGAAGCGCGAAAGCCGGATAGTCGGTTCGAAGATCTTCTGCAGCCAGGCGGCGATCAGGGACGATCGCAAGACAATTCAAAGTCGGTGTATTGGAACCGGTCGTCGCGCAAGGTCGTAGCGCCGCGCTCGAGACCCAAGGGAGCGGCGAACAACGGCCCGGCGTAACCCAAGGTATGGAACTCCCCGCGCTCGCCGCAGGGATCGACCCCGGCGGGCAAGTCGCGGAGCAGCGACGGGTCGTATTCGCGGCCGCTGAACGACCCGTCGAGTTGATGCGTATCCACGCACGTCAGCACCGCGCGGTGTCCCCGGGCGTGGAACCTGCGCGACAATTCGCGGGTATCCAGGCCCCACAACGGAAACACACCGGTCCATCCGTCTCTCGCCAGTTGCCGTTCGCGGTAGGCGCGGACGTCGGCGAGGAACAGATCCCCGAACGCGCAGTGGCGCAGGCCAGGCCAGCGCTCGCGCGCTTGCCGCAGCGCGTGTCCGTGCGCGGCTTCGTAGTCGGCATTGCCGGACGGCCAATCGATCGTGCATTCGATCAGGGGCAGTCCGAGGGCCGCGACCTGCGCTTGCAGGACATCGCGCCGGATCCCGTGCATCGCGACCCGCTCGAACGTGCCGGTGATCGTCGTGAGCAACGCGACGACCCGCCACGCCGGGTCATTCCGAAGTGCCGCGAGCGCCATCAGGCAATCCTTGCCACCGCTCCATGACAGCAGGACGGGCGTCGGCTCAGCCTTCACGGCGATACCCGCTGCAACCCGGGACCCGAGCCCGGGGACTCCGGCAACGCGCGCGCGAACGCCGATCTCCGCGCTCGCGTTCCAGCAGCGATCGCGACGGCAACCACGCGATCACGAACCGGGCCTCCAAAGCAGGGTCAGCATGAAGTTGCGACCTGGCTGGTTGTAATACCAGGCGGTTTCGTAGTTCTTGTCGAATACGTTGTTCAAAGCGATTTGCAGCTTCCAGTCGTGGCTGGCCTGCCAGCCCGCGCGCAGGTTGGCCAGCGCGTAGCCCCCCAGCGGATGCCGGTTGGCGAGGTCGTCGTAGGTGCGCGCAGCGATATACCAGCTTGCGCCGAAGCTGAACTGCCCAAAGCTGCGGTCGGCATCGAGACGCGCACTCTGGCGCGGACGCCGCGGCAACAGGTGGCCTTCGTTGGAACCCGGCGCGGAATCGCGCGCGTTCAACAAGGTCGCGGTCGCGCGTACGTTCCATCCGTAAAGCTTGCCGCCCGCCACGCCTTCGAGCCCGGTGATGCGTACGCGGTCGATGTTGGCGGGCAGGAATGTCGTGCCGTCGAAGGTGATCATGTCGCGGATGTCGTTGCGATACACGTTGAGCGACCAGTGCCCCCATGCGGGCGTGCCTCGCAGCCCCAGTTCGACATTGCGCGAGCTCTCGGGCAGCAAATCGGGGTTGCTGAAACCCGGATAGTACAAATCGTTGAAGGTCGGCGCGCGGAACGCGGTGCCATAACTCGCGGTTACGCGCAGGTCGCGAGCGAAATCCCAGCCCCACAAGGCGCTGCCGGTGGTCTTGCCGCCGAACTGGCTGTTGTCGTCGTGGCGCAGGTTGGCCTGCAGCGACTGCGCACCGAACGTGCGCTGCCATTGCGCGAAAACGCCGCGGTCGGTGCGGGCGCCAACGGTATAGGCGGCGCTGCTGGCGACCCGCTCGCGCTGCCAGTCGAGCCCAGCGCTCAACAGCCCCCCGGCCACCGCAACATCGGCCTGGAACGAACCCAGCGCACGGCGGGTGTCGTAGTGGTCGACGTAGACGCCCTGCAGGAAGTCCTTGTCGAAATCCGAGCTTCCGCCCACCCGCAGGGAGAGATTCAACGCGTCGTTCGGACGGAAGTGCAACTGGCCACCCACGACCTGCGTCACGTAGTCGTCGGAATCGCTGTAGGTGCCGTCGTACTTGTCGAACCCCTGGGTACGCATCGCCAGCGCATCGGCGCTCCAGCGATCGTCGAACCGGTAGGCGCCGTGGATCGTCAACGCGTTGTCGTGGAAGCCGTCGCGGTCGGGCTGGTCGGCGAAGCACGCGGCGAACACTTCGGCCGCACCGACCTTGCACGCATTGATGCCCTTGGTCTGGTCGTGCGTGGCCTGCACCGAGATCCAGCCCTTGTCGCCAGCCGCCGAGAACCCCGAGGATGCGCGCCAGTGCGACCAGCTGCCGATGCCCACGCTGGCGTTGGGCGTGAACGTGCCTGGTGCATGCCGCAGGAAAATCTGGATCACGCCGCCGATAGCGTCGGAGCCGTACAGGCTGGAGAACGGCCCGCGCACGATCTCGATGCGCTGGATCTGGTCGACCGGGATGTCCTGGATGGGCGTGGTGCCCGACGTCGCATTGCCGACCCGGATGCCGTCCACCAGCACCAGCACCTGGTTGGCATTGGTGCCGCGCAGGAACAGCGACGTCACCTTGCCCGGACCGCCGTTGTTGCTGATCGCCATGCCGGGCGTGTCGTTCAACAGGTCCTGCAGCGACGACGGCTGCAACAGCTCGATCTCCGCGCGCGTAATCACGGTGACCGGCGCCAGCGTCGCATCCTCGGTCTGCGCGGTGCGTGTCGCGGTGACGACGACCTGGTCCAGCGTGGTCGGATTACCGTCGGCGAGTGCGGCGGCGGAAACACAAGTGAGCGCAGCCAGCACGCAGCGGCCGAGCGGATGACGATGCAATTCCACGAAACACTCCTGTCCGCGCCTGCCCGCGCGGGATGGATGGCGACATGGACAGGGGAAGGAGAGCGGCGCCGCGCGTGGAGACGCATGGCCCCGTGCACAAGCCCGCCGCTTGTCCGGTTCTTGCCCCAAGGCCGGTCTCCGGGCTCGCGAGCGAAGGTTCGTGACCTTCCCGGTCCGCGCCTTCCCGCGCTCATCGCGCAGTGGCTTCGTGCGGACCTAGCTCGCCTACCGTTGCGGGGGCAGCTCCGGAATGGACGTCCATCTGCGTGCAATGCCGAATGGATCGGTCGTCACCGGATTCCCGTTTCAACCAAACGCTCG
>JAJXWZ010000137.1:12447-12832 GCA_021781345.1 Pseudomonadota bacterium
GCGAATGGTCACCATGGGCAATGGCCATGATAGAGGAACGGGACATTGTGTTCCACGCGGTCACGCGATATCGACATGCCTTGCGACATGCTACGCATTTGCGATTCCACCCATGCCCATGCAGATCCATTCCCGAACGCCATGCTGCGCACGCTCCGTCCCGTCGCCTCGCTGCTGACGGGCACCGCCTTGCTGTTGCTCGGCGTGGGGCTGCTCAACACGCTGGTCCCGTTGCGCGGCATGGTGGCAGGGTACTCCGGCACGCTCCTGGGCGGGCTGACCTCGGCGTATTACGTCGGCTATTTCATCGGCACTTTCGCGATGCCGCCGCTGGTGCGCCGCATCGGGTACATCCGCGCGTTCGCGTTCTGCGCCGCGTGCGCCG
>JAJXWZ010000079.1 GCA_021781345.1 Pseudomonadota bacterium
AGGATGCCTTCGTGAAATTGATTGGAAGTGAAGAAGGACTTGCGGCATGAACGCGATGCTGACGGTGTGGTGGAAGGAGGTGCGCGAAAACCTGCGCGACAAGCGCACGGTGTTCAGCGCGTTGATCTACGGGCCGTTGTTCGGGCCGCTGATGTTCGTGTTGCTGATGAACACCCTGGTCGGCCGCGAAATGAAGAAGGCCGAGGGGCCGCTCAAGGTACCTGTGATCGGCGCGCAGTACGCGCCGAACCTGATCGAAGCGTTGAAACAGCAGGGCCTGGTGCCGCAGCCGCCGATCGCAGATCCCGACAAGGCAGTGCGCGAGCGCGACGCCGACGTGGTGCTGCGGATTCCGGCCGGCTACGGCAAGGCGTGGTCGAAAGGCGAGCCCGCGCAGGTCGAAGTGATCTACGACGCCTCGCAACAAGGCAGCAGCACGCCGCGCAACCGGCTGGAGGACATGTTGAACCTTTACAGTCGCCAGCAAGGCGCGCTGCGCCTGCTGGCACGCGGCCTGTCGCCGAGCGTTGGGGTGCCGCTGGTGGTGAGCAAGCGCGACCAGTCCACGCCGCAATCGCGCGCAGGGCTGGCACTCAGCATCCTGCCGTACTTTTTCGTGTTCGCCGTCTACATCGGCAGCATGTACCTGGCGATCGACCTGACCGCGGGCGAGCGCGAGCGGCAATCGCTGGAGCCGCTGTTCGCCAATCCGGTGGCGCGCTGGCGGATTCTGGTAGGCAAGCTCGGCGCGATCAGTACGTTCTCGCTGGCGAGCCTGGTGTTGACCGCGGTGGCTTTTTCGGTTGCCGGGCATTTCCTGCCGGCCGAGAAGCTGGGCATGTCCTTCGATCTCGGGCCGGCATTCATCGGCCGCGTGATCCTGCTGGAATTGCCGCTGATCGCGCTGTTCGCGGTGCTGGAAACCCTGGTGGCCGCGTTCGCCAAGAGCTACCGCGAAGCGCAGACTTACCTCGGCCTGCTTATGCTGGTGCCGATCCTGCCGTCGATGCTGATGAGCTTCATGCCGGTGAAACCGGCGCACTGGATGTACACGGTGCCGCTGCTCGGCCAGCAGATCGGGATCAGCGACCTGTTGCGGGGCCAGGCAGTGCTCGCGAGCGACATCGGCGTGGCGTTGCTGTGCGGGTTCGCCGCCGCGCTTTTGCTCGGGCTGATCACTGCGTGGGTGTACCGGTCGGAACGGCTCGCGATTTCGTCGTGACGCGGGAACCATGCACGCAAGATTTCGCGGGGCCGAAAATAAAATGCCCCGAGAGCCAGGGGGGGAGCTCTCGGGGCGGCGAAGCCGAATCTGGGGAGGGATCCGACTCCGGGGGTTCGCTCAGGGAGGTGAGTGAACCGGGACGCCGTTGCGTGCGTCCGGAAACTTAGATGGGGTTCGGTACGGGAAGTTCAAACTGTTTCCCGGGGAGAATTCAGACAGCGTTCACGCATCGGGTCCGGCATGACCTTGGTCACGGTTTGGACGTCCAAACGTTCGCAGGCGGTGCTGCCAACGTGCGGATTCCGGTCAAGAATTCGTGTCCTGAGGCGGGACGGACCGTACTGTCACGAAAAAGCCACAATTGCCGGGCGATCGGGGTCGAATTGTTACCGGAACGTCAAACGCGGCTCAATGGGCCTCGCCCCAGTTGGCGCCAGTCCCGATATCGACCAGCAGCGGCACGCCGAGTTCCGCCGCGCCCTGCATGCGCTCGCGCACGCCGTCGCGGACACCGTCGATGGCGTCCGCCCGCACCTCGAACACCAGTTCGTCGTGGACTTGCATCAACATGTGCGCGTCCCGCCGTCCCTGCAGCCAAGCGTCGATCGCGACCATGGCACGCTTGATGATGTCGGCCGCGGTGCCCTGCATCGGCGCATTGATCGCGGCGCGCTCGGCGCCGGCGCGTTGCGCCGCGTTGCGCGAGCGCAATGCGTCGAGATACAGACGCCGGCCAAACAGGGTTTCGACGTAGCCGTCGCGGCGGGCCCGTTCGCGGGTCGAATCCATGAATGCCTTCACGCCCGGATAATGTTCGAAATAGCGCTGTACGTAAGCCTGTGCATCGGCGCGAGGGATGCCGAGGCGCTGCGCGAGTCCGTGCGCGCTCATCCCGTACATCAGCCCGAAGTTGATCATCTTGGCGACGCGGCGCTGTTCGGCGCTGACTTCGTCGAGCGCAACCCCGAACACTTCCGAGGCAGTCGCGCGATGCACGTCCTGGTCGTCACGGAAGGCGCGGGTCAGGCCCGGATCGCCCGACATGTGCGCCATGATGCGCAGTTCGATCTGCGAATAGTCCGCGGCCAGCACGCGCCAGCCCTCCGGCGCGATGAAGGCTTCGCGGATGCGCCGACCCTCCTCGGTGCGCACCGGAATGTTCTGCAGGTTCGGATCGGTGGACGACAGCCGACCGGTCGCGACCGCGGCCTGGTGGTAACTGGTGTGCACCCGGCCCGTGCGCGGGTTGACCATCTCGGGCAATTTGTCGGTGTAGGTCGAGCGCAGTTTCGCGCATTGCCGGTAATCGAGGATCATGCGTGGGAGTTCGTGCCGGTCGGCGATCGCCTCCAGCGCTTCCTCGTTGGTGGACGGCTGGCCGGTCGGTGTCTTCACCACGACCGGAAGCCCCAATTCGTCGAACAGCAGGGCCTGCAACTGCTTGGGCGAATCGACGTTGAATTCGTGCCCGGCAATGCGCTGCATTTCGGTCTGCAACGCATGCATCTGCTTGCCGAGTTCGTTGCCCTGCCTGCGCAGCGCGCCGACATCGACCAATACACCACGCTGTTCCATCCGGGCCAGCACCGGGACCAGCGGCATTTCGATGTCGGTGAACAGCTTGCGCAGGTCCGGTTGGGCCTGCAGTTGCGGCCACAACGACCGGTGCAGGCGCAGGGTGACGTCGGCATCCTCGGCGGCGTAACGGCAGGCGGTGTCGAGATCCACCTGCGAGAACGGAATCTGTTTCGCGCCCTTGCCGGCGACATCCTCGTAGTGGATGGTGTCGTAATCGAGCCAGCGCTTGGCCAGCGTGTCCATGTCGTGGCGATTGGCGGTGGCGTTCAGCACGTAGGATTCCAGCATCGTGTCGTAGGCGATGCCTTGCACGGCGATGCCGTAATTCGACAGCACGTTGCAGTCGTACTTGGCGTGCTGGCCGACCTTGCGGCGTCCGGCGTCCTCGAGGACCGGCTTGAGCGCTTTCAGCACGTCGTCGAGCGCCAATTGCTCGGGCGCGCCTGGGTAGTCGTGGCCGACCGGGATGTAACAGGCGCTGCCGGCTTCCACGCAAAAGGAAAGCCCTACCAGTTGCGCGCGCATCGGATCGAGCGAAGTGGTTTCGGTATCGAATGCAAAAAGCCCGGCTTCACGCAGCCTGGCCAGCCACGTCTCGAACGCTTTTTGCGTGGTAACGAGGGCGTAGTCGCCGGGTCCGGACGCAGCCAGGCCGGGGGCGGCGACTCGCGGGCTCTCTTCGCCCGCGCGTGTTTCCGATCCCTGGCCCTCGCCTGCCGCTTCCGATTCCAGTTCTTTCAGCGCCTGCCGGAATTCGAAGCGTGCGTAAAGCTTGCGAAGGGCGGCCGTGTCGCGCCCGCGCAGCTTCAGGTCGCGCGGCCACTGTTCCAGATCCACATCGGTCTTGATGGTGGCCAGCTGCCGCGACAGCGGCAGCTGCGGCAGCGCAGCGCGCAGGTTTTCGCCGACCTTGCCGCCGATCTCCCCGGCGTGCGCGATCACGTCGTCCAGCGAGCCGTATTCGTTCAACCACTTGGCTGCGGTCTTGGGACCGCACTTGGGCACGCCGGGAATGTTGTCGATCGCATCGCCCATCAGAGCGAGGTAGTCGACGATGCGCTCCGGGGGCACGCCGAACTTCTCGACCACGCCGGCCCGGTCCGTGCGGGTCCGGGTCATGGTGTTTTCCAGCGTCACGTGCGGACCGACGAGTTGGGCGAAATCCTTGTCGCCAGTCGATATCGTGACCTTGATGCCGTCCTCGGCGGCGCGCCCGGCCAGCGTGCCGATCACGTCGTCGGCTTCCACGCCCGGCACCCGTAGGATCGGAAAGCCCAGCGCTTCAACCACGGCCATCATGGGTTCGACCTGGGCGCGCAGGTCGTCCGGCATTGGAGGGCGGTTGGCCTTGTACGCGGGGTAAAGCGCGTCGCGGAAGGTCGGCCCGGGGGCGTCGATCACGAACGCGGCGTAGTCAGGGTTCTCGTTCAGGACCGCGCGCAGCATGTTGACCACGCCGAGCAGCGCGCCGGTCGGTTCGCCGTTGGCGTTGCTCAAGGGCGGCAACGCATGGAAGGCGCGATAAAGGTAGCTGGAACCATCCACGAGTGTGAGTTGGGTCATGCCGGGATTGTCGCATGCACGCGTCGCTCACGCGGTGCGTGTATGCTGCCGACGGCAGACCCGTTGAATCGGAGACGTGTCGTGAAACAACTGTCATGGCTCGCGGCATGCGCGTTGCTGCTGGGCATGCCTGCGGCATGGGCGCAGCAGGTGCTGGCGCACGCGTCTTCGGCGCCGCCACCACCGGGTTCGGCGTTGCCGCCGCCCGGTATCAACGATCCCGGCGAGAAGCCGCGGGCGGTGCCATTGCCCAGCACGGGCATCCCGCCGTCGGTGGCGCCGGCAGCGCGCGAAAAGGACGGCAAGGGCGACAGCACCAACGTGTCGGTGAGCACCAACGAGAACGGCGATACCGTCGAGGAATACAAGCGCAACGGCAGCGTGTACATGGTGCGCGTCACCCCGAAGCACGGCGTTACCCAGACCTACATGGTCAACCAGCCCGGTGGCAACCAGTCGCACGATCCCCGCCTGGGTCCGGTGTCGCCCGTGTACTACGACATCTACAAGTGGGGCGGGCCGAAGAAGAAGCCGGCCGCCAGCGCGCCGGCTCAGCCGTCCAGTTCCGGATAGCGCCGGAAGATGCCATCGTTGTTGAACGGGATGCGCCGCGGCGAGGCAAGGTAGGCGGCGAGGCTGGGGCGCGCGGCGACGCGGTCGTGCAGTTCGCCGCACAACGGCAGTGATGCTTCCAGGCGGCGCATCGTGCGTGGCCATGCGTAGCGCAATCCCACCATGACCTGGAACAGCGAGAGGTCCGCGTAGCCCGCCGCGCTGCCCACGAGGCAGTGCCGGCGTCCGCGCCGGTTGTCGCCCAGCACCCGTTCGAAATAGCCAAGGAACTTCGGCAGGCGCTCGCGTCGCAAGTGCGCGCTGCGGCGCCTGGCTTCCTCGCGCTGGTCCTCGTAGTAGAGGCTGCCCGCGATCGGATGGTGTGTATCATGGATCTCGGCGACCAGGTCGGCGATCGTCAGTTGAAGCTGGTGCATCCACAGCTGGCCGGTTTCGTCGCGCGGCGCGAGCTGGAGCCGCGGGCCCAAGAACAACAGGATGTTGGCCGTTTGCGCGATCAGCCGGCGGCCGGCTCTCAGGAAGGGCGGGGCGAATGGCGGATGCCCCGTCGTCGGGTGCTCGAGCATTCGCAGCAACGCCGCCTCGCCGCCGCCCGCACCCTCGGGCAGGCGTGCGACATCCATGTAATCGGCGCCGGCATCTTCCAGGGCCAGCCGCACGAACTCGCCGCGGCCCTGGATCGCCGGCCAGTAATAGAGCTCGTAGCGCACGATATTCCTCCTTGCGGCGAAGAATCCGGCTCGGGGGCGTTACGTTACACGGTCATCCCGGCCATGGATTGGCCGGGAACCGGTCGCCGGGGACGGCAGGCAAGGCGTTTTCGTCGCGTCAGTGACGAAAATGCCGGGTGCCGGTGAACACCATCGCCATGTCGTGCTCGTCGGCGGCGGTGATCACTTCCTGGTCGCGCAGCGAGCCACCCGGCTGGATCAATGCACGCACCCCGGCGGCCGCGGCCATGTCGACGTTGTCGCGGAACGGGAAGAATGCGTCCGAGGCCATCACGCTGCCGTGCGTGGCGAGTTGCGCTTCGGCGGCCTTCATCGCCGCGATCTTGACGCTGACGACGCGGCTCATCTGGCCTGCACCGATGCCGATGGTGGCGCCGTCCCTTGCGAATACGATCGCGTTGGACTTCACGTACATCGCGACGTGCCAAGCGAACAGCAGGTCCCGCAGTTGCCCGGCATCGGGTACGCGGCGTGTGACCACTTTTAGGTCCGACAGCATCAGCGTGTCGGCATCGGAGTCCTGCACCAGCACGCCGCCGCCGATGCTGCGCAACTGGCGCTGCGCGACGCCCGGCGCGTCCGGCCACTCGCCGGTCGCGAGTGCGCGCACGTTGGGTTTTTTCCTGAGCGCAGCCAGTGCATTCTCGTCGAATGCCGGCGCCACCAGCACTTCCACGAATTGGCTGGCCAGGATCTTGCCGACCAGCGCGCCGTCCAGCGGCCGGTTGAAGGCGATGATGCCGCCGAACGCGGACGTCGGGTCGCATGCGAAGGCGCGCTCGTAGGCCTGCAGTGGATCCTTGTCCAGCGCCACCCCGCACGGGTTGGCGTGCTTGACGATCACGCACGCGGGCGTCTTGTCGAAGGCCTTCACGCATTCGAGCGCGGTATCGGCATCGACGAAATTGTTGTAGGACATTTCCTTGCCGGACAGCACCGTGGCGCCGGCGACGGTGCCGGCGGTCGGGCGCCCGTCGAGGTACAGCGCGGCGGCCTGGTGCGGATTTTCGCCATAGCGCATTTCCTGCGCGCGGCGCAGGGACAGGTGCAGCGTCGGCGGATAAGCCTGGCCCGGTTCGCCGTCGGCGCGCGCCGACAGCCAGTCCGCGATCATGCCGTCGTAGCGGGCCGTGTGCGCGAACACCTTGGCGGCGAAACGCCGGCGTTGCTCGAACGAAGTGCCGCCGTCGCGGCGCAACGATTCAACCAGCTCGCCGTAGTCCGCCGGATCGCAGACCACGGCCACGCGTTCGTGGTTCTTGGCGCCCGCGCGCAGCATCGCCGGACCGCCGATGTCGATCTGTTCGACGGCTTCCTCGTAGGTGGTGCCGGGCTGCGCGACGGTGCGCGCGAACGGGTAGAGATTGACGACCAGCAGGTCGATCGACGCGATCGCGTGGTCAAGCATGACCTTGTCGTCGATTCCGCGGCGTCCCAGCAGTCCGCCGTGCACTTTCGGGTGCAGGGTCTTGACACGTCCGTCCATGACTTCGGGAAAGCCGGTCAATTCGCTGACGTCACGTACCGGCACGCCCGCTTCGCGCAAGGCGCGGGCACTGCCGCCGGTGGAGACGATCTCGATGCCGAGCGCATGCAGTGCGCCGCCGATGTCGGCGAGGCCGGTCTTGTCCGAAACGCTCAGCAACGCGCGGCGCGCGGTGATGATGCCCGATCCAGTCATGTGTCGGAGTCCTTCCCCGTGTCAAACGATGCCGAGTTCCTGCAGTTTCTTGCGCAGGGTGGCGCGATGGATGCCCAGAATCTCCGCGGCGCGGCTCTGGTTGCCGTCGCTCCAGACCATGACCTCGCGCAGCAGCGGGGCTTCGACTTCCCGCAAGAGCCGAGCGTACAGGCCTTCGCGGCAGGGCGTGCCGTCGAGATCGGCCAGATAGCGGCGCACGCTGGACGCCATGCACTCGGCGAGCGTGACCTCGCCTGTGCGGGCCGGTGGTGTGCGGGAAACTTGCAAGGAACGCGTATCCACGGCTGGCCGGAACCTGAGGGCGCGCAAAGGACTGCGCGCGAATGCGAACGCGAGAGTCTAACAGCGACGGGTCGGCGCGCGCAGGTGGCCGGCTTCACTCGAAGCCGAAACGGAACGATACCGCGCGCTTGCCGGGATCGGCTACTTCGAAGGCGACCGCCGCGGTGGTCCCGGGGGCGATGCCGGCGGCGCGGCGCACCGGGTCGGGCATGTATTCGGCCGGACGGAAGCGGCGCATCGCGACTACGTTGTTGTCGAGATCGGTGAGCTCGACCACCACGATCGGCCAGGGTTGGCGGAAACGCGCGTCGTTGCGCAGCGTCGCCGTGATCATCAAGGCGCGGGCGGCTACCGGATCGGGCCGCACATCCCGGGACAGCAGCTCCAGTTTCGCGAGGTCCCGGATCGGCGGAAGGCGGCAATCCATGCTTGCGCATGCGCGCATGGCCCACGCCCGGGTCGCCGGATCGCGGACCAGCGCGACGCGCTCGGCCCACGCGAGCTGTGCGGCAAGTGACAGCGCGAGCACCAGGCAACCGAGGGCCCACCACCAGTCACGGCGACGGATACGCCGCCGCCGCGGGGGAACGTACACCGGTATCGCGGGCACGGCCTCGTCGATCGCGGATTCGCCGCCGGCGTCCGCGGGTGCCCCTACGGGCGTCGGGAGGTCTTCGTCCGCGCCTACCCGGTCGCCGCCGGTTGCAGCGAGATCGCCGGCGCCTGCGGCGTCGGCGGAATCGGGTCCCCGATGGAATGGCATGGGCCCGGGATCGGAAGCCGTGCCTGCCGTTGCGTCTCCGGCGCGCGACGGCACTTCCGGCGATGCCGTCGCGATGCCGTCCTCGGGCTCCCCGTCCGGCGCGGAATGATCGGTGCCGTTCGCGAATTCGATGTTCCAGGATTCACCGAGCGCCGCGGATTCCAGCGCTTCGTCGGGATCCGTCGCGTCGGCGGATGACAGGTCGCCGGCGGCTTCCGGTCCGGATGCGGCGACTGCGACGGGACTCGCCTCGAGATCGGCGAAACGGGCCTGGACCGGAAGCTGGGTGATTTCCCAGGCGGGATCGCCCGCGAGCGCGTCGGCCGGAATGCCTGCGGCATCCGCGATCAATGCCTGTGCGCGATGGTCCGGGAATGCGACCAGCCAGGTGTCGTCGGCCCGCGGGTTCGTTGCCGGCGACGTGCCCGCATCCGCGTCGGATTCTTGCCTGCCGTCGGATGTCGCCGCGACGGCAATCGGAGAAACCGAAACCGTCAGCGTGGGCGCGTGCTTAGCGGGATCGCGTTCGGGCAACGCTTCGCCGGGCGCCAGCGGCAGCGAATCGCTCAGCGTGCGCAACGCGTCGAAGCGCCTCGCGCAATGCCCGCATCGGACGATGCCCAGCGACACCTGCAAGGCATCCTCATTGATCTCGAAGACCGTCCGGCATCCCGGGCACTGAGTGTACATGCGGGGATTGTAGGCGACGTCGCACCGGGCGACACGTCACTCGCGCACGCCGTCGATGCGGATCCAGTCCTCGCGGCGTATGGCATGCAGATCCGTGAAGCCGCAGTCGCGGTAGCGGGCGAGCAAGTCGGCCTCCTGCCCGGCGAGGATGCCGGAAAGCGCGAACGGCGCGCCGGATCGGCAAAGGACCGCGAACCGCGGCGCGAGGTCGTACAACGGTCCGGCGAGGATGTTGGCGACGAAGATGTCCGCACGCGCGGTGTCGGCGAGCTGCTCCGGCAGGCAGGTCCGCAGCCGTCCGGCGACTTGGTTGCGTTCGGCGTTGTCCGTGGTCGCGGTCAACGCCTGGGGATCGTTATCGACCCCGATTGCCTGCGCCGCGCCAATCTTCAGCGCGGCGATCGCGAGCACGCCGGAGCCGCAGCCGTAATCGATCACCGCCTTGCCGCGGAGGTCGAGGCCGTCGAGCCATTCCAGGCACAGGGCGGTGGTCGGATGCGTGCCGGTGCCGAAGGCGAGCCCGGGATCCAGCCGCACCACGACGGCCTCGGGGTCGAGGTCGGACTTCGGTTCGATGTTCCACGGATAGATCCACAACCGCCGGCCGAACCGCATCGGCTGGTAACGGTCCATCCAGGCGCGTTCCCAGTCGCGGTCGGCCACCACGCGGAAATCCGCGCGATCCGGGACGAGTTCGGGCAGCGCCCCCTGCAAGCGTTGCAACAACACGCGGCGGTCGGCGTCGGCGTCGAACAAGGCGAGCAGGGTCAGCGAACGCCACAGCGGCGTTTCGCCCAAGCCCGGTTCGAAGATCGCGGCTTCGTCGGGCGTGTCGGCATCGGCGTCCATCAGCGTCACCGAGAGCGCGCCCATGGCTTCGAGCGCGGCTTCGGCGCGCGGCTGCAAGCCGGTGTCGATCGTCAATTGCAGTTCGAGCCAGGGCATGACACTTCCAGTGCGGGACTCAGCTGCCCAGACCGATGCCTTGTTCCTTCTGCTCGCGGATTCGCTTCTCGAGGTAATGGATGTTGCGGCCGCCGTGCCTGAAGCCGCTGTCGGCCATGATGCGCTGCTGCAGCGGCAAGTTGGTACGAATGCCCTCGATCACGGTTTCGCTGAGCGCGGTGCGCATGCGCGCGATCGCCGTCTTGCGGTCGAGGCCGTGCACGATCAACTTGCCGATCATCGAATCGTAGTTCGGCGGAATCCGGTACCCATCGTACAGGTGCGTGTCGATGCGCACCCCCGGGCCGCCCGGTGCCTCGAAGCGCTTCACGAGGCCGGGACTCGGCATGAAGGTGTCGGGATCCTCGGCATTGATGCGGCATTCGATCGCGTGCCCGCGCGGCACGATGTCTTCCTGCCTGATTGACAGCGGCTGGCCGGCCGCGATCAGCAACTGTTCGCGTACCAGGTCGACGCCGGTGACGAGCTCGGTCACAGGGTGCTCGACCTGGATGCGGGTGTTCATTTCGATGAAGTAAAAGCGCCCGTCTTCGTACAGGAACTCGAAGGTACCGGCACCGCGGTAGCCAATGCGGATGCAGGCATCCACGCAGATCTTGCCGATCAAGGCCCGCTGTTCCGGCGTGATGCCCGGTGCCGGCGCTTCCTCGACCACCTTCTGGTGGCGGCGCTGCATCGAGCAGTCGCGTTCGCACAGGTGGATCGCGTGGCCCTGGCCGTCGGCCAGTACCTGGATTTCGATATGGCGGGGGTTCTCCAGGAACTTCTCCATGTACACTTGATCGTTGCCGAACGCCGCGCGCGCCTCGGAACGGGTGGTGGCGATCGCATTGCCGAGGTGTGCTTCGGTGTGCACCACGCGCATGCCGCGCCCGCCGCCGCCGCCAGCGGCCTTGATGATCACCGGATATCCGATCTCGTGCGCGATCTTCAGGCTGCGCTCGACGTCGTCGTCGAGTGGGCCACCGGAGCCCGGCACGCACGGCACGCCCGCGGCCTGCATCGCCTTGATGGCCTCGACCTTGTCGCCCATAAGGCGGATCACGTCGGCGGTCGGGCCCACGAACACGAACCCGGACTGTTCGACCTGCTCGGCGAAGTCGGCGTTCTCGGACAGGAAGCCGTAGCCCGGATGGATCGCGGACGCATCGGTCACCTCGGCCGCCGCGATGATGGCGGGAATATTGAGGTAGCTCTGGGCGGACGGCGCTGGCCCGATGCAAATGGCCTCGTCGGCCATGCCGACGTGCTTGAGGTTGCGGTCCGCGGTCGAGTGCACCGCGACCGTCTTGATGCCCATGGTCTGGCAGGCGCGCAGCACGCGCAGCGCGATTTCCCCGCGGTTGGCGATGAGGACCTTGTCGAGCATGGCGTCAACCGATCACGAACAGCGGTTGGTCGAACTCCACCGCCTGGCCATTCTCGGCAACGATGGCAATAACGGTACCGGCGATCTCGGCCTCGATCTGGTTGAACATCTTCATGGCCTCGATCACGCCCAGCGGATCGCCTACCTTGACTTGCTGGCCAACCTTCACGAAAGGCTCGGAACCCGGCGAGGACGCGGCGTAGAAAGTGCCGACCATCGGCGAACGCACCACGTTGCCCGGCGGAAGCCCGGCTTCTTCGCCCGTATTCGCAACGGGCGTCGCGGCCGGCGCTATGGACGCAGTGGTGGGTGCGGCTACGGTAGCCGGCGCCGGGGCCGAGAACACAGGGGCCGGGGCAGCCGCGGCGGGGAAGCGCGAAAGGCGGACGATCTCCTCGCCCTCCTTGATCTCGAGTTCGGAGAGGTTGGACTCTTCCAGCAGTTCGATCAATTTCTTGACTTTTCTGAGATCCATGACGGTCTCGCTGTGGCGATGGGGGTGGAATCAACGGGCAGCCAGGCGCCGCATGGCGGCGTCCAGCGCATAGCGGTAACTGTCGGCGCCGAAGCCGGCGACCACGCCGACCGCAAGGTCGGAAAAATACGACTGGCGGCGGAATGGTTCGCGCGCGTGAGGGTTGGACAGGTGTACCTCGATGAAAGGGATCGCGGCCGCGGCCAGCGCGTCGCGCAGCGCCACCGAGGTGTGGGTGAATGCAGCCGGATTAACCAGGATGAAGGCGGTGCCGTCCCGACTGGCGACCTGCACGCGGGCCACCAGTTCGTGTTCGGCGTTGGACTGGAAGCTGGCCAACGCGTGCCCGGCCTCGCCGGCCTGCGAGGCCAGTGCGGTGTCGATGTCTTCAAGCGTGGCCCGGCCGTATACCTCCGGCTCGCGCTCGCCGAGCAGGTTGAGGTTCGGGCCATGCAGGACCAGGATCTGGGCCACGTTCGACAAGGGCGGCGGCCGGCGGGCCGGAAGGCGCGAAGTGTGAACTGTCATTCATGCATTGTCCAGCGTTATCCCGCGAATCGCTGGAGATGGGCGACGTTAGCCGTGCGATCGTCCACGATCGTTGCCCCGCAGTTTTCGCGACAGACGGCCAGGTGGCGGGAATTCGGGCGTGCGCGTCGTCAGGATCCCGTCCGCGCATGGTTCGTGAGCCCTGACTAAGGCGGTGTTGAGCTGGCTCTCTGCAACCATTCGTCGAGGAGCTGCGGATCAAGCGGTCCCAGTTTGGTCGCGAGGATGCGTCCATCGCGGCCGACCAGCACGCTGAAAGGCAGCA
>JAJXWZ010000043.1 GCA_021781345.1 Pseudomonadota bacterium
TGTCACGGCGCATGAACTCGGTGTCGAGTCCCAGCAGGCCGTGGCTGCCCGCCTCGGGCAGCATGCCCATGCGGTCGATCCAGTCTGGGCTCATGGCCTGTCGCCATCGGTACGTTGGTGTTCCATTACGCGTCGGTTTGCTATCGTGAACCGCAAACGATAACAGCCAGCGCACGCGACCGCATGCCGAAACCGCAATCCTTGAACCGTCAACACGCGATCGGTGGCGCGATCGGGGTGGCCGTGCTGGTGTTTGCGCTGGCCTACCGGTTTTTCCCCGAAGCGCTCAAGGTCGAGCCGGCGATGCTGAAATCGCATCCGGCCGCGGTTTCCAGCGCGCCGGCAGCGGTGGGCGCCGCGCCGCGCAAGCTCACGCCCGCCGAATCCGAGCTCAATGCGGGACCGCCGATCTCGCTGGCGCCCGCCGCCGTGATCGCGGCCCGCGCGCGGCAAGGTGCCTTCGGCACGCACGAGGGCAAGGGCAAGGTCGCGGAATTGCTGACCCGGGCAGGCCAGTCCGCGCGCGCCGGCAACCTGGCCGGACCGGACAAGGACAGTGCGATGGCACTTGTGCTGCAGGCGGTGCAACAGGCGCCGGACGATCCACACGTCAAGACCGCAGTGTCGCAGTTGCATGCGCGGCTGGTCGCGAACGCCCAGCAATCGCTTGCCACCGGTGACGCCGAAGGCGCACGCGGCGACCTGGAGGCGCTGAAACGGTTGCCCGGGCCGCAGGACGATCTGGCCACGCTGGCCGCGCGGATCGACGCGGCGGCCAGGGTCCAGCCGTTGCTGGAGCAGGCCAGCGACTTGATCCAGCAAGGCAAACTGGAAGGCAAGGGCGATGACAGCGCGCTTGCGCTGTATCGCAAGGTGCTCGCGCTAGACCCCGAAAACGTCGTCGCGCGCGAGGGCCTGCAACGGGTGCAGCAGGCGGCGCTGGACCGCGCCCTGGGCGCGGCCGCGCAGAACGACGACGCCAAGGCCGATGCGGCACTCGCGGATGCGGCGGCGATCCTGCCGTCCTCGCCCGCGCTCGCGCAGACCCGGGCACGCATCGAGGCGATGCGCAGTGGCCGCGCCGCCAACCTTATGGCGCAGGCCGAATCGGCGTTCGACGCCGGCAACCTCGATCTTGCGCAGCGCATTGCCGGGCAGGCCGCCGCGCTCGGTGCGTCCACGGAAGCCTTCCTGGCCAGGCTCCAGAACGCACGCGAATACGCCGATTACCATCCGGGCCAGGTCTTCGCCGACCGGTTCCTGGATATCGCAGGGCAGGCGCCCGCGATGGTCGTGATCCCGCACGGCAGCTTCGAGATGGGCGCACCCGAGCGCAGTCGTTCGCAGTCGGGTGCCGAGCAGCCGCAACACGAGGTGACCATAGCCAAGGGGTTCGCGATGGCGCGCGCGGAAGTCACGGTCGCCGAGTTCCGCACTTTCGTGCATCAATCCGGATACGTGCCGGATGCCGACCGGCTGGGCGGCGCGTCGGTGTACGACGAGTCCAACGGGCGGATGCAGATGCGCTCGGGCGTGGACTGGCGCGACGATTACGCCGGCCAGCGCGCGCAGGACGACGATCCGGTCGTCAACGTGTCCTGGAACGACGCCCATGCCTATGCACAATGGCTGTCGAAGCGCACCGGCCAGCACTACAGGCTGCCCACCGAAGCCGAATACGAATACGCCGAACGCGCCGGCACGACCACGCCCTACTGGTGGGGAACCGGTTCGCCGAAGCAAAAGGTCGAAAACCTGACCGGCACCGGCGATCGCTCGCCCGCGCATCGCAGTTGGGCCAATGCCTTCAAGAATTACAGCGACGGCTATTGGGGTCCGGCGCCGGTGATGAGTTTCTTGCCCAATCCATTCGGCCTGTACGACATGAGCGGCAACGTGTCGGAATGGGTCGCCGACTGCTGGCACGACAACTACGTGCGCGCGCCGACGGACGGCAGCGCGTGGGTCAACCCCGGTTGCGACGAGCGCGTTATCCGTGGTGGCTCCTGGGGCAGCGCACCCGAGCAGGACCGCTCCGCGTTCCGGCTGGGCGCCGCCGCCGATGCGCGCAGCGGGCGGGTGGGTTTCCGGGTGACGCGGGATCTCTAGGCTCCCGCGGGGCCAGCCGGTGCCTACGCATGGCCGCGGGTTCGGCTTGCGGTCCGCGCCGGGGAACGATCGCCGGGCGGTTCCCCACCGTCGTCCATTGGCCTCGCCCCGGAAGCCTTCCCGGCGTCATGCAGCAGCAAGGGGAGCTCAGGCGAAAGCGGCCAGGCTGGCCTGCAGCGATCCGCGGTAAGCCGCGCCGAACAGGTTGACGTGGTTGAGCAGGTGGTAGAGGTTGTACAGCGACACGCGCTCGCGCCAGTCTTCCCGCAGGCGTGCATGCATCGCGTAGGTGGCGAAGAATTCCGGCGGCGGCGTGCCGAACAGGCCCAGCATCGCAAGCTCGGCTTCTGCCCAGCCGTAATGCACCGCACCGCCATCGAGCAACGCAGGCGATCCGTCGGCGCAGACGTGCAGGTTCCCCGACCACAGGTCGCCGTGCAGCAATACCGGCGGCATGTCCGGGATGCGATCGCGCAATCGCGCGCAAACCCGCTCGATGGCGGCAGCATCCCGTGCATCGATCAGGCCGCGATTACGCGCCAGGCGAGCCTGCGGCTGCAGCCGGCGTTCGGCAAAGAAGCGCCAGCCATCGATGTCCAGCGTGTTGTCCTGCGGCGAGTCGCCGCAAAAGCCTCGGTGATCGAACCCGAAGCTCGTGCCCCGGATGGCGTGCTGCCTAGCGAGGCCGGTGGCTGCTTGCCGCCAGTAATCGGTAGCGCGCACGCCCTCGCCAAGATCCTCCAGCACGATGCGCTGCATGCCAGCTTCAAGCACCTCTGGAACGCGCAGTGCGCGGATCCCACGCAGGGCCGTGAGACCACGAGCCTCGGCGATGAAGAAATCGGGTGGGGCGTCGGGCCGGGACTTGACGATCACCCGCCGGCCGTCAGCAAGCCGCGTGCGTCGAATGATGGTGCCGGGGTTCATCGTGCCTGGTGCGCGGCGTCGGGGAAGCGGCAGGCCGGAAGGGTCCCGGAATCTACCGAGACTACATCAATTATCGCGCGCAAGTATTTGGTGC
>JAJXWZ010000055.1 GCA_021781345.1 Pseudomonadota bacterium
GGAAGATGCGGTGGCGCGTCCAGTGGCCAAGCTTTCCGGCGGCCAGCAGCAACGCCTGCGCTTTGCGCTCGCGATTTGTGGCGGTCCCGAACTGCTGTTCCTCGACGAGCCCACGGCAGGCATGGACGTCGAAGCGCGCCAGATCCTTTGGACAGCGGTGCGCGCGCTGAAATGCCAGGGCCGCAGCATTGTCCTGACGACTCATTACCTCGAGGAAGCCGACGCACTCGCGGATCGCATCGTGGTGATCGATCGTGGACGCGTGGTCGCCGATGGATCACCCTCGGAGATCAAGCGTTCGGTTGCGCGGCGCCGCATTCGTTGCGCTACGACCTTGGACGAAGCCCGGGTCGCAGGCATGCCCGGCGTCACGCGCGTCGAACGCATTGGCGATCACATGGAAATCGTCGCTGCGGCGCCCGAGGCGGTGCTGCGCGCGATGTTCGAACTCGACCCCGGTCTGCACGACCTCGAAGTCACTGGCGCAAGGCTGGAAGAGGCCTTCCTTTCATTGACCCGGCGCCAGGCAACCAGGGAGGCCGCATGAACGCGACCACCCTCCCGCAATGGACCTGGCGCGACACCTTCGCGGTGTATTTGCGCGAAGCCACTCATCAATTCCTGGCCGTGCTGCGCACGCCGGGGTTTGCGCTGCCGACGCTGCTGTTCCCGACCATGTTCTACGTGTTCTTCGGACTTATGTTCGGCAAGAGCGGCGACAGTCAAGTCGCCACGTTCATGCTCGCCACCTACGGCACGTTCGGGATCATGGCGCCGGCGCTGTTCGGCTTCGGTGTCGGCGTGGCGATGGAGCGCGAGCGCGGCATCCTCGCCATGAAGCGGGTCGCGCCCATGCCGCCGCTGGCGTACCTGTTCGCCAAGGCGGTGATGGCGATGCTGTTCGCCCTGGCGATCGTGTCGATTCTGTTTGTGCTCGGTGCCTGCTTCGGCGGCGTCAGGCTGCCGGCTTCCGAGTGGGTCGGGCTTGCGCTCGCGCTGGTGTTGGGGTCATTGCCGTTCTGCGCGCTAGGCCTCGTGGTTGGCGTGCGCGTCAGCGGCCAGGCATCGGCCGCGATCATCAACCTGATCTACCTGCCGATGTCGTTCCTGGCCGGATTGTGGGTGCCGTTGCAATTCATGCCGCATTGGCTGCAGGAAATCGCGACGATGCTGCCGACATACCACCTGTCGCAACTGGCGCTCGGCATCGTCCACATGCATGCACGCGGCAGTCTCACGGATCACCTCGTTTACCTGGTGGCTTTCACGATGGTCTGCCTGGCCTTCGCCGTGCATGGCTGGCGGCGCATCCGGGATCGCTGACGAGGATATCGGTCGGGATCGCATGGAACGCACCCGCTGACCTTTGCCAGAGCGCCGGGATGGTGCGCGACCCCGGTCATTTGTGGTTGGCGTAACATGGCGCACCACTGCCAGGTACTTTGCCATTCGACGCTTCGAAAACGACAATGCTTCGCCGCCTGTTCACTCCCGCTCCCGATTCGCTCGTCATGCTGTGCTCGAAAGGGCGCAAGGTACGCTGGACGATGTTCTGGAACCTGATCTGGGTTCCCTGGATGTTCGGCGATGCGATTTCGGGAATGCCGCTGCCCAAGGCCTGGTGGCCGGTCACGATCGCGGCGTTGGCCGTGTTCCTGCTGCTTTATGCATGCGCCATGTTGCGGCCGGTGCGGGAAACGCCGGGCTATGCGCTCGCGTTGGTCGCGGTCGGCCTGGCGGTCATGCCGATCAGCCGCTACGCCAGCGGTACGTGCCTGATTTATGCCTGCGTCTACCTGTCGCTGCAGCCAACGGTGCGCCGGGTGCTCGCATGGATCCTGCCGGTGATGCTCGTGTGGACGCTGGAGACCCGACTCCTGCAATGGCCGTGGCAGGCCGAGGTCTGGGTGCTCTTGATCAGCCTTGCGGTGTCGATCGGCCAGCATTCCGTCTGGACCGGACTGCGGAAAAACGCCGAGCTGCGCCTGACCCACGACGAGATCCGCCGCCTGGCCGCCAGCGCCGAGCGCGAACGCATTGGCCGCGACTTGCACGACCTGCTCGGACACACCCTGTCGATGGTGGCCCTGAAATCCGAACTGGCCGGACGCCTGGTCGAGCGTGATCCGCAAGCCGCCCGGCGCGAGATCGCCGACGTCGAGCGCGTGGCGCGCGAAGCGCTGTCGCAGGTGCGCAGTGCGGTTTCGGGGATTCGAGCCGCAGCGTTGGCATCGGAGCTGGCATCGGCACGCCTGTTGCTGGAGGCTGCCGGAGTGCAGATGGAATACTGGAGCGACGGCTGCGAATTGCCGGCCGAAGTCGAGACCTGCCTGGCGCTGGTCTTGCGCGAAGCCGTCACCAACATCCAGCGCCATGCGCGCGCCGGGCGCGTCGAGATCACGGTGATCGCCGGCGCCGAACGCGTGGTCATGCGCGTGCGCGACGATGGCCGCGGCGGCGTCGACGAACGCGGCAACGGTCTGACCGGGATGCGCGAGCGCATCGCCGCGCGTGGCGGCGAAATATGGATCGAATCGCCGCGTGGCCAGGGCACCGCGGTCGAAATCCGGCTGCCGCTGCCGCCCGTGCGGGGCGGACATCCACAAGCGGCGAACGACCGCCCGCCGGCGCAAGTCCTGCCGCTCGCGCAGCACGCGGGCCACCGCGCATGATGCGGGTGCTGCTGGCCGAGGACCAGGCCATGGTGCGCGGCGCGCTGGCCGCGTTGCTGGCGCTGGAGCCCGACATCGAGGTGCTTGGCTCGGCAGCGGATGGCGAAGCCGCCTGGCGCGAACTGCAGCGCCTGAAACCCGACATCCTGATCTCAGACATCGAGATGCCTGGCCTGACCGGACTGGAGCTTGCGCAGCGCATCCAGCGCCACGAACTGCCGGTCAAGGTCGTGATCGTGACCACGTTCGCGCGCTCGGGTTACCTCAGGCGTGCGCTGGATGCGGGCGTGTCCGGGTATCTCCTGAAGGATGCGCCCGCGGAAAAACTCGCCGATTCATTGCGCCTCGTGCACCGCGGCGGTCGCGCGATCGATCCCGAACTGGCACTGGAGGCATGGACCGAAGCCGACCCGCTGAACGATCGCGAGCGCCAGGTCCTGCGCCTGGCCGGCGAAGGACGAAGCGCGGGCGAGATTGCGCAGCACCTGAACCTGTCGCACGGCACCGTGCGCAATTACTTGTCCGAGGCGATCGGAAAACTGGGGGTCGCCAACCGCATCGAGGCCTATCGACTGGCGCGCCAGAAAGGCTGGCTGTAGCGGGCGTGGACGCATCCGTCGCGAGGCGCGTGTCGTCGACAATGTCACCTCCGAATGCATGCAGCAGGGGTTCCGGCGATCCCGGTACATCGACATGTACACTGCGACGCTCGGGTCGGGCCTTCGCGCAAGCTGCGCCGGAAACCCCGATCCGGCGGATGGCAAGGGGCGATACGATGAAGAGTCTGCTTTTGGGGGTATCCGTCGGCGTTGCGATGCTGGTGGCCGCGGCGGCTGCCGCCGGCAGTCACGTCGCGGGCTTCCCGCCCGAGCTGCGGCCGGCCGATCTGGTGCTGCGTAACGCGACCATCGCAACGCTCGATCCGCTGCAGCCACAAGCGCAGGCGCTCGCGATCCGCGACGGCAAGATTCTTGCGGTTGGGGCCAACGCATCGATCTCGCACTACATCGACAGGCAGACGAAAGTGCTGGACCTGCACGGCGCGTTCGTGACGCCCGGCTTCATCGAGGGCCATGGGCATTTGCTGGACACTGGCGAATCGCTGATGCAGATCAACGTCGGCAAGGCGGCCAACTGGGATGGTGTGGTCGCGATGGTGAAAGCGGCGGTCGCCAAGGCCAAGCCGGGGGAATGGATCGTGGGATTCGGCTGGCTGGAGAGCAAGTGGAATCGCGCGCCGGAGCCGAACTTGAACGGCCTGCCGCTGCCGGCAAGCCTGGACGCGGCGTCGCCGCGCAATCCGGTGCTGTTGACCACTGCGAGTTATCACGGCCTGTATGCCAATGCGCTCGCGTTGAAGCTGGCCGGCATTGCCGACAAGACTCCCGATCCCGCAGGCGGCACCATCGTGCGCGATGCGCAAGGCCACGCGATCGGCATGCTCAAGGATACCGCAGCCGATCCGGTGTACGCCGCTTACCACCGATACCTCGCGAGCTTGCCGCCAGCGGAGCAGGAATCGCGCCGTGAAAGGGCGCTGCAGCTTGCGGTACGCAACGAGGTCAGCAAAGGCATCACGGGCTTCGTCGACCAGGGCGAGGATTTCGCGACCATCGACTGGCTGAAGCGGCAGGTCGCGAAGGGCGTCGCGAACGGAAGCTTCCCGCTGCGGCTCTACGTCAACGTCGGCGTGCTGGACGTTGCCAGCCTCGACAAGAACCTCGCAAAGTACAAGACCATCGGTTATGCCGACGACCACTTCACCGTGCGCGGCGTGGGCGAGGATGTTTCCGACGGTGCGCTGGGCACGCGCAGCGCGTGGTTCCTGAAACCCTACAGCGATGCCCCTGGCATCACCGGCAAGAACGTCACCCCGATGGCCGATCTCGCGAAGATCGCGCGGATCGCCGCGCGCGACGGCTTCCAGGTTTCGATCCACGCGATCGGCGACCGCGCCAACCGCGAAGTGCTCGACATGTACCAGAAGATCTTCGACGAAGATCCGGCCGCGCATGCGCTGCGCTGGCGCATCGAGCACGCGCAGCACCTGAATCCCGCCGACATCCCGCGCTTCGCGCAAATGGGCGTGATCGCATCGATGCAATCCATCCACGCCTGTTCCGACGCGCCCATGGTGATTCCGCGTATCGGCGAGCGGCGCGCCGAAGAGGGCGCTTATGTGTGGAAGAGACTGACCGACAGCGGCGCGATCTTGCTGGACGGCACCGACACCCCGGTCGAGGACACCAACCCCATTCCTGTGTTCTATTGCGGCGTCACCCGCGCCTACGACCACGGCAGGAAGACGTTCTTCCCGGACGAGGCCAAGACGCCGATGCAGGAATTGAAGTCCTACACATGGAACAATGCGTACGCGAACTTCGAGGATCACGAACTGGGTTCGCTGACGCCCGGCAAGCTGGCCGACATCGACGTGTTTTCCGGTGACCTGTTGATGATGCCCGCCAATGACATCCTGCGCACGCGTGTGCTCTACACCATCATCGGCGGCAAGGTCGTCTACCAGCGACCCGGTGCCGACACATGGCACAAGGGTGAACTTTTCAGGCGGATGCCGGAGTTCGACCACGCGGAATGAGGCGGATCGGCGACTTCGGCGCGGGCGCTAAAATGTCGGGCTGGCCGCGGCTGCGCGGCGCCGTTCATTGTCCTTGAGCCTTGAAGAAGTCCGATTTCCACTACGAGCTGCCGCCCGAACTGATTGCGCAGCAACCCTTGGCCGACCGCAGCGCCAGCCGCCTGCTGGTGGTCGATTCGCCGCGGCAATCACTGTCCGATCGCAGGTTCGGCGAGCTGCCCGCGCTGCTGCGCGAGGGTGACCTGCTGGTGTTCAACGACACGCGCGTGCTGCCGGCGCGGCTGTTCGGGCGCAAGCCGAGCGGCGGCGCGGTCGAGATCATGCTCGAGCGCATCATCGGCACGCACACCGCAGTGGCGATGCTCGGGGTCAGCAAGAAGCCCCGCGGGGGCAGCCTGATCGAACTGGACGACGGCACGCCGGTGCGCGTCCTCGGTCGCGAGGGTGCGTTCTTCGAACTGCGCTTCGAATGTGTCGAACCACTGGAAAAGCTGCTGCTGCGGATTGGCCACATGCCGCTGCCGCCGTACATCGCGCGACCGGACGACGCACGCGACAGCGAGCGCTACCAGACCGTCTACGCCAGGCATCCCGGTGCGGTCGCGGCACCGACCGCGGGCCTGCATTTCGATGATGGCCTGCTGCAGGCCTTGCGTGGACGGGGTATCGACTTTGGCTACATCACGCTGCATGTCGGCGCGGGTACCTTCCAGCCGGTGCGGGCGGAAAAGCTTGAAGACCACGAGATGCACCGCGAATGGCTGAGCGTCGGCGCCGAACTGGTCGAGAAAATGCGCCACACGCGTGCACACAGCGGCCGGGTGATCGCGGTCGGCACTACCGTGGTGCGCGCGCTGGAAGCCGCGCGCGGCGGGCAGGGCGAAGTCGAGCCGTTCGCCGGCGAGACCCGCATCTTCATCTTCCCGGGTTACCGGATCACCAGCGTCGATGGCCTGATCACCAATTTCCACCTGCCGGAATCGACGCTGCTGATGCTGATCTCGGCATTCGCGGGGCGCGAGTTCGTGCTGTCGGCCTACGAACACGCCGTGCGGCAGCGCTATCGCTTTTATTCGTATGGTGACGCGATGCTTGTCTGGCCGCAGGAATACGCATCTTGAACGCGCTGCAGTACGAGGTGCTTGCCACCGACGGCGTTGCCCGCCGCGGCCGCATCACGCTGCCGCGCGGCGTGATCGACACGCCCGCGTTCATGCCGGTCGGCACCTATGGTTCGGTCAAGGCGATGACGCCGCGCGACCTCGGCGAGGTCGGCGCGCAGATCATCCTCGGCAACACATTCCACCTGTGGCTGCGGCCCGGTCTCGACGTCATCCGCGAGTTCGGGGGCCTGCATCGCTTCATCGGCTGGAACGCGCCGATACTGACCGATTCCGGCGGCTTCCAGGTGTTCTCGCTGGCCGAGCGTCGCAAGCTCACCGAGCAAGGCGTCACGTTCGCCTCGCCGGTCGACGGTAGCCGCGTGTTCCTGTCGCCCGAGGAATCCATGCGCATCCAGACCGTGCTGGATTCGGACATCGTGATGGCGTTCGACGAGTGCACGCCTTACACGGTGGACGGCAAGCCCATGGATGCGGCAACGGTGCGCGAATCGATGGAACTGTCGTTGCGCTGGGCCACGCGTTCGCGACGCGCGTTCGACGAACTCGGCAATCGCAATGCGTTGTTCGGGATCGTCCAGGGCGGTGTGCACGACGACTTGCGCGAGCGCTCGACCGCAGGCTTACTGGAGATCGGTTTCGACGGTTACGCGCTGGGCGGACTCGCGGTCGGAGAGCCGGAGCACGAGCGCAATGCCACGCTAGAAACCGCCGTCCCGCGCCTGCCGGCCGACAAACCGCGCTATCTGATGGGCGTCGGTCGGCCCGAGGACATCATCGAAGCCGTGCGCCGCGGCATCGACATGTTCGATTGCGTGATGCCGACCCGGCATGCGCGCAACGGTTTCCTGTTCACGCGCACGGGCACGTTGCGCATCCGCAACGCGAAATACGCCAACGATCCCCGTCCAATCGAGGAAGGCTGCGCGTGCTATGCCTGCGCCGGTGGCTTCCCGCGCGCCTACCTGCGCCACCTCGACCGCTGCGGCGAGATGCTGGGCGCGCAGCTCGCGACCATCCACAACCTGCACCATTACCTGACGTTGATGCGCGAGTTGCGCGAAGCGATCGAAGCCGGCGTGCTGGATCGTTATTGTGGGGATTTCTACGCGCGCCTGAATGGCGTCGAGGGCCCGGACTGACCACCCCGGCGCATCAATCCATGTCCAGGTCGATGATGCGGTCGAGGCCGTGCGCGACGAAGCGCCGCAACGCGCGGGCAGATTCCGGATCGTTGCGTTGGCGTTGCGCCCAAGTGGCGTGACGGGCCAGCAGCGCGGCGGCAAGGCTGCGGGCGCAGGTCAGGCCCAACCGCAATGCGCCGGCCTGCAGCGCTGGCGTATCGTGGACGTGGTCGCGCAGCCACAGGTCCGCGTGCCGGATCGCGGCGTGGATGGTTTCGGCATCCGCTTCCGATGCGACGCCCTCGGCGGCTTCCAGCCAGCCGTCCAGCGCATCCAGCAACGGGTCGATGCCAAGCCTGTCCAGCGCACGCAGGAAATCCAGCGCCTGCACGTTGCTTGCGCCCTCCCAGATCGGGAACACCTGGGCGTCGCGCAGCAGCAACGGGATGCCGCTGTCCTGGAGGTAACCGATGCCGCCGAAGGCTTCGACGGTTTCCGACGCGATGCCGACGCCGAGCTTGCAGATCCACAACTTCGCCAACGGCGTCAGCAGACGTTGCAGGGCGGCATCGTGTGCGCCGCCCTTGCCGGACTCGATCCGCCCGAGCAGCAGCGCGACTTCCGTCGCCAAATGGAACGCCGCCTCGGCCTCCGCTTCCCGGCCCGCCAGCGCGTCGGCGAACAGCGGTTGTTCGATAAGGGGCTTGCCGAATGCCACGCGGCGGCGCGCGTAGTCGCGGGTCAAGGCGAGGCAGCGCTGCATGGTCGAGAGCGCGCCAAACGCATTCCACAGACGGGTGACCTGCAGCACCGGCGCGATCGCGCGCACACCGTGCGTGGCCTCGCCCACCAGCTCCGCGCAGGTACCGTGAAGGTGGATTTCCGCGGTCGGCAACTCGCGGGTGCCGAGCTTGTCCTTCAGGCGGTCGATGGTGATGCCGTTCCAGACGCCGTCCGCATCACGGGTTTCGACGCCGAACAATGCCAGCCCGTCCGCGCCCGCGGGATTGCCCTCGGGGCGCGCCAGTGCCAGCGCGAACTCGGCGTTGATGGCCGAGGTGAACCACTTGCGCCCATCCAGTCGCCACGCGCCGTCGCTTTCGCGGCGCGCGGTCGTCTCGCTCATCGCCACGTCCGAACCGCCCGCGTTTTCCGTCATCCACTGGCCGCTGATCCAGAAGGTCGCGGGATCGCGGCTGAGCAGGCGCGGCAGGACGCGCTCGCGCAGCGCCGTGTTCGACGCGTCGCGCAAGGCCGTGGCGACGCCGTCGGTCATTGCCAGCGGACAGGAATAGAACGCGCTGGCGGCGTGATAGAGATAGACCTTGGCGAACTGTTGCACGCGCGCGAATTCGCCCAGCGCGCGGTCGTGGCCGTCGGCGACCAGTCCGTGCTTCGCTGCGAACGCGGGGCCCTCGCGCCAGGTTTCGGTCAGTTCGATGCGATCGACGCGATTGCCCCAGACATCCCATTGCGTGAGAGTTGGCTCGCTGGGCATTGTGCCGGTTTGCCTCGCGTACGTGAATTGCGCGTACTGCGCGAGCGCGATGAAATCCGGTTCCGCCGCATGCCGTTGTTCGTCCGGCAGCACCCTTGCCAGCCACGACTGCAGCACGCGGTCGTCGCGATAGGGATCCGCAAGCTGCGCAGCGGCCTGGACGAAATTCATGATGCCGGAAGCTTACTCCCGGTTTCACGCCGCCGTTTCGGCAGGCGCGCGCAAGCCAAGATCACGACCACCGCCAGCGCGATCTCGATGCCCGCCAGCGCGCGTTCGCTCGGCGCGGCCCAGGCTTCGGCCACGCCGTGGCAGAAATAGAACAGGCTGACCATGCCGGCCAGCAGCAGGGCGCGGGCTGGCGTGCGCCAGTAAAACAATGGAATGGCCAATGGCAGCAGGCCGATCGCCAGTGCAACGCCGACCGGCATGCGTGCGGGCGGCAGCAGCCATGCGTGCCAGGCGACCTGCAGCAAGGCCAGCGCGCCCCACGCGGCGAAACCGATGCGTCGTTGCAGGTTCGCTTTCATGTCATGCCTTCGCCGCAAGGCGTTTCGCGATGTCCGCGACGCGTCGTCCCAATGCGCGCGCCAGCGCGCGCTCCTCGTCGCTGATCGGCCGCGCCTCGCCGACGCCACTGACGTGGCTGGCGCCGTAGGGCGTTCCGCCGCTCAGGGTGGTGTTGAGTGCCTGCTCGGTGAACGGAATGCCGACCACCAGCATGCCGTGGTGCAGCAGCGGGACCATCATCGACAGCAGCGTGGATTCCTGGCCGCCGTGCATGGTCGCAGTCGAGGTGAACACAGCGCACGGTTTGCCGACCAGCGTGCCCGACGCCCATTCGGCGGGGGTCGAGTCGAGGAAGTGCTTGACCGGCGCGGCCATGTTGCCGAAGCGGGTGGGGCTGCCCAGGATCAGGCCCGCGCACTCGGCCAGGTCCCTGAGTTCGACGTACGGGGCGCCGTCGTCGGGTACCGGCGGTTGCGCCGCCTGCGTCACCGGCGCCACCGGCGGCACCTGGCGCAGCCGCGCATGCACGCCATCGACTTCCTCGACGCCGCGCGCGATCAGCCGCGCCAGTTGCGCGACGCTGCCGTTGCGGCTGTAGTAGAGAATCAGGATGTCCATGCGGCTTCCGTTTTCCTTTGCGATGGGGTTGCACTAGCCTCGCGACATGCGATCCGTATCCGCCAATCGACGGGACACGCGCCGTGACCGCCTGCGGGCCTTCGCGCGCTTCCTGTGGCAACGCCTGCTCGACGACAAGTGCTTCGAGACCGCCGGCGCGTTGTCCTTCACTACCCTGTTCGCGATCGTGCCTATGCTGGCGGCGGTGATCGCGATCGTGTCGGTATTCCCTGCGTTCGCCGAGCTGCGCGACAGCGTGACCCATTTCATCTTCAGGAGCTTCGTGCCGGCGGCCGGCGAGACCGTGCAAGGATACCTGCTCCAGTTCGCCGACAACGCCAGCCAGCTCACCGCGGTCGGCGTGGTCGTGCTGCTGGTGAGCGTGCTGATGATGATGGCCAGCATCGAGGATCGCTTCGACCGCATCTGGCGGGTGGCTTCGCGTCGCAAAGGCAGCGCGCGGTTGTTGTTGTACTGGACCGCGTTGACGCTGGGTCCGATCGTGGTCGCCGCCGGCCTTGGCGCCAGTTCCTGGGTGTATGCGCAGCCGTTGTGGCGCGGCGTGGCGAGGCAGGGCGTCGCAGGATTCAGCCTTTGGCCGTTGGCGCCGTTCCTCATCAGTTGGCTGGGTTTGACGGTGCTGTACCAGGTGGTACCCAACTGCCGGGTGCGTTGGCGCGATGCACTGGCGGGGGCCCTCGTCGCGGCCGTGCTGTTCGAAATCGCGCGCAAGGGATTCGCGCTTTACGTGCAAGGCGTCGGCAATTACCGCGAAGTGTACGGCGCGCTGGCCGCCATACCGATTTTCCTGATCTGGGTTTACCTGTCGTGGGTGATCGTGTTGCTGGGCGCGATCCTGGCCGCGGCCCTGCACGCGTTCGAGTATCGCCACGCCGACGAAATACTGCCGCAGGGTTGCGAGTTCGTGGGCCTGCTGCGGTTGGCGCAGCACTTCGTGGAGGCGCAGCGGACCGGTTCCGAACTGGACGAAGCCGACCTCATCGGCCGCGAACGTTTCCTGACCGTCGAACTGCTGCAACGCTATATCGCCGACCTGCAGCGCGTCGACATGATCCGCCGGGCCGAGGGCGGTGGCTGGGTGATGGTGCGTGATCCGGACAGCGTCAGCGTGGGCGATTTGTTCCGCACCGGCGACTACCGCTTGCCCGGCGACGCCTCGGCCATGCAGCGTGCCGCCGTGGACATCACTCCGGCGGCGCGGCAGGTGTTGCAGCGCGCCGAAGCCGCGTTGCGCGAAAATCTTGGCGTCTCGCTTCGCGCGCTATGCTTGCCGGAGTCGCCCGACCCCGCCCTTGAATCCGAAGGCCGATCCTCATGAAGTTTCTTTTTTCGCGTCGCGGTCCACTGTTGCTGCTCGCGGTACTGGTCTGCGTAGCCGTCGCAGACAATGCATGGGCGTCGTCGGTTGCCCGCCCGCACCTCGTGGTCACGACCCTCGACGGGAAGACCTTCGACCTTGCCGCCCAGCGCGGCAAGTGGGTGATCGTCAACTTCTGGGCGACCTGGTGCTCGCCGTGCATCGCCGAGATGCCGGCGATCTCCAAATTCGTCGCCACCCACAAGCACGTCGCCGCGATCGGACTGGCCTGGGATGATTCGTCGTACGCCGACATCGTGAAGTTCGCGAAGAAGCATCCGGTCGATTACCCGCTGGCGCAGGTCGACACCAATCATCCGCTGCCGGGATTTCCCGCACCGGCCGGGCTGCCGGTGACCTGGTTGATCGCGCCGGACGGGCATGTCGCCCGACATTTCGTCGGTCCGGTGGATGCAAAAATGCTGGACGCGGCGATCGCCGCGCCGGCCCCGTCGACGCCCGCAGGCGGAAAGCCTTGATGCGATGGCCTGCGTGCGCTTCATCGTGACCGGCCGGGTACAGGGCGTGTTCTTCCGCGCATCGACCCGCGATTTCGCGTTGCAGTTGGGATTGGCAGGCTACGCGAAAAACCTCGCCGATGGTGGCGTCGAGGTGGTCGCCTCGGGCGACCGTGAAGCGCTGACCGCGCTGTTCGCCTGGTTGCACCACGGCCCGCCCGCTGCGCGGGTGGCGAGCGTCAGGCGCGAGGTGATGCCTGATCAGGTCCTGCGCGGGTTCACCACCGGCTGATCGCCAGGGTTTTGTGACCCTCCCCTTCACAGCGCGGGTTGGGTGGGGATGGGTTGGCCGTTCGGGGAAGCCGCAGAAGCACCAATGAACAAATCAATGCTCTGCAAGCCTGGGGATCAACCCCACGAGATTGCACGGCCGCGTGCGTGCGTCGAGCTGCGCCTGCAGCAACTTGTCCCACGCCGTGCGGCAGGCCGAGGTCGAGCCGGGCAGGGCGAACACGAAGGTCTGGTTGGACAGGCCCGCGAACGCGCGTGACTGCAATGATGACGTGCCGATCTCCTCGAAGCTGATCGCGCGGAACAGCTCGCCGAAACCCGGCATCTCCTTGTCCAGCAGCGGCAATA
>JAJXWZ010000198.1 GCA_021781345.1 Pseudomonadota bacterium
GTTGACCGACGCCGTGCTGAAGAAGATGCGCGATGCCGGCATCCGCCGCGTCGAAACCCTGTACACCAACGATCTCGACCAAGGCCCGTTCATCTCGCAGACCCTGCGCATCGACGAGACCACGGTGCCGCTGGCGGCCAAGGTCGCCATCTACCGCATGATGCGCCCCGGCGAACCGCCCACCGAAGATGCGGTGGAGTCGCTGTTCAAGCGCCTATTCTTCGATGCCGATGCCTACGATCTGTCGCGCGTGGGCCGCATGAAGTTCAACCGCCGCCTCGGCCGCGAGGAGATCGAAGGCGAGATGGTGCTGTCGCACGACGACATCATGGCCGTCATCAAGATGCTGGTGGATCTGCGCAACGGCCGCGGCGAGGTCGATGACATCGACCACCTCGGCAACCGCCGCGTGCGCTGCGTCGGTGAGTTGGCCGAGAACCAGTTCCGCGCCGGCCTCTCGCGCATCGAGCGCGCGGTCAAGGAACGTCTCGGCCAGGCCGAGACGGAAAACCTGATGCCGCACGACTTCATCAACTCCAAGCCGATTTCCGCGGCGATCAAGGAGTTCTTCGGCTCGAGCCAGCTGTCGCAGTTCATGGACCAGACCAATCCGCTGTCGGAGATCACCCACAAGCGCCGCGTCTCGGCCCTGGGCCCGGGCGGCCTGACGCGCGAGCGTGCCGGCTTCGAGGTGCGCGACGTGCATCCGACGCACTACGGCCGCGTCTGCCCGATCGAAACCCCGGAAGGCCCCAACATCGGTCTGATCAACTCGTTGGCGCTGTTCGCGCAACTCAACGAATACGGTTTCATCGAGACGCCTTACCGCCGCGTGGCCGACAGCCAGGTGACCGACCAGATCGACTACCTCTCAGCCATTGAGGAAGGCAAATACGTCATTGCCCAGGCTAATGCCGGCATCGACGAACAGGGCCGCTTGATCGACGAATTGGTCTCGGCGCGTGAAAACGGCGAAACCATCCTGGTCTCGCCCAGCCGCGTGCAGTACATGGACGTATCGCCGGCGCAGATTGTCTCGGTGGCAGCATCGCTCGTGCCCTTCCTTGAGCATGACGACGCCAACCGCGCGCTGATGGGCGCCAACATGCAGCGTCAGGCCGTGCCGGTGCTGCGGCCTGAAAAACCCTTTGTCGGCACTGGAGTCGAGCGCGTCACCGCGGTCGACTCCGGCACCGCAGTCACCGCCCTGCGCGGCGGCGTGGTCGACTATGTCGACAGCGCCCGCATCGTGGTGCGCGTCAACGATGCGGAAACTCTTGCCGGCGAAGTCGGCGTGGACATCTACAACCTCATCAAGTACCAGCGCTCCAACCAGAACACCAACATTCACCAGCGACCCATCGTCAAGCGTGGCGACATCATCGCCCGCGGCGATGTGGTCGCCGACGGCGCGTCCACCGACCTCGGAGAACTTGCCCTGGGCCAGAACATGCTCGTGGCCTTCATGCCCTGGAGCGGCTACAACTTCGAGGACTCGATCCTGCTGTCCGAGCGCGTGGTGGCGGAAGATCGCTACACCTCCATCCATATCGAAGAGCTCAACGCCGTCGCCCGCGACACCAAACTGGGCTCGGAAGAAATCACCCGCGACATTCCCAACCTGTCGGAAAGCCAGCTCGCGCGGCTGGACGAGTCGGGCATTGTCTACATCGGTGCGGAAGTCGAGGCTGGCGACACCCTGGTCGGCAAGGTCACGCCCAAGGGCGAGACCCAGCTCACGCCGGAAGAAAAGCTGTTGCGCGCCATCTTCGGGGAGAAGGCTTCCGACGTGAAGGACACCTCGCTGCGCGTGCCCTCGGGCATGTACGGCACCGTCATCGACGTGCAGGTCTTCACGCGCGAGGGTATTCAGCGCGACAAGCGTGCCCAACAGATCATCGACGACGAACTCAAGCGCTACCGCCTGGACCTCAATGACCAGATGCGCATCGTCGAGGCCGACACCTTCGACCGTATCGGCAAGCTGCTCCTGGGCAAGCCGGCTAACGGCGGACCCAAGAAGCTGAGCAAGGGGACCGTGGTCACGGCCGAGTATCTGAAGGAAGTGGACCACTACCACTGGTTCGACATTCGCCCGGCCGATGAAGCCGTGGCGCAACAGATCGAGCAGCTCAAGGAGTCGCTGGAGAAGCGCCGCCACGAGTTCGACCAGATGTTCGAGGAAAAGCGCCGCAAGCTCACGCAGGGCGACGAGCTGCCCTCCGGCGTGCTGAAGATGGTGAAGGTCCACCTTGCCGTCAAGCGCCGCCTGCAGCCCGGCGACAAGATGGCCGGGCGCCACGGCAACAAGGGAGTGGTGTCAAAAATCCTCCCCGAGGAGGACATGCCCTATATGGCCGACGGCACACCGATGGACATCGTGCTCAATCCGCTGGGCGTGCCTTCGCGCATGAACATCGGCCAGATTCTCGAGACCCATCTGGGCTGGGCTGCACATGGCCTGGGCGACCGCATCAACGACATGATGCGCAGCCATGTGAAGGCTGCCGAATTGCGCAAGCTGCTGAGTACGCTCTACAACTTCAGCGGCAAGCAAGAACAGCTCGAACAATTGTCCGACGCCGATATTCTGGAACTGGCCGACAACCTGAAGCAGGGCATGCCGTTCGCCAGCCCGGTGTTCGACGGTGCGACCGAGAATGAGATCGACCAGTTGCTGCAGATGGCCTATCCGGACGACGTGGCGCAGCGCCTGAAGCTCACCGCGTCGAAGAAGCAGGCCATGCTGTTCGATGGCCGTACGGGCGATGCATTCGAGCGCCCCGTCACCATCGGCTACAAGCATGTGCTCAAGCTGCACCACCTCGTCGACGACAAGATGCACGCCCGCTCCACGGGCCCTTACTCGCTGGTGACGCAGCAGCCACTGGGCGGCAAGGCGCAGTTCGGTGGCCAGCGATTCGGCGAGATGGAAGTGTGGGCGCTGGAGGCCTATGGCGCTTCGTACGTGTTGCAGGAAATGCTCACGGTGAAGTCCGACGACGTCAACGGGCGCACCAAGGTCTACGAAAGCATCGTCAAGGGCGAGCACTCGATCGAGGCGGGCATGCCCGAGTCGTTCAATGTGCTGATCAAGGAAATCCGCTCACTG
>JAJXWZ010000026.1 GCA_021781345.1 Pseudomonadota bacterium
CCGCGGAGACGAGAGCCGAGTTTCTGCCCACGCCACCGCATCGCCCCAGCGATAAAGCGGCACCCGGCCGAACAAGCGATATGGAGGCCCACCGCCTCGCGTCGCCTTCGTGGCGAGCGTCTTGTCGGAAACAGGATATCCCAACGCTGTCAGCGCTTCGGCGGTCCGCTTGCGGCGCAGGAGTGCGTTGGGATCGTCCGGTACAGTGTGAGCCACAGCTTTGTCCCTCCGAGTGTCAATCGGCGTCCAAAGTTGACTGGGTATCGGCGTGCAAACCTGACCCGGTCAGCCGACGCGCCGATGTGCGCCGCTGGGCCCGATCGGGCCCAGCGGCGCACATCGGCGGCTCAGTCCCTACCGAAGCCGCGCGGTGGTTCGACGGCCTGGAGTTCGGAGAGGTCGAGTTCGCAGACGACCTGGAGTGCCTGGGCGGTTGCGCTGTCGTTCAAGTTCGGCGGCATACCTTGCTGCCAAGCGATGTACTGCTCCTGGAGCGCCACCAGCACGGCGACGGCGTCACGCCAACGCTGGGCGCGGCTGCGCAGGTCGGAGGGGCGACAGATGCGGATGATCGGTTTGCCTGCGTCGCGGGCCGCCCGGTGGCGGGCCTGACGTTCGGCGTCGGTCATCGGCCTGTCGCCGATCGGCTTGCGGGGCATGCTCCACTCCGAAGCGTTATGTCACGAAACCCCGGTCGCACCCGGCGGCGGCGAACGGACGGATTTACGGCCGATCAGGCGCGATGCTTGAAGCGCCAGCTCTCGTTGCCGGTCTCGATGATGTCGCAATGATGGGTCAGCCGGTCGAGCAGTGCCGTGGTCATCTTGGCGTCGCAGAACACGCTCGGCCATTCGGCAAAGGCCAGGTTGGTGGTGACCAGGATCGAGGTGCGCTCATAGAGGCGGCTGACCAGGTGGAACAGCAACTGGCCGCCAGACTGCGCAAAGGGCAGGTAGCCGAGTTCGTCGAGCACCACGAGGTCGAGCCGGGTGAGTTGGTCGGCGATGCGCCCCTGCCGTCCGGCACGCGCCTCCGTCTCAAGCCGATTGACCAGGTCGATGACCGTGTAGAAGCGCGCCCGTGCGCCGCCGCGGATGCAACTGCGGGCGATCGCCACGGCCAGGTGACTCTTGCCGGTGCCAGTGCCGCCGACCAGCACCGCGTTGCGCTGCTGGGCCAGGGTGGCGCCACTGGCGAGGTGCTGCACCAGGGCCGCGTTGACTGGCGTGCCGTCAAACACGAACTGCGCCAGCTCCTTGGCCAACGGCAGCCGCGCGGCGCCGATCTGGTAGCGGATCGAGCGCGCCTGCTTCTCGGCGATCTCCGCCTTCACCAGTTCGCCGATCACCTGTGCTGGCGCGAACTGGCGCTTGGTCGCGCTGGCGACGATCTCGTCATACGCCGCCCGCATGCCCGCAAGTTTCAGCGTGGCCAGCATCTGAAGGATTTCAGTCCGCTCCATGAGCGAGGCTCCTCAGCTGGTCATAGCGCGCACAATCGGCCAGCGGCGCGTGGCGCAGCGCGAGCGCGTCGGGCGTGATGATGCTGACCGGCGCTGGCGGTTGGCGCCGCCGCGCCAGCGTGTTGAGGATGACGTCGCTGCTGAACACGCCGCCCGCCAGCGCGTCGGCGCAGGCCGCCTCGACCGTGACCAGCCCGTCGCTCAGTACGGCGTTGAGGATGTCGACCATCTGCCGGTCGCCGTCGTCCACACCGGCCAGCTTCTGGCGCACGCGGCCCAGCGCGCCCGGCAGCACCCAGGACTGGAAGGGCGCGCCGTTGCGCAGCGCTCCCGGCTTGCGCGCCAGCACCGGCACATAATGCCAGGGATCGTAAACGGTGCGGCCGCGGCGGAAGCAGCGCACATGTTCGCCGACAATGTGCCCGTCCTGGCGGATCACGATGCGCTCGGCATAGGCGTGCACCTCGACGGGACGCCCGACCGCCGCCGCGGCGACCGAATACTTGTTGTTGTCGAACCGCACCAGGCAGGTCTTCGAGACCGCCGCAGGCAGCGCGTGGAAGCCGTCGAACGGCCCGGCATAGGCCACCAGATGCGCCCGCTCCGCCTCGAACATCTGCCACACCGTCTGCGTCCGATCTTCGGGATGGGCGTGCGCGCGGGCGTGGACGACACACTGGTCCAGCAGCCAGGCGTTCATCTCGGCGTAGGTCTTGAACCGCAGCCGCGGCTTGAACAGCCGCTCGCGCAGCACGCCGACCTGGTTCTCGACCTGCCCCTTCTCCCAGCCTGCCGCTGGGGTGCAGGCCACCGGCTCGACCAGGTAGTGGCTGCACATGCGCGCGAAGCGGCGGTTGAACAGCCGGTCGCGGCCGATGAACACCGTCTCCACTGCGGTCTTCATGTTGTCGTAGATGCCGCGCGTGCAGGCGCCACGGAAGAACGCAAACGCGCGCTCGTGCGCGTCGAACACCATCTCCTGGGTCTCGCGCGGATAGGCGCGCACGAACGGCATCCGGCTATGGCACAACCGGACATGCGCCACCTTCACCGTGGTGGTCACCCCGTCCAGCACCACGATCTCCTGCGACCAGTCGAACTGGTAGGCTTCCCCAGGCGCGAAGCTCAGCGGCACGAACGCCGCCGTCTGCGAGCCGCCCTGCACGCGCTGTTGCGCACGGGCGTAGCGCCGTACCGCGTCGTAGCCGCCGCAATAGCCTTCACCCCGCAGGGCCTCAAACAGCCGCACCAGCGTCAGCCGTTCGCGGGCGGCCTTGGACGCGTTCTCCGACAGCAGACGATCCAGCGGCCCGGTCCAACTTCCCAGCTTCGGCCGTGGCTGCATCGCGCGCCGATACTCCACCTCGGTCGCCCCACTACGCACAATGCGACGCACCGTATTCCGCGACACCTTCAGGTCACGGACGATCCGACCGATCGAGTGACCTTGAACGAAATGCGCTCGCCTGATCCGGGCAACCGTCTCCACACACATCATCCCCCGCGCCCACCCGCCAAAACAGGCGGCATGGTCGCAACAACCAGGGGGGTCAATTTTGGACGCCGATTACCCCCTCAGGGGGTCAATCTTCCACGCCGATCCACAGGCCCACATCGCCGGCGCTGGCGGCGTAGCGACGGCGCG
>JAJXWZ010000192.1 GCA_021781345.1 Pseudomonadota bacterium
GACGGGCGCGCGCCCCGGCGGCGGGCGCCCGCAAGGCACCCGTCCCGGCAAGGGGTTCGGGCCCAACCGGCGCCCGGGCGGCCCGAACCGCGGACCGCGCTGAGCGCGTTCGGCATGGACCGCCTCGCCGCGATGCAGTTGTTCGTACGCGTGGTCGAGAGCGGCAGTTTCGCAGCGGCGGCGATGCAGGCGGACATCTCGCGCGCGCAAGCCAGCAAGCTGATCCGCGCGCTTGAAGATGATCTCGGCGTACGCCTGCTGCAGCGGACCACGCGCAAGCTGAGTTTGACCGAGGCGGGCCAGCGTTATCTCCATCGCGTGCGCGAAGCACTGGTGGCGATCAGTGAAGCCGAAGCCGAGGCCGCGGAGCATCAATCCGAACCACGCGGCCGATTGCGCCTCAGCGCGCCGATGTCGTTTTCGATCCTGCACCTCGGACCGGCGCTGGCCGAGTTTCACCAGCGCTACCCGAAGATCGAGCTTGAGGTGGATCTCGACGATCACCTCGTCGATCTGGTCGAGGACGGCTGGGACTTGGCCCTGCGCATCGGCCGGCTGGCCGATTCCAGCCTGGCAGCACGGCGTCTCGCGCCCTGCCGCATGGTCGCCGTGGCGTCACCCGGCTATCTGCAGCGGCATGGAACGCCGCAGCATCCGCTGGAGCTGACCCGTCACGCTTGCCTGCGCTACTCCCTGGCCCGTCGTCGCGACGAGTGGACGTTCACTCGCGCCGGCGAAAGCGTGACCGTCAGCGCCAGCGGCCCGCTGCGTGCCAACAACGGTGACATGATCGCCGCGGCCGCGACCGCCGGACTCGGTATCGCGCTGCAGCCGAGCTTCATCTCCAGCGATCGCCTGCGGCGCGGCGAACTGGTGCGCGTGCTGCCGGACTGGCAGATCGAAGCCGATGCGGCCGTCCATGCGGTATACCCGGCCAGCCGCGCGCTGCCGGCCAAGACGCGCGCCCTGATCGACTTTCTCGCCGAGCGCTTCGGCGATTTTCCCTACTGGGACTGCGGGCTGTTTCCCGAAACCACGGCTCCGGCCGCCACGCGCAAGTCGGGCAGTCGACCCTGACTGCTCAGATCCGCAGTTCGAAATCGTCGGCGTCCATCCATGCCGGGAAACGCTGGCGATGCGCAAGCAGCGGCGCCGCATCGAGGGTGACGGTAACCGTCTGCTCCTGCGCGCCCAGTTCGACCAGCGGCTCACCGAGCATGTCCAGTACTGCACTGTCACCGGCGTAGGCCAGGTCATTGCCGTCGCGGCCGACGCGGTTGACGCCGGCGCAGTAGCAGAGGTTCTCGATCGCGCGCGCGCGCAGCAGCGTGCGCCAGGCGTGCCGGCGCGGTTGCGGCCAGTTGGCGACGAACAGCACCAGATCGTAGTCCATGCCGCCGGTTGCCTCGGCGTTGCGGCGGTTGCGAATCCAGACCGGAAAGCGCAGGTCGTAGCAGACCAGTGGACAGATGCGCCAGCCGTTCAGCTCGACGATCAGACGCTGTTCGCCGCCGGCATAGCGGGTGTGCTCGTCGGCCATGCGGAACAGGTGGCGCTTGTCGTAGAACTCGAAAGTCCCGTCGGGGCGCATCCACAACAGACGATTGAAATAACGCTCGCCCACGCGCACGACGATGCTGCCGGTGATCACCGCACCGATCCCGGCGGCCAGATCGCGCAGCCAGGGCAGTGCCTCGCCGTCCATGCGCTCGGCGTTGTGCAGGGTCTCGTTGGTGAATCCGGAGAGGAAGGTTTCCGGCAGCACGACCAGATCGCTGCCGCGGCCGGCGAGGCCGCGCGCCAGGTCACCGTAATAGGCGCGATTGCCGGCAGCGTCGTGCCAGCGCGTCGCTCCCTGCACCAGGCTGACGGTCAGAGCGCGCACAGTCGCTCCGCGGCATCCTGCAAGGTGGCGTCGGTCTTGGCGAAACAGAAACGAACCAGCTTCGAATCCGGCGGCGTTTCGTAGAACGCCGACACCGGAATCGCCGCCACGCCCGCCTCGCGCACCAGCCATTCGCAGAAATTGAGATCATCGGTGTCGCGGATGGCGGCAAAATCGGCCAGCTGGAAATACCCGCCGGGAACGTCGAGCAGCTGGAAGCGCGAGCCGGACAGCATGGCGCGGAAGCGGTCGCGCTTGCCTTGGTAGAACGCCGGCAACCCGAGGTAATGCTGCGGTTCGGCTTCCAGCATTTCCGCGAACGCCCATTGCGCCGGATGGAAGGTGCAGAAGGTCAAATACTGATGCACCTTGCGGAACTCGGCGGTCAGTGCCTTCGGAGCCACGCAGTAGCCGACCTTCCAGCCGGTGCAGTGGTAGGTCTTGCCGAACGAGCTGATCACGAAACTGCGCTCGACCAGCTCGGCGTGACGCAGCACGCTCTGGTGCTCGCGGCCGTCGAACAGGATGTGCTCGTACACCTCGTCAGAGAGAATCAGAATGCCGGAGTCGCGCACGATCGCGGCCAGCGCGTCGAGATCGGCTGCGTCCAGCACCGCTCCGGACGGGTTGTGCGGGCTGTTGATCATGATCATGCGCGTGCGCGGCGTCACGGCGTCGTGCACGCGCTGCCAGTCGACGCCGAAATGCGGCAACGCCAATGGTACGTGCACCGCCTGCGCGCCCTGCAGGTTGATCGCCGGCTCGTAACAGTCGTAGCAGGGATCCAGCACGATCACCTCGTCGCCCGCCCGCACGCTGGCGGCGATCACGGCGAAGATCGCCTCGGTGGCACCGGAAGTGACCGTGATTTCCGTATCGGCACTGACGCGGCGCCTATAGAGACGCTCGGTCTTCAGCGCGATCTGCTCGCGCAGCTTGAGCACGCCGGCCATCGGCGCGTATTGGTTCCTGCCCTCGGCCATCGCACGCACCAGCGCTTCGCGCAGCGGCGTCGGCACCTCGAAATCGGGAAAGCCCTGTCCGAGATTGACCGCCTTGTGCTCGAGCGCCAACTGGCTCATCACTGTGAAAATGGTGGTGCCTACCTTGGGCAGCTTGGTCTCGATCTGCATGGGCTGTGCGTCCCGGCGCTTGCTGAAAGCCGGCAAAGGCTATCACGCGATTCGCCATCGATGGCGGCGATGGACGTCC
>JAJXWZ010000047.1 GCA_021781345.1 Pseudomonadota bacterium
CTCCTATCGCGGCACCGCCCGCCAGACGGCGCGCTCCATCCGTCCCGAACACGGGATGGCAAGACATGCGCCCACGACGGCTCGAACGACGGGCCGTCGCTAGAATGTCACGATTGCCTGAAAGGGGACGACCGCATGCATACCCTCGTCATGATCCGCCACGGCCAGTCGCTGTGGAACCAGGAAAACCGATTCACTGGCTGGGCCGACGTGGACCTGTCCGAACAGGGTCGCGGCGAGGCGCGCGAAGCCGGCGAACTGCTGGGCCGGGAAGGCTATGCGTTCGACATCGCCCACACCTCGGTATTGAAACGCGCGATACATACCTTGTGGACCTTGCAGGACGCGCTGGACATCGCCTGGCTGCCGGTACACAAGGACTGGCGCCTCAATGAGCGCCACTACGGCGCCTTGACCGGATTGAACAAGGCCGAAACCGCCGCCAAACACGGCGACCAGCAGGTCCACATCTGGCGCCGCAGCTATGACGTGCCGCCGCCGCCACTGGATCCGGCGGACGATTTCTGCGCCGGCGATCCGCGCTATGCCAGGCTCGATCCAGCGCAGATCCCCTTGACCGAATGCCTGAAGGACACCGTCGCGCGGGTGCTGCCCTACTGGCACGAGGTGCTGGCGCCCGCCATCCGGAATGGTCAACGGGTGCTGATGGTCGCGCACGGCAATTCGATGCGGGCACTGGTCAAGTACCTCGACGGCGTGTCGGACAGCGATATCGTCGACCTCAACATCCCGACCGGCGTACCCCTGGTGTACCGCTTCGACGCCGCGCTTAAGCCGGTCGAGCACTTCTACCTGGGCGACGCCGACGCGATCGCCGCCAAGGCCGCGGCGGTGGCGAACCAAGGGCGCGCGGGCGCCTGATAATCGGCGCGACCTGCGACGCGGTACACCATGCATCGGCCGACGGGCGACGGCTGTCGGATCGGCCAGGCGCAGCCGGCACGCCGTCACACCTTGGCGCGTTTCCACGGCCACGCGACGACGAAACTCGCCACCCCGACCGCCGCCATGATGCTCGGCAACCAGATGTTGTGCCGTGGCCCAAGCGCAAACACCAGCGCCGCGCCGACGAGCAATGCAGCACCGAACGCCGCGGCCAAGATGCGACGCTGGATCTCGCGCTGCAGGAGGCTCAGATGCTCCAGCTCGCGCTCGCCGAATTGCAGCGGTCCGTTGCCTTCGGCGAGCTTTTCCAGCGCGTCGTGGATCTTCTCGGGGATCAGCGGCGCGATGCGCAGCCACTCCGGTATCCGCTTGCGGATCTCGCGGAAGGCGTGGCGCGCGCTGTAGCGATCCGCGACGATGCGCTTCAGCACCGGCTGCGCCACCGACCAGATGTCGATCTCGGGGTCGAGCTGGCGGCCGAGGCCCTCGACGTTGAGCAGGGTTTTCTGCAGCAGGATCAGTTGCGGTTGCAGGGTCAGTTCGAACTTGCGCGCGGTGCTGAACAACTTGGCGACCACTTCGGCCAGCGAGATTTCCGACAACGGGCGCGTGAAGTACGGCTCGCACACCGTGCGGATCGCGGCCTCCAGCTCGTCGACGCGGATGTGGCGCGGCATCCAGCCCGCGGCGAGGTGCAGCTCGGCGATGCGGCGGTAATCACGCTCGAACATCGCGATGAAATTCTCCGCGAGCCAATACTGGTCCTCGTCCGGCAGCGAACCCATGATCCCGAAGTCCAGCGCGATGAAGCGAGGATCGCGGGTCCGCGTCGGATCGACCCAGATGTTGCCGGGGTGCGCATCGGCGTGGAAGAAGTTGTCGCGGAAGACCTGTTCGTAGAACAGCCGCACGCCTTTCTCGGCGAGCACGCGCCGATCGATGCCGGCCTTGTCCAGCGCCTCGATGTCGTCGGCCGGCACGCCGTGCACGCGCTCCATGGTCAGCACTTTCTCGCTGCTGTGCGACCAGAACATCCGCGGCACGTAGAGGTCGCTTGAATTTTCGAAGTTGCGCCGAAGCAGGCTGGCGTTGGCGCCTTCGTGCTGCAGGTTCAACTCGTTGTGCAGGGTCTTGGCGACTTCGTCGAACATGTCGCGCGGGCGGATCTTGTCGGCCTGCGGATGCCAGCGCTCGACCATGTGCGCCAGCGCGTCGAGCAGCTCGAGGTTGTGCTCGATGTTCCGGGCGACGTTGGGACGCAGCACCTTGACCACGACTTCCTGCTTGTCGGGCAGGCGCGCGGCGTGCACCTGCGCGATCGAGGCAGAAGCCAGCGGCGTCTCGTCGAAGACCGCGAACAGTTCCGCGACCGGCTTGCCCAGCGACGCCTCGACGATCGCGCGCGCCTCCGTGCCGGGGAACGGCGGCACCTGGTCCTGCAGGCTCGCCAGCTCGTCGGCGACGTCTTCCGGGATCAGGTCGCGGCGCGTGGACAGCACCTGGCCGGCCTTGACCCAGATCGGCCCGAGTTCGGTCAAGGCCAGGCGCAGGCGCGCGCCGCGCGGCAACACCGCGATTTGCCGCCGCGGACGCGGCAACAGCGCGCGCAGCCAGCGCAGCGGGCGCATCACGTGCGCCTCGTCGATCAGGTCGTCGATGCGATAGCGCACCAGCACCGCGGCCACGTGCAGCACGCGCGGCAGCAGGCGCAACGGCGTCATGGCTTCCGGTCCCCGAGGCGTGCCACGCGCACGGCCAGTCGCTCGGCGCGTTCGCGCAGGGCATCCACGTCGTCGAGGAAAGCGTTCATCTCGGATGGCGGGACGGTCAGGCGCGCCTCGTCGCGCAGCCAGTCCACGGCGTCGTCGCGGAAATGGCGAGCGCCGTTGCCCGTCCACCCGGCTGCGTCGTGCAGCGCACGTGCGATCGCGGTGCCGGCGACCTCGCCGAACACGCCCGCGAAGGCGGCCTCGAAATCCGGCTTGTAGTCTCGCGCGAGCTTTTGCACCCGGTGCGCGAGTTCGGCGTCGCCCGAGATTTCGACCTTGCCGGCCGGTCGGCCGCCATCGCCACGACCCAGCGCCATCGCCAGCAGCGAACCCGGCGTCGCATTGACTTCGAAATCGTTGGCACTGCCGTCGTCGCCGGCACCGGGCGGCGGCTCGATCTGCAACGTACCGTTGCGCG
>JAJXWZ010000092.1 GCA_021781345.1 Pseudomonadota bacterium
CGCCCACCTTCGTCAGCGCCGCCGTCAGCGTCGTCTTGCCGTGGTCCACGTGACCGATCGTCCCCACGTTCACGTGCGGCTTCTTGCGTTCGAATTTCTCTTTGGACATGACTTGAATCCTCAAACGGAAACATGCGTTGGACTGGCAGCGGCGAACCGCGGGTGGTGCTCACGACAGGAATCGAACCTGTGACCTCTTCCTTACCAAGGAAGTGCTCTACCGACTGAGCTACGTGAGCGTGAACTCTCGTGCGAAAGACCGGCCATCCCGCCGCGACTGCCGCACAACGGCCGCGGCCACGCCGCGCGCCATGTAACTGCCTGGGCGCCTCGCGCCTGCGCATCCCGCGCCGCTGCCAAGCCGCATCACGCAATCCAATGGAGCGGGAGACGGGAATCGAACCCGCACCATCAGCTTGGAAGGCTGAGGTTCTACCATTGAACTACTCCCGCGTCAGCGGTGATCTCTGGCGAAACCCAAAGGCTCCGTTGCATCAAACCGTTGGAGGCTGGCGGACTCCACCGCACTCCGACCGTGTTGGAGGGAGGTGGATGACGACGGGCATCCTGCCCTCCGCCCCTCCGGGGCCGCGCCGCTTTCGCGTCGCGTTCCGATTCGCTCCCGGCGAATCGGTCGAACCATCGCATCATCTCGGCGGTTCTCGTCCACCCCGCGAAACATTTTGCAATGCTGGATCTGGTGGAGGGAGGTGGATTCGAACCACCGAAGGCGTAAGCCAGCAGATTTACAGTCTGCCCCCGTTGGCCGCTTGGGTATCCCTCCGCATTTCAAGTCGTCGTCGATCCACTCCATCACGAGCAGCCACGGGTGCACAGCGAAAACACGCCACCCGTCCAGCATCGTTGGACGTCGAAGCGCCTCTTCGGCATCCTTGCCGCACATCGCCGCGAACAGCCCAACCGGACCACGACGCACCGATGGCGGCGACCCGGGCATGTTCCGCAACACCCCGGGTATCAGCAGTTTGCCCAACAAAGACCGCGCATTTTCGCGTCGCATGGCCGACAAGTCAACCACGCACCACCAACGCCTGGCCGGTTAGCCCCTGAATGACGATCCGGCGCCCGAAGTCCTCCCCGCACGCCCGTACATCGGTCGCCGGGAAGGGGCGGGGAGCGGCCGCCCCGCGGGCCGTTGACGTTTTGTAACTACTGCAAAAACATGTCGCAAGTGTCTATTTGGCATGCCCCTTGCTAAGGGATTTCGTGCACCACGTCTCAAAGTCGAACCGGGCGGGTGCGAACAAAAACAACTCTTGTCCATTCCTCCCATGCAAAAGGGGTTCTGCTAATGAACATCAAACCCACCCTGTTCGCCGCCGCTCTCGTCGCTGCAGGTCTGTCGGTCTCAACCGCCCAGGCCACCGCGGGCACGGTCACGGCGACCATGCCGGTCACCATCACCATACAGAACGCATGCGACGTCAGCTCGGTCGCTCCGACCACGATGGATTTCGGCACGCAAGGCCCCCTGACCAGCGCAGTCAATCAGACATCGACGATCTCGGTGACCTGCACCAGCGGCGCGGCTTACAACATCGGTCTCGACGGCGGATCGAGCGGCAACATCAATGGTCGCACCATGGTCAACGGGTCCAATTCGGTGGCCTACCAGCTTTACTCGGACGCCAATCACACGACGGTCTGGGGCAACACCATCGGCACCGACACGGTGGCCAGCACGGGGACCGGCTCGTCCCAGGCCTTCACGGTCTACGGCCAGGTCCCGGCGCAGGCCACGCCGCCTGCAGGCACCTACAATGACACGGTCAACGTCACCGTGACGTATTGATCGAGGTCGGGAAGATGGTCGTGCGTTCGCTCGCCCGTTGCGCGCTGGCCGCGGGACTGTTGTCGGTCGCCGGCATGGCGAACGCTTCCGGTTTGCAGATCGCGCCGGTCGGGCTGGAGTTCCTGCCGTCGATTCCGGCGCAGGGTCTCTGGCTCACCAACACCGGCGCCGACGTGCTGCACGCCCAGGTCCGCGTCTTCCGCTGGACCGAGGCCGGCGGCAAGGACGTGCTGACGCCCACGCGGGCGCTCGTCGCGAGCCCGCCGATGTTGGGCCTTGCGCCCAACTCCCGGCAACTCGTACGGGTGATTCGCCTGGATGCAACGGACGCGAGCGGCGGCGAGGACGCCTATCGGCTGCTGGTGGACGAACTGCCGCAGCCAGGGCGACAGAAGCAAACCGGCGTGCGCTACGTTTTGCGCTACTCGATCCCCGTATTCGTCGAACCGGGAAAACCACCGGGGGCCGACGCTGTGGCGGCCAAGTTGCGCTGGTCGCTGGTTCGCGACGGCGAGGGCATCGCCCTCCAGTTGCGCAACGCCGGCGCGACGCATGCCCAGCTCAGCGACGTGAGCCTGCTGCCACCGGGCGGTACCCCGATCAAGGTTTCATCGGGCCTGCTCGGGTACGCGCTCGCCGGGATGACCATGCGCTGGCCGTTGCAGGTTTCCGCGTCCCGGCTTCCATCCGGCACCCGACTCAAGGTTGCGATCAATGGCAAGCCGGTCGAACAAGCGGTCGCGGTCGGCGACCTGCCTCGCTAGCCTCGTCCTGCTGGGAATCGCTGGGACCACCGTACCTGTCCCGCCCGCCGCGGCAGGGACCGCCGGGGTTTCGCTCGTTCCCGACGGTTCGGCAGCGACTCGCGTTGCCGATGCCGCGCAGGGAGAGGATCTCTACCTCGAGGTGCTCCTGAATGGCAACGATACCCATCGGATCGCGCATTTCCTGCGGCAGGGCGATACGTTCCGTGCCGACGCCGCCACTTTGCGCAAGCTGGGCTTCCGGCTGCCCCCGTCCATGACAGGCAAAGTCGCGTTGACCGGCATGCCCGGCGTGGGCGTGCACTACGACGAGGCTGCCCAGCAGCTCGATATCACCGCACCGCCCGGCATGCTCGAGCAGAACCTGTCCGTGTTGAATACACGGGCCAATCCGATTCCGCATCCCACGGCCTCGCCGGGCTTGCTGCTGAACTACGACTTCTACGGGGCACGCGACAACCACGCCTCCACCAGCCTTTCGCTGTTCACCGAATTGCGCGCGTTCAACGAATGGGGCGTCCTCTCCAGCACCGAACTCAGCCGGACGCTCGGCATGCCAGGCAGCGGCACCCATACCGACAGTGTCCGCATGGATACAACCTTCAGCCATTCCTGGGTGGATTCGGCGCTGACCTTGCGGATCGGCGACATCATCAGTGGCGCCCTCGGCTGGTCGCGCGCCACGCGGCTGGGCGGCATCCAGCTGCAACGCAACTTCGCGCTGCAACCCGACCTGGTGACGTTTCCGGTACCGGCATTCTACGGCCAGGCCAATCTGCCCTCGACCGTCGACCTGTACGTCAACGGCATGAAGCAATACAGCAGCAGCGTGCCCGCAGGGCCGTTCCAGCTCAATACCGTGCCGGTGGTCAACGGCAATGGCCAGGCGGCCGTGGTGATCACCGACGCGATGGGTCGCCAGACGACGATCGCATTCCCGTTCTACACGACCAACCAGTTGCTGAAGCCGGGCCTGAGCAACTTTTCGATCGATGCGGGTTTCGTGCGCAAGAACTACGGGCTGGCCTCCTTCGACTACGGTTCCGCCCCGGCCTTCAGCGGCACCTGGCGGCGCGGATTCACCGACTGGCTGACACTGGAAGGCCACGCCGAAGCGACCGCCGGTCTCAGCGAAGGCGGTGCCGGCGCGGACGTCGCCATCGGCAAGGCTGGCGTGCTGAATGCGTCCTTCGCCGCCAGCCGCGACCGCGGCGCTGGCGGGCAACAGGCCGAACTCGGCTACAACTGGCGCAACCTGCGCTTCAATTTTTCCATCGACGAATTGCGCACCTTCGGCGAGTATCGCGACATCGCCTCGCGCTACAGCCTCCCGCCGCCGCAGCGCGCCGACCGCGCCCTGGCCGGCATCATGCTGGACCGCCTGGGCAGCATCGGCGTGAGCTACGTGGCACTCCAGTATCCCGGCCAGCCGCGTTCGCGTTACGCCAGCGCCTACTTTTTCAAATCGCTGGGTCCGCGCATCGCGCTCAATCTCAGCGCCAATCAGAATCTGGATGATCATCGCGACCGCAGCATGTTCCTGAGCCTGTCCGTGGCACTCGACGACAACGTTTCGGCGTCGCTGTCGATCCAGCACGATCGCACCGGCAACCTCGGCACCGTCGATGCCAGCAAACCCGTCAATCCCGACGGTGGTTTCGGCTGGCACCTGCGTGCGCAGGACGGCAACGCCCAGCACGGCGGGCTGGCCGAGCTCGGCTACAACGGACAGGACGGCCAGATCCTTGCCGGCGTGCAGAGCCTGAACGGCGACACGTTCGGTTACGCGGACCTGAGCGGCGCGCTGGTGTTCATGGATCGCCAGTTCTTCCTGGCACGGCAGGTCAACGACGCTTTCGCGGTGGTTTCCACCGACGGCGTCGCCAAGGTGCCGGTGCTGCTGGAAAATCGCCCGATCGGAACGACCAACTCGCGCGGCGATCTCCTGGTGACCCCGCTCAATGCCTACCAGCCGAACAAGCTTTCGATCGACCCCATGAAATTGCCCGCGGACGTGGACATCGACCGCGTCAACGCGGATGTCGTGCCCGCGGACCGTGCGGGCACACTGGTGAAATTCGGGATACACCCAGTGCGGGCGGCCACCGTGATCCTCCATGACGGGTCCGGCAAGCCCCTCGCCGTCGGCAGCACGGTCACGCTGCGCGGCAGCCATGCACCCGCCGAGGTCGTCGGCTACGACGGCATGGTGTACCTGGAAGACCTCGCCACCCACAACACGTTGGACGCGCGAACCACGCACGAAACGTGCACGGCGCGTTTCGACTATCACCCGAATGGAAGCAGCGTGCCGGTGATCGGCCCGCTCGTCTGCCGCGAGATCAAGCCATGAACCACACCCTGTTGCGCTGCTGCGCCATCCTGATGCTGCTCGGCTTCGGCCTGTTCTGGCACAAGCCGGCACACGCGGCCATCGCCTGCTCGGCATCGATGAGCAGCCTCGCCTTTGGCAGCGTCGACCCGCAGTCTTCGCAGACCGACAGCAACGCGACCTTGAGCTACACCTGCACGAATTCGAAGGGTGGAGGCAAGCAATCGGCGATGATCTGCTTCAGCATCGGGGAGCCGGCCGGCGGCCCCACGGACCCCCGGCAAATGCACGACGCGGCGGGAGACAGCCTTGATTTCCAGCTCTACCAGGATCCTGCGCATTCCATCGTGTGGGGCAGCCAGTTCTTCGGATCACCGACCCCGGTGCAACTTGCGATCACGCTTGGAAACAATGCCAGCACGTCAGGCACGTTGACCCTGTACGGACGCGTGCTCGGGAACCAGACCACCGCGGTCCCCGGCGCATACGCCGACGATTACGGCCCCGGCGACACGGCAATCACGATCAACGAGGTGCACGGCAACAACCCGCCAGCCACCTGTGGTGGAACTACTAGCGCCCGCTTCGGATCATTCGTCGTGTTTGCCAGCGTCGTGCCGAAGTGCACGATCACGGCAAACCCGCTCGATTTCGGCAATGTCGGCCTGCTGACTTCGGCGATTGACGCCACGACCACGCTCGAGGTTCAGTGCTCGGATGGCACGCCCTACAACGTGGGACTGAACGCCGGACAGAACGGCGGCAGCGTCGATGCACGCAGGATGGTGCTGGGCGCCAACGCCATCAGTTACCAGCTCTACCGGGACTCGTCCCGCACGCAGGTGTGGGGAGACACGGTCGATACGGATACCGTGGCCGGATCCGGAACCGGAAATCCGCAATCGCTCACGGTGTACGGCCGCGTGACGGTGCAGCCGACGCCGCCGGCCGGCAACTACAACGACACCATCGTCGTGACCGTGACCTACTGAGCGACGCCCGCGTGGATGTCGCCGGCTTCGACCGCTCGCACAGGCGCGCAAGCGGGTTTCGCGATCACGCATCCAGAAATGCTTATACGTTGAAGCGGAAATGCAGGACGTCGCCTTCCTGGACTCGGTATTCCTTGCCTTCCAGTCGCAACCGCCCCGCGTCACGGGCGCCTGACTCGCCCTTGTATTTCACGTAGTCGTCGAACGACACGGTTTCGGCGCGGATGAAACCCTTCTCGAAATCGGTGTGGATCACGGCAGCGGCCTGGGGCGCGGTGGCGCCGCGCTTGACCGTCCATGCACGCACTTCCTTTTCGCCCGCGGTGAAATAGGTTTGCAGCCCAAGCAGGGTGTAGGCCGCGCGGATCACGCGATCCAGCCCCGGCTCGCTCAATCCCATCGACGCCAGGAATTCTCCGCGGTCGGCTTCGTCAAGCTGCGCGAGCTCTTCCTCGATCGCCGCGCACACAGGCACCACCACCGCGCCCTCGGTTTCGGCGCGCTGGCGTACCGCATCGAGATGCGGGTTGTCTTCAAAGCCGTCCTCGCGCACGTTGGCGACGTACATCAGCGGCTTCATCGTGAGCAGGAACAGTTCGCGGATCGCCGCGCGCTCCTCGTCGTCCAAAGGAACCGAGCGTGCAGCGCGCCCCTCGTTCAACGCCGCACGCAATTTTTCCAGCACCGGACGCTTCGCCATGGCCTCCTTGTCATTGGCCTTGGCCGCCTTTTCGACACGCGCCAGCGCCTTGTCCACGGATTCCAGGTCGGCCAGCGCAAGTTCGGTGTCGATGGTTTCGATGTCGGCGATCGGATCGATCTTGCCGGCGACGTGCACGATATCCGGATGCTCGAAGCAACGCACCACGTGCGCGATCGCATCGACCTCGCGGATGTGCGCGAGGAACTTGTTGCCGAGACCCTCGCCCTTCGATGCGCCGGCGACGAGGCCCGCGATATCCACGAATTCGACCGACGCCGGGATGATCTTCTGCGGATGCACGATGTCCGCGAGCTGCTGCAGGCGCGGATCGGGCACCGGCACCACGCCGACGTTCGGATCGATCGTGCAGAACGGAAAGTTGGCCGCGGCGATGCCCGCCTTGGTCAGCGCATTGAAAAGGGTGGACTTGCCGACATTGGGCAGGCCGACGATGCCGCATTGGATGCTCATAGAACCTCTTGGCAAGGATGCGCGTTGCGCCACCGCACTCGTTGGATTGGTCAGGCGGCTTCCGGTTCGCGTGGCGCGAAACCCGCCCCTTCGATCAAGCGGTCCCGCAAATCAATCTTCGTCACCAGCGCGTGGCGTGTGCAACCGCTTCATTGCTTCGTTGAATTCGCCGGCCACCACCAGAGGCAGCGCATCCAGCGCACGCGCGATCGCATCCAGCATCAGGTTTTCATCCAGCGCGGATGGATTGCCCAGCACCCACGGCGTCACCCGGTTGCGGTCGCCGGGATGGCCGATGCCGATGCGCAGGCGGTGGAACTTTCCGTGCCCGAGCTGCGCGATGACGTCACGAATACCGTTCTGGCCGCCGTGGCCGCCGTCGAACTTCAGGCGCGCGGTACCGGCCGGCAGGTCCAGGTCGTCGTGCACCACCAGCAAATCCTCGGGCGCAAGCTTCCAGTAATTCAGCGCCGCCACCACGGCGCGGCCGCTCTCGTTCATGAAGGTGGCGGGCTTGATCACCCGCACCTCTTCACCGCCGATCCGCACGCGGCAAGCCTCAGAATGCAGGCGTTTCTCGAAGGCAAACCTCTCGCCCGCACCGGAAACCAGCGCGTCGACGAACCAGAAGCCGGCATTGTGGCGATTGCGCAGGTACTCGACCCCGGGATTGCCGAGGCCGGCAATCAACCGGATGCCGGGCATCAAGGCAAACCCCGCGCGATGACAAGCTCGTCATTCCGGGGCTGCTGAAGGCAAAACCCGACTGCGTTCGCAGGACTGCAACCGCTAACGCCGCAGGCGGCCCGAAGGGCGAGCGCCAAGGATGGCGCGAGTCTATCCATCTGTTCGCGTTCCGGGCGATGCTAAATGCGGATTCCGGATCGCCGCTTGCGCGGCGTCCGGAATGACGACAGGGGTGTTCGCATGAGCCCCTTACTTCTTCTCGGCCGGCTTCTTTTCGCCCGCCGGCGCCGCGGCCTTGGCGGCTTCGCCCGCAGCCGGTGCCCCCGCGCCTTCGGCCGTCGCGCCCTCGGCGCCTTCGGCCGGGGCTTCCTCGACTTCCTCGCGGACCGCCTGCGCGGAAACCACGGTGTGGTCGTATTCCCGGCCCAGCTTGAGCTCTGGAATCTCCACCCCGGCCGGAAGCTTGAGGTCGGACATGTGCACCACGTCGCCGAGCTTAAGCTCGGAGAGGTCGAGGTCGATATGCTCGGGCAAGTCCTTCGGCAGGCACGACACTTCGACTTCGGTCTGGTTGTGCGAGATCACCACACCCGAGGTCTTGGCGGCCGGCGACTTCTCCTGGTTCAGGAAGCGGATCGACACGTACACGCGGATTGGCTTGGCTTCGTCGATGCGCAGGAAGTCCAGGTGCAGCAACTGCGGCTTCACCGGATGCTTCTGCACGTCGCGCAGCAGCACCTTCTGGCGGTTGCCGTCGACCAGCAGGTCGAGGATCGAGGACGCGAACCACTCGTTGCGCGCGGCCAGCGACAGCTTCAGGTGGTCGAACTGGATGTTCTCGGCGTCCCTGCCGGCGCCGTAGACGATGGCCGGAACCTTGCCGGCGCGACGCAGGCGGCGGCTCGCACCCTTGCCCTGGTCGGTACGGCGTTCGGCCGTGATTTCGTGGATGGTTGCCATTTTTGCTTTCTGCCTTTGGTTGCATGATTCCGCCTCGCGGCGGATGGAAACTCTCCCGCGACCAGGAGAGTGGTTGCCGGCCGAAGCCGGATCCGGCACGAGGACGTGCCGGCGCGGACGTCGAACTGCGGCGTCCGCGGAATGAGTGTCGCGGCTCGGCCGCGACCGTGACCACGCGAACGGAGGCAGGATGCCCCGCTGCGCGCACCTAGTCCACGTACAACGAACTGACCGACTCGCCGAATGCCATCCGGCGCACGGTTTCGGCCAGCAACTGCGCCACCGACAACTGGCGGATCTTGCCGCACGCCGCGCCTTGCTCGCTCAGCGGAATCGTGTCGGTCACCACCAGCTCGTCCATCTGCGACTGTTCGATATTGCGCACCGCCGGCCCCGAGAGCACCGCATGCGTGCAGTACGCGACCACTTCCGTGGCGCCGCGTTCCTTGAGCGCCTTGGCGGCGGCGCACAACGTGCCTGCGGTATCGACGATGTCGTCGACCAGCACGCAGGTCTTGCCGACCACGTCGCCGATGATGTTCATCACGTTCGCCTCGTTCGGGCGTGGGCGGCGCTTGTCGATGATCGCCAGGTCGGCGTCATCCAGGCGCTTGGCCACGGCCCGTGCGCGCACAACGCCGCCCACGTCGGGACTGACCACCGTCACGCCCTCGGTGCCGTGCTTGCGCCAGATGTCGGCCAGCAGCACCGGCGAGGCATACACGTTGTCCAGCGGGATGTCGAAGAAACCCTGGATCTGGTCGGCGTGGATGTCCACCGTCAGCACCCGGTCGGTACCCACCACGTCGATCAACTTGGCCGCCACCTTCGCGGTGATCGGCACCCGCGCCGCGCGCAGGCGGCGGTCCTGGCGCGCGTAGCCGAAGTACGGTATCACCGCGGTGACGCTGGAAGCCGAGGCGCGCTTCAGCGCATCCACAAGTACCAGCAACTCCATCAGGTTTTCCGCGCTCGGCGCGCAGGTCGACTGCATCACGAACACGTCCTGGTTGCGGACGTTCTCGTCGATCTCGACCTGTACCTCGCCGTCGGAAAACGTGCCCACCAGTGCCCTGCCCAGCGGCACGCCGAGGGTGTGCGCGACGTCCTCCGCCAGCTTGCGATTGGCATTGCCAGAGAACAGCATCAGGTTGGATGTGTTGTGCATGCCCGCAACCTTCGTTTGCAGTACCGGCGGTGGCTGGGGCGGCAGGATTCGAACCTGCGAATGCCGGGATCAAAACCCGGTGCCTTACCACTTGGCGACGCCCCATCTTTTTTGATGGCGACCGGGTTCCCGCCCGGCGCCATGAACTCGGTCGCGGCCAAGCCGCGCCACGCGTTCCGCATCGGCGCCAAGGCGCCTCTGCGTCGGTACATCCCCTGTACCCGAACCTTCCAAGCGACCCGGCGTCGTGCCCGGCGCGATGAAAAGCCGCATATTGTCGTGTGTGGCGCAATTCGTGTCAATTCAGGTGCTTGGCTGGCACGGCGCCAGTTCAGTGGCTCATGTCCCAGTTTTCGATCAACACCCGTACCGTATAGGGATCGCGGCTGGCATACACCTTGCGCGGCAATGGCGGGTTGCGTTCGGCGTACCAGCCAAGGTAGTCGACGTGCCAGCCGTCCTGGTCCAGCGTGGCCGGCAGTCCGTTGGCACCGAACGTGAGGATCGCCGCGCGGCCGGGGGCGCGCAGGCCGCGCACCCACCACGCGAGATCGGTCACCGGCACGTCCCATCCGAATTCCTCGCCGAGGACCTCGCCCGCACTGCGACCGGCAAGTGGCTGCTTGCCGACGCCGCTCAGGATCGCGCCGTCGGGCCCGCCGTCCAGCTGCACGCTCTTGCCCGTGATCGGGGCACGCAGGGTGAACCGGTAACGCTGGCCTTTCTGACGCCAGGAGAGGCTGCCGCTGCCACCATGGCGGCCGTCCGACGCCGCGAACCGGCCATCGAGGCTCCAGTCGGGCTGCAAGCCCAGCAGGTGCTCGCGCGCGGCCTGCGCCGCGAGCTGCTTGACCGTTCCGGGCCTGCGTACCGGCACCGGCGCACACGCAGCGAGCAGCACACCGGCGAGCAGCGACGACGCGACCGGTGCAAGCCCCCGCATCATGGGTGCAGTCTCCGTTCGGCGCCCTGCAACGCCTCGTTGCGCGGATCGAGCTTGCGCACCCGGGCGAACAGTTCGCGGGCGCTTTCGTGTTGGCCGAGCTTCCAAAGCACTTCTCCCAGATGCACACCGATATCGGGATCCCGTTGCCGATCCCAGGCCCGCTGCAGATAGGACTCGGCCTCCACCAGATTGCCAAGCCGGTATTGGAGCCAGCCCCATGAGTCCATGATCGCCGCGGTATCGGGCTTGGCGGCCAGCGCCTTGCGGAGCAGCCGGGTCGCTTCCGGAAGGTCGCGGTCGGCATCGGCCAGCGTGAAACCCAGCGCATTCATCGCCTCGACGTTGCCGGGGTCCTGCGCCAGCACCTTGCGGAAATCGGCCAGCGCCGCATCGGTGTCGCCGGCACCAGCCTCCTCGATGCCACGGTCGTAGGTCAGCACCGGGTCGCCGGGTAGCGCCGCGAGGCCGCGGCTGTAGGTCGCGATCGCCCGGGCGTGTTCGCCGTGCCGTGCATACAGCTGCGCGTCGACCTCGAAGGCCGTGCGCAGGCTGTCGGCATCGCCGGTGTAATCCTGTTGGATCCGCGCGGCCAACGCGTGTGCCTGTGGAGATTGTCCGGTCTTGTCGAGCAGCACCACGCTGCGCAACCGGGCGTCGAAACCATGGCGACTGTCGGGATCGACCTTGCCATACCATTGCAAGGCCTCGCGATCGTGGTGCAGCAGTTCGGCGAGCTGGCCGATCAGGAATGCGTTGTCGAGTCGCTGGGCTTCGGGTTGCCGCTGCAGCAGGAAATAAATCCGGCGCAAAGTGCCCTCGTCGTTCGCACGCGCCGCGATCGCGACGCGTGCGGACCAGGTCGCTGGCGTCTGCGGACCCCGTGAGAGCACGGCAAGCGCCTTGGCATATTCGCCGGCATGGCCCAGTAGCACGGCGTAGCCGAGGCGCAAATCGGCGCTGCGTGGATGCGTCGCCACCCCCATCGCGTACAACGCCACCGCACCAGCGCGGTCGCCCATGCGGGCATGCAGGCTGGCCGCCCACGCGATGCCGTCGGCGCCATCGAACCTGTGTACGGCGGCGTCGGCCAGCTCACGCGCAAAGGCATGGCGGCCGAGGTGCTCACCAAGTTGGCTGAGCGCGACCCAGATCTTCTCGTCGGGCGGCAGGCGATCGGGCTTGGCCAGATCCTCCAGTACTTGCCCAGCCAGCGCCGTATCGCGCGCGGCCAGCAAGGTCGCCGCGAAGGTTTTCCAATCCTCGCCGTTGCCGGACGCGACCAAGATGCCGAATTGCCGCTCGGCCACTGCACGGTCGCCCTGCTGCATCGCGAGATGCGCACGTGCGGCGGCCAATTCCCGCGGACCCGCCCCCAAGGCCTGCCAGCGATCCAGCAAATGCCGCGCCTGATCGACATCGTTGGCCATCAACGCGAGCTGGACGGCGCGTCCGGCGACAGCCGGCTCGTTCGAAAGCCGCGCGGCCCGGGCGTAATCCGCTGCCGCGTCTGCGACGTCGTTGTGCTGCAGCGCGAATTCGGCGGCGATCAGCAATGCCGATGCCCGGCTGCCGGCGTCTTCGGCCGGAAGCGCAAGCCGGGCCAGCGGCTGTTCGCTGGCTGTCCGCACGGCGCCATGCACCGGCGCCCGGACACACCCGGCCACCAACGCCGCCGCCGCGAGA
>JAJXWZ010000015.1 GCA_021781345.1 Pseudomonadota bacterium
GGGACATCACCAATAGGAACGTCTTCTGCACCACCGACAAGGTGCCGACGCCCGAGCTGACCGTGAAGTCCGGCCAGACCAGCGCCAGCGTCGCCAGCGGGATCAACAGGCTCAGGAAGGTTTTGGCCCCGCGCAGGTTGTAGGTCTGTTCGTGGTGGCGCAGGCCCCCGACCAGCAGCGCGGTCCCGATGATGCCGTTCAGGACGATCATCACGACCGAGAACATGGTGTCGCGGCCGAACGCCGGATTGTCCACGTTGTGCAGCATCACGGTCATGACGGTGGCGATTTCCAGCGAAATCGCCGACAGCGTGAGCATCAGGGTGCCGTAGGGTTCGCCGAATCGCTCGGCCAGATGCTCCGCGTGATGCGTGGCCATGATCGCGGCCACCAGCGCCCCCAGGAAAAAAGCAGCGAACGCGACGCCGACCGCGACGTCGGGCGAAGCTTCCGCGGCGAATGCAGTCTTCAGGGACCAGCCCGCGAGGAGTATGGCCAGCGCGACCGGCAATGGCCATTCGCCGCGCCAGGCGGCCTTGGCGTTCGCCATCGTCTGTTCCGGATTATGCATGGCGTCCGAGTATGCACGGGTTTTGAAGTGCATGATGGTAACGATCCGCCGGGATGGTTTGGCCATTCGCGCACGGCGCATCGGATGTCGGCTTCGGCGAAGGCATCGGCGCGCAGGTCACCGGACGGTACGCACCCGACGAACGGATCGGTCGGCCTGGTGGCGGGCGTGGTGAATTCTTCCTGGAAACGGTCCACGCCATTGATGGGCGAGTGCCTGATCGCGGGGTTTCACGACAGCCACGGCGACGTGGTGTTGTGCGTGCCCGACAAACCCGTCGTAATCGGAGCACGTTGGCGCAAGGATGCCATGGCATGTATTCACCAACTTTGTGCAAAACTCTTGTCCACTATGGTGCATAGCAGCCCATTTCGTGATACATGTGATTGAATTACAGATCTATTTTTATTGGCATGGCACTTGCAAATTCAAGCCACCCACCCTCCACCCGAGCCTGCCATGACCGCCGACACCGTCCTTGAAACCATCAACTCCGAAGGTATCGAATTCGTCGACCTGCGCTTCTCCGACATGCGCGGCGTACAGCACCACGTGACGTTCCCCGCGCACACCTTCGACGCCGAAACCTTCGAGGACGGCAAGATGTTCGATGGCTCCTCGATCGCCGGCTGGAAAGGCATCAACGAGTCGGACATGATCCTCTTGCCCGATCCGGCGACCGCTTTTGTCGACCCGTTCGCCGCGCACAAGCAGCTGAACATCATGTGCGACGTGCTGGAGCCGTCGACCATGCAGGCCTATGCACGCGATCCGCGCTCGATCGCACGCCGCGCCGAAGCGTTCCTCAAGTCCACCGGCGTCGCCGACACCGCTTTCTTCGGGCCGGAACCGGAATTCTTTATCTTCGATTCGGTGCGCTGGCAAAACGATATGGGCCGCGTGTTCTACGAGATCGGCTCCGAGGAGGCGGCCTGGAGTTCGCGCTACAAGTACGACGAAGGCAACCATGGCCACCGCCCTGGCGTGAAAGGCGGCTACTTCCCGGTGCCGCCGGTCGATTCGCTGGCCGACCTGCGGGCGGAAATGTGCATGGTTCTGGAATCGCTGGGCCAGTCGGTCGAGGTCCACCACCACGAAGTCGCGAACGCCGGCCAGTGCGAGATCGGCACGCGCTTCAACACCCTGCTGCACAAGGCCGATGACCTGCAGACCATGAAGTACGTGATCCGCAACGTCGCGCACGCCGCTGCCAAGACAGTCACGTTCATGCCCAAGCCGATCGTCGGCGACAACGGTTCGGGCATGCACGTGCATCAGTCCCTGAGCAAGGATGGCAAGAACCTGTTCGCGGGCGAACTCTACGGCGGGCTGTCGCAAATCGCGTTGCATTACATCGGCGGCATCTTCAAGCATGCGCGCGCGATCAACGCCTTCGCCAATTCGACCACCAATTCCTACAAGCGGCTGGTTCCGGGTTTCGAGGCACCCATCATGCTGGCCTATTCGGCACGCAACCGCTCGGCTTCGTGCCGCATACCCTACGTCAGTAACCCGAAAGGCCGCCGCATCGAGGTGCGCTTCCCCGATCCGATGAATTCGGGTTATTTGACCTTCACCGCGCTGATGATGGCCGGCCTCGACGGCATCCTGAACAAGATCGATCCGGGCGCGCCGATGGACAAGGACCTCTATGACCTGCCGCCCGAGGAGGAGCGCAACATCCCGCAGGTGTGCGCCTCGCTGGACGCCGCCCTCGATGCACTGGACAAGGATCGTGAATTCCTCATGGCTGGCGGCGTGATGAGCGACGACTTCATCGACGGCTATATCGCACTGAAGATGAAGGAAGTGACCGCGTTCCGCGCGTCCACCCATCCGCTCGAATACCAGATGTACTACAGCATCTGATCAAGGGATCCCGGGGCCGATGCCGCAGTGTCGGCCCTTGGCGAAACACGTCTGCTTTGGCGCCCGGTAACCGGCGTAAACTCGGGCTTTGCATTCTGCATGCCGATGCAAGCCTGCTCGATGCCACTTTTCGACACCGTGCCATCGATCGCCACACGCGAGGAACTCGCACCTGGCGCCTGGCTGCTGCATGGATTCGCGCTGGACCAGGCCGGGGCGTTGCTCGCGGGAATCGGGCGGATTGCCGAACAGTCTCCGTTCCGCAACCTGGTCACGCCGGGCGGCAAGACGATGTCGGTGGCGATGACCAACTGCGGCGCGGTGGGTTGGCACAGCGACCGGCGCGGCTACCGTTACGTGGAGCTCGATCCCGTAACCGGCAGGCCGTGGCCGAAGCTGCCGGCATCGTTCGCTCGGCTCGCGCATGCCGCGGCAGCTGCTGTCAGATTCGATGATTACATGCCGGACGTTTGCCTGGTCAATCGCTACGCAGCCGGCACGCGCCTGACGCTGCATCGCGATCACGACGAACGCGACCGCTGCGCGCCGATCATGTCGGTCTCCCTGGGCCTGCCCGCAACCTTCCTTTTTGGCGGCCTGGTACGTGCCGACCCGCAGCGCCGAATCCGGTTGGGACACGGCGATGTGGTGGTTTGGGGCGGGCCGTCGCGGATGCGTTATCACGGGATACAGCCTGTCAAGCCCGGCGAACATCCGCTGACCGGAGCCTACCGTTTCAACCTGACTTTCCGCATCGCGCGCTGAGATTGCCGGCGACCGGCGTTCGCACTAAATTGGTGCAATGATCGGAGTCCCATCAGATATCGACCTCATCGGACAACTCGCGACCGGCGTGGCTTGGCTGGACGCCGGACTGCGGGTGACACAAGCCAACCCGGCCTTCGCCGAGCACACGGGCTTTGGACTCTCGAGGATCCTCGGTCATACGCTCGCGGTATTGCTGCCGGATGGCGAGCGGCTGCACGCGATGGCGGTCCGGGCGTTCGATGAAAGTGGTTCCTTGCAGCTGCGCGACGTGACGGTGTGCGCGACGCCCGGACGCGAAGCCCGGCTGGATTTCACTTTCACCGGGCTTGCGCGGGGCACGCTGGTGGAAGCCCGTGCGGCTTCGTCCTCGGGCGACCACGACCGGGTATCCGGTTCCTTGCGCGGCTTCGCGCACGAGATCCGCAATCCACTCGCCGCGATATCGGGTGCGGCGCAGTTGCTGGAGAATCGCGCCGGAGATGCCCGGCAACGTGGACTCGCCCGGCTGGTCCGCGAGGAATCCGCGCGCATGGCCGCGTTGTCCGAACGCCTCCTGGGTGTGCGCAACACTACCGCCACGCGCGCGGCGAACGTGCACGCCATGCTCGAACGTGTCGCCGAGTTGGTGCAGGCCGAACGCCCCGACGCCGCGATTGCGCGTGATTACGATCCCAGCCTGCCGGCGTGGCATGGCGATCCCGACCGCTTGCTGCAGGCGTTGTTGAACCTGGTGCGCAACGCGATCGAGGCCCATGCGCGCAGGATCACGCTGCGCAGCCGCGCCGAGGCTGGCTGGCGCGACGCGTGGGGCCAACGTGTGCCGGCGCTGCGCATCGAGGTCGAGGACGACGGCGACGGCGTCCCGGACGCGATCGCCGAGACCCTGTTCGAGCCGATGGTCTCGGGGCGCGCCGGGGGCACCGGCCTTGGCCTGGCGGTGGCGCGCGAGATCGCGCGCGAACACGGCGGCGAGTTGACCTTGCGGCGAACCGGGTCCGGATCCTGTTTCGTCTTGCTGCTGCCACGAAGGCCACCGACGGAGCCATTCGAATGAGCACCCTCTGGATCATCGACGATGACCGTTCGGTTCGGTTCGTGCTGGCAACGGCCTTGCGCGATGCCGACCACGTAGTCGAAGAATTCGCCGATGCTGAATCGGCGCGGCGTGCATTGCGGCAGGCGACGCCGGACGTGCTGATCTGCGACGTGCGCCTGCCGGGCACGGATGGCCTCGCGCTGCTGCGCGAAGTGAAATCGATGCATCCGCGATTGCCGGTGGTCGTGATGAGCGCCTTCACCGACGTGGCGACCACCGCGGCGGCCTACCGCGAGGGAGCGGCCGATTACCTGCCCAAGCCTTTCGACCTGGGGCAGGCCGTGGCCTCGGTGCGCCGCGCGTTGAGCGAGTCGCAGTCCTCCGGCCCGACCCCGCGCGAGCTGGCGCCGAGGCACGCCTTGCTCGGCGACAGTCCGCCCATGCGCGAAGTCTTCCGGCTGATCGGGCGCATCGCGGCGAGCGACTTGAACGTGTTGATCACGGGCGAAACCGGTACCGGCAAGGAACTGGCCGCGCGTGCGCTGCACGAGGAAAGCGCGCGTCGTTCGCGGCCGTTCGTGGCGCTCAATACCGCCGCGATCCCGGCGGAGCTGCTGGAGTCGGAACTGTTCGGCCACGAGGCAGGTGCGTTCACGGGTGCGCAGCGCCGCACGGCCGGGCGTTTCGAGCAGGCCGAGGGCGGCACCCTGTTCCTGGACGAGATCGGCGACATGCCCGTGGCGCTCCAGACACGCCTGCTGAGGGTGCTCGCGGGTGGCGAATTCTATCGGGTTGGCGGACGCGAACTGATCCGCAGCGACGTGCGCGTGCTGGCGGCAACGCACCAGGACCTGGACGCCAAGGTCGCGCGCGGCGATTTCCGTGCCGACCTGATGCATCGGCTCGACGTGGTGCGCATCCACCTGCCTGCGCTGAGGGAGCGCCGCGAGGACATTCCGCTGCTTGCCAAGCGCTTCCTCGCCGAGGCCGCACGCGAGTTGAAACTGCCGTCCAAGCACTTCGCGCAGGCCGCGCTCGCCGCACTGGGCAATATGGACTTTCCCGGCAACGTCCGGCAGCTGGAGAACACGTGCCGCCGCCTCGCGGTGATCGCACCGGGCGCGAGCGTCCGGCGCGAGGACCTCGATGCAACCGCGATGCATGGCGCCACGCCGAGTGCACGTTCGGCCCCTCCTTGGGAAGCGGCGCTGCGAACCTGGGCCGATGCGGAACTTGCCGGCGGCGCGCAGCACCTGCATGCACGGGCACGCGAGCGCTTGGATCGCGTACTGCTGGACTCCGCACTGGCCGCGCATGGCGGACACCGGCAGAATGCCGCGAAGGCGCTGGGCCTGGGCCGCAACACCCTGACGCGCAAATTGGGCAGTTCGCGCGCGCGGCGGGGACGCCAACCACACGAAGGCTGATCGATGTCGATTGAAATCCGCCCTGCCAACGTCCGGGATATCGAATTCCTGGTCGACTGCAACGCCGCGATGGCACGCGAAACCGAACACAAGATCCTCGACCGCGAGGCCCTGACCCGCGGCACGCGTGCCGTGTTCGAGGACCAGCACCGGGGGTTCTACCTGGTCGCCGAACTCGAAGGCAACCGCGTCGGCTGCCTCCTCGTCACCTACGAATGGAGCGACTGGCGCAACGGCGACTGGTGGTGGTTTCAGAGCGTCTACGTGATTGGGGAGGCGCGCCGGCTCGGCGTGTTCCGGGCGCTGTACGCAGAGGTGGAGCGGCGTGCGCGCGCGGCCGGCGCGATCGGATTGCGCCTGTACGTCGAGCGCGACAACGCGCGTGCCCGGCGGACGTATGCCTCGTTGGGGTTGGAGGAGGAGCCGTACCGGATGTTGCGGCAAGGATTCACCGACCTTGACTGAGCGCAGGCCAGGGGAATCCCCGGGCTCCCGGGCCAGCCTGGAGGTCGCCCTGAAGGCGACGGGGGAGATTGGATCATGATCGGGCAAATCCGACGCGTCGCGGTCCTGGGCGGCACGCGCATTCCGTTCTGCAAGCGTGACAGCGCCTACGCCGACCTCGGCAACTTCGGGATGTCCGTCGAAGTGCTGGGCGCACTGGTCGAGAAGTTCGGACTGCACGGCGTGGAGCTCGGCGAGGTCGCGTTCGGTTCGGTGATGAAGCATCCTGCCGACTGGAACCTGGCGCGCGAAGCGCTGCAATCGTCCGGCCTGGCGATGACCACTCCGGGCATCACCACTGCACGCGCCTGCGGCACCTCGCTGGACAATGCGATCCTGATCGCACAGAAGATCGCGAGCGGCCAGATCGAGGCCGGCATCGGCGGCGGTTCCGACACGACCAGCCAAGTGCCCCTCACCTACTCCGACCGCTTGCAGCAACGGTTGCTGGATCTGAACCGCGCGCGCACCGTCGCCCAAAAACTGCGCGCCGCGACGCGTGGATTCCGCCTGCACGAACTCAAGCCGCAGGTGCCCGGCGTGGTGGAACCGCGGACGGGCCTGTCGATGGGCCAGCACTGCGAGAAGATGGCCCGCGAATGGAACATCGGCCGCGCCGAGCAAGACCAATGGGCCCTGCAAAGCCATCGCAAGCTCGCGGCGGCGTATGACGCCGGCTTCTTCGAGGATCTGGTGGTTCCGTTCCGCGGGGTTGCGCGTGACAACCTGCTGCGACCGGACTCCACGCTGGAAAAACTGGCGGCGTTGAAACCGGCATTCGACCGCCGCTCGGGCAAGGGCACGCTGACCGCCGGCAATTCATCCGCGCTCTCGGACGGTGCCGCCGCGGTCCTGCTGGCCAGCGAGGACTGGGCGGCCGCGCGCAAACTTCCGGTATTGGCGTACCTGACCTTCGCGGAGGTCGCCGCGGTCGATTACGTGCACGGCGAGGGCCTGCTGATGGCGCCGACCGTCGCGGTACCGCGCATGCTGCGGCGCGCTGGCCTGGCCCTGCAGGATTTCGATTTCTACGAATTCCACGAAGCCTTCGCGGCGCAGGTCCTGTGCCAGTTGCGTGCGTGGGAATCCGTGGACTACTGCCGGAAGCGCCTTGGGCTGGATGCCCCGCTCGGATCGATCGATCCCGCCAAGATCAACGTCAACGGCTCCAGTCTCGCGACAGGCCATCCGTTCGCCGCGACCGGCGCGCGCATCGTGGCGACGCTCGCGAAACTGCTTGCCGAAAAAGGCCCGGGCCGCGGGCTCGTCTCGGTCTGTACCGCAGGCGGAATGGGTGTCGTCGCGATCCTGGAAAGATAAGCCCGACCGACTTGCTTTCGTGAAAGGTCAGGCCATGGATGGCCGTGGTGGTCCTTATCGGCGAAAAGACCGCCACGAGAAACGGTCAACCGATCGCCCCGCGTTCAGGTGGTGAACGCTCTCAAGACACCTTGAACAGCGTCGGCTTCCACGCGCCACTGGCGTAGGAATCACGGCGGCGGCGATGCATCAAGGCAATCGCCTCGGCGGCGCGGGCGTCGGTCCAGTCCGCGCGTTGCACCATCAGCTTGTCCGGATCCAGACCCCGTGCCTGGGCTTCCTCGGCACGCCAGGCGCAGAAATCATCGTAGGCTTCGATCTCGAAACGCAGGTCCTGGCGGCACAACTCGATCATGATCGCGTCGTCGAGGAAACCGAGCACCGGGACGTCGTCGGGAATCGCATCGTTGGGATCGGCGAGGTAAGCCAAGGCGGCCAGTACCCGGTGCCGATCGGCATCCGGCAGGTTGAAGCCCGCGTCGCGGGCCATCGAAATGAGCGACTCGACGCTGCCGAGCCGCTCCGCGATGAACGGGGGGACCGCCATGCCCTGCGATTCGGCCAGCAGCTTCTGGGCGGCCGCGATGATCTGGTCGGCATCTTCGGCCTGTACGCCCGCCTCGACATCATGCATGCCCTTGACGAAAAACTGGAGGTCGTCGTCACTCAAGTGGATGTTGATGTCCATCGGCATGTCGGGGTCCTCGGGGGCGTCGGAATGCGCCAGCCTACCGAGCGGTCCGGGCGCCGTCAATCGGCTCACATGATGCCCTGGACACCCTCGCCGAACGCGGTGACGAAGCGCGCGACGATGGCGGTCAGCGACAGGTTCACCTCCGGGAAATCGCCCACCGGCTTCCAGCATTCCAGGAAATCCGGGTTGCTCGCGGGCAGCGGCTTGCAGCCGGGTTTCAACTGATAATCGGTCGCGTAGGCCCAGGGCCAGATATCGAAGATCGGCAGGTGCCGTGACACGTCACCGATGGCCTCGCTGACATCGCCGATGATCGGGGTAGGATCGCGCGGCGCGACCAGCCACGCGTTGCGCGGCGCGGCATCGCGCAGGATCGACGCGCGCACCTGCCGCGCGAAGGCCGGGTCGTCGATGATCACGCCATCCTCGGTGTTGAGGTGTGCCGAGCGCGGGTCGAAATTGTGCGATCCGACCATCGCGATGCGGCCGTCGACGACCATCGATTTCGCATGCAGGCTGATGCGAGGCCCCGGGCTGCCGGGCTTGATCGGCGCGCGTCCGCCCCGGTGCGGCGAGGATTTCTCCGAACCGATGCCGGAAAGCCGGTCGTAATCCCCCAGCATCTCGGCCGCATCGGCCGGATGCGGCATCAGCTCGTGGATCTGGAAGCCGTAGTCGACAAGGAATTTCTTGTGGTGCTTGTACGACAACGCATAAACCGGCAGGGCATCGGTCGAGGCCAACGAATCAGTGGATACGATGACCTGTACCGGCGGCTTCTTCTTGTGCAACGCCGCGAAGATGTCACCGGCGCGACGCGTCAGCACCAGGTAGGGCGTCTGCAGCACGACCTGGCTACGTGCATCGGTGAGCATCTTCATCAGGTCCTGGGTCAGCTCACGTGAATCCGGCCCGTGTACCGCTTCGTCCTTGGAGGGCAGGTCGTAGAAGTAATCGACCAGCCCGACGTTCAGGCTGTGGTCGAGCAGGTTGTCGGCGAGCCAACGTGGATCTTCCGCCTCGTCGCGTACCTTGGCCACGCGCTGCGGATCGGCGAAACGCGGTTCCGTCCAGCGCTGGTTGCCGAACGGGTGGGCCAGGATTTCCGCGTTGACGTCCTTGAGGTGCGTCAACGGCACCGCGCGGTCGTTGTGCCAGAAGGTATCGAAGCTGGTATCCATCTGCCGCCCGGCAACGCCGGCCACGATCACGTCGCGGTCCAGGAAATCCATTTGCGAGTCCCAGTCGAAGTACTCGTCGGCGTAGTTGCGTCCGCCGACCACGCCGATCCTGTCGTCCACCAGCAGCAGCTTGTTGTGCATGCGCTGGTTGAACTTGTGGAAGCAACACAAGACGCTGGCCGTGTATTCGATGAAGTTGTTGTGGGCGCTGTCGAAGGTCGGGTTGTAGAGCTTGATCCGCAGGTCGGTGCTGGCGCGCGCCAATTGCGCGAGCAGCTTTGGATCGTTGAGCGAGCCCAGCTGGTCGGCCAGGATGCGTACCTTCACGCCCCGCTGTGCAGCCTTGACCAGTTCGTCCAGCACCAGCAGGCCGGCGTCGTCGTTCGACCAGATGTAGGTCTGGACGTCGATCGATTTCCTGGCCGCACGGATCAGGTTGATGCGCGCCGCCAGCGCGTTCTGGCCGACGTCGAGCAGGGTGACAGTGTTGTGCGGATGCCCCGGGGTGGAGGCCACGATCGCATTGTCGGCTTGGGCCATGAAAGGCGATGGCACCGCGCAACGGTCGGGCCGCGCGCAAGCGTCGGCGTGGTCGGCGGTCATCGCAAGGATGCGGTCGGCACGCTCGATGCGGCGCGTGGAAAGCGGCGCGCAGCCGGCGAGCACCATCGCAATCGTGCAGGCAACCCAAACCAGCTTGGCACGCTCGTTCTTGCGCATCACCCGGGCATGATACGAGGCGGATCAGCCAGACGGTTCGTGGCGCACGAGGTCGATCGCCAGATCGAGCGTTACCTTGTCCGACAACACGCCGCGCCAGGCGTGCATCCCGAAGGCCGCCCGGGAGATCTCACCATGTACCCGGAGCGTGCAATCGAGCGGCTGGCGCGGACAATCGGAGGGCCGCAAAGTCAGCGTCACCGGATGGCGTTCGCCATGCAGTTCGAGTACGCCGCGCAACCTGCCACCCGACACCAGCTCATCCAGCGGGAACGGGTCGGAGTCGAATCGGATCACCGGGAATCGCGCAGCGTCGAAGAATCCCTGACCCAGAGCATGGGCGCGATGGCCCGGATCGTCCATGCGCAGCCGATCGACGGCAAGGCTGGCATCGACTTGACCGAGGCCGAGGCGGTTGTCAAGCCGGCGCAGGCCGCCGGACAGGCCAGGAAACGTGCCGCGCTCGTGCGCGAACCAGAATTTGCGCACGGAGAACCGGACCTGCGAGTGCGCCGGATCAATCGACCAGGCCTGCTGTCCGGCTGGCGCGGCGGCGAAAGCCGTGGCCGACAGGAGCAGCAACGGAAGCGCCCATGCCGCCCTCATGTCAGGGCGACCACAGCACGCGCAAGCGCCCGTGCCCGGGCTCGAACGCATCGTCGGCCGTGTCGACCCAGGCCAGCGTCGCCGGCGACATGCCGCGCGCGCCGGCCGAGCGACCTGCGGTCAACAGTGCCAGCAATTGTTCCAGTCCCGGATTGTGCCCCACCAGCAAGACCTGGCGTGCATCCGGCGCGTGGTGCTCGACCAGCGACAGCAGTTCACCCGGCGTGGCCTGGTAAATCGCGGGGAGGAAGCGGGGCGTGCGTGTGCGCAGCGCGCGGCAAACCGCATCCGCCGTCATCTGCGCGCGGCGCGCCGGCGAACAAAGCACGGTATCCGGCTCCGCGCCTTGCTCCGCCAGCCATGTCCCGACCGCGCTCGCCTGCGCTTCTCCATGCAGGCTGAGGGGGCGCTCGGCGTCGCGGCCATCCGGACCGGCGTGCATGGCTTCGGCATGCCGCAGCAACAACAATTCACGCATCATTGAATCCGGATCACTGGCCGCTGGAACCGGCCGCAGCAGGCGACGCGTCGGCGGGCGCGTCGGTGGGTATGTTGTTGGCGCGCAGAGTCGCGAGGACGAGGCTCAGTTCGGTGCCGCCGCTGCCGGCCATGGCGAGCCACTTCGCGGCCGGCGCGGGATCAACGAGCATGCGCCGCACTTGCCGCGAATACTGCTGCACCTGCCAGGAAAGGTTGCGGCTGGCCTGCTCGTATTGCGCGGCATTGTCCAGATCGAGTTCCGCCTGCATATGCAAACCCACGGCGCGCGCGACCGGGCTGCTGCCCCATTGCAGGGTGTGTGCCAGCTTCAGGCATTCGGACTTGAGACCGGAGGTCTTTGCGACCGTCGCCCTTCGGCACAGCTTGTCGACGGGCCCGAAGCCGGGCCTTATGTACGCTTGGGTATTCATGAACGCCACGAACACCCGCACGCCATCAGCGCTGTCCGGCTGGCCGTCGTGCGCGCCACGGGTCGTATCGGCAAGCGGCGGCAGCACCGAGGCAGCCTTGACCACGTCCGCCAGTGCCTTGCCGTAATAGTCGTCGTAGGTCTGCGCGGCGGCGGCTTTCTTCAGTGCTGCCAGTTCGGCCGCCTTGTCCTTCCTTACCGCGGCAAAGTCCATGTCGAGCAGCCACACGGCGGCATTGCCGGCGGCTTGCTTCTTCAAATCCGCGTAAGCAGCCGCATTGGGGCAATCGGCGTCGGTCTTGCACGCATCGAGCCGCACCCACTGGGTCACGGGCCCCGCGCCGACGGCGTTGGCGGCACGCTCGCTCAGGGAATCGAAATCCAGTCCCTGCATCTGATGCTTGAACGGCCGTGCCAAGATCGCGGCACCCAGCAGGTAATCCGGATCGGCGCGCAATGCGACCACGTTGACCAGGTCGTGCTGGTACTGCTGTATGGCTTCAAGACGCTTGCGGTCGCCCGGCGACAGCTTGTCGGCGGGTGCCGCGACGCTGGCGGCGGAGGCTGGCTGCGCGCCCTGCGGTGGCGCGGCGATGGCGGTTCCCGCGATCAACAGCGCGACCAGGGCGATGTTGGAAATGGCTTGTCGCATGATGGATACCGGTTTCGAGGTGCGGAAAACGTAAGTGTGCGCGCATGAACCCGCACTGGCCGGGCCAAAGGGCAACCGGGCACACGTTTAGCGCGCCAAAACCGCGCGCATGAACTCCGGCTGCGCCAGCGCG
>JAJXWZ010000252.1 GCA_021781345.1 Pseudomonadota bacterium
GGAGCAGCAACGCCAGGTTTGCCTGGACCAGCGCCTGCAGGTCGACCGCAAGATGGTCGAGGCACGCCGCACGCTGGAGGACTCCGCCGCCGCGTTGCAGGAACGCGAGCAGGCGCGCCACGCCGCCGAGCAGGCCATGGCCGGCGAACGCGACGCGCTGGAGAAGCTGCGGCTGGAAGAGCAGGGCCAGCGCCTGCGCGCCGAACAGCTCGCCGAGGCGATCCACGAGGCGGGACTGGAAGTCGAACCGTTGCTGGCCAATCTCTCCGATGAAGTGCAACCGGCGGCATGGCAGGAAAAGATCGCCGACCTCGACGCGCGCATCGCGCGCCTGGAACCGGTCAACCTCGCCGCGATTTCCGAACATGCCGAGGCCGCGCAGCGAAAGGAATACCTCGACGCGCAGATGACCGACCTCACGACTGCGCTGGAAACCCTGGAAAACGCGATCCGCAAGATCGACCGCGAGACCCGCGAGCGCTTCAAGGACACGTTCGATCGCGTCAACGCCGGGTTCCAGGGCCTGTTCCCGAAGCTGTTCGGCGGCGGCCATGCCTACCTGGAGCTGACCGGCGACGACCTGCTCAGCGCCGGGGTGACCATGATGGCGCGCCCGCCGGGCAAGCGGAACAGCCACATCTCGCTGCTCTCCGGCGGCGAGAAGGCGATGACCGCGGTGGCGCTGGTATTCGCGATCTTCAACCTCAATCCGGCGCCGTTCTGCCTGCTGGACGAGGTGGACGCGCCGATGGACGAAGGCAACATCGGCCGATTCGGCCAGCTCGTGCGCGACATGTCCGAGAAGGTGCAGTTCCTGGTGGTCACCCACAACAAGGCCACCATGGAGATCACCCACCAGTTGTGCGGAGTGACCATGCGCGAACCGGGCGTGTCGCGGCTGGTGCAGGTGGACCTGTCCGAGGCGACCAAGTTGGCAGGCGTCGCGGCTTGATGCAGGCACGCGCCGGATGGCGGACACGACTTCCGAAATGATTTGATGGACGTTTGCAGACGTGCCGGCACGTGTCGTCCATCCCGGCGACGTGATGCCGGGCGAGGGTCGTTCTTCGCCGCCGTCGCACTTCTTTGCTAAAGTCCGCTCCGTGAACACCGACGCCATCTCGCCCGCCACCCTGCGCATCATCATCGTCGTGATCGGCGTGGTGATCCTCGTCGCCATCTATTTCTTCGGCCGTCCGCGCCAGCCCGGGCAGGGCCGGCGACTGCTGTCGCGCAAGCACGGCACCGAACGCATCGAACCGATGCTCGGCGACACCGACGCGAACGTGCAGGTCGGCGGACAAGATGCACCGGCCGCGCCAGAGCAGGGCGAGCTCGACGTCGACCTGCAGCGCGAGCTCGACCGGCTCGGCGCCGGCATGACCGGGGATCGCCGCCGCCACGGCGACGGCGTGCCGTCACCCGCGTCCACGGCCGGCCAGCGACCCGCGGAGTTGCCCGTCGACCGCATCGTCACGCTGTTCGTGGCCGCAGCCGAAGGCGAAACATTCGGCGGCTGCGACATCGTGGTCGCTGCAGAAAAGGCCGGCCTGCGCTTCGGCGCGATGCACATCTTCCACCGGCTGGTCGATGGCCGTCCCGAGGCCGGCCCGGTCTTCAGCATGGCCAACATGGTCAAGCCCGGCTATTTCGACATGGGCCGCATTGACGATTTGCGCACGCCGGGCGTGACCTTCTTCGCCACGCTGCCTGGTCCACTGACTGCGCTGGATGCGTGGGACGCGATGCTGCCCGCCGCGCAGCGCATCGCGGAACTGCTGGGCGGCGAACTGCTGGACGAAGACCACAACGCGCTCGGACGCCAGCGGATCTCCGGCTTGCGCGAGGAACTGCGACTGTGGGACCGCCAGCACGAGGGCGAAACCATCCGCATGCCCCCGCGCCGCTGACGCCTGTGGCTCGGGCGGCGCACGCATGAAGTATCCAGGTCCCGCCTTCCGCGAAGATCGCGACGAAGTCCTGCACGCGGCGATCCGCGAATGGCAATTCGGCCTGCTGGTCACGCGCAACGACGAGGGCTTCGCGACCAGCCATTTGCCATGGGCGCTCGACGCCCGGCGTGGTCAGCATGGCGTGATCGTCGGCCATTTGGCTGGCTACAACCCGCAATGCAAGGTGCCCCCGGGCGGCACCGAGGCCCTGGTGGTGTTCCAGGGACCGCATGCCTACGTGTCGCCGTCCTGGTATCCCGGCAAGCGCGAGGATCCGCGCCAAGTGCCGACCTGGGACTACCTCGCCGTCGAGGCGCGCGGCACGCTCACCGCCTTCGACGACGACGCGCGCCTGCTTGACCTGCTCACGCGCCTGACCGAGCGCAACGAATCCGGACGCGAGCACCGCTGGCGCATCGACGACGCGCCAGACGAATACATTCGGGAACAAATGCGCCACGTCGTCGGAATCGAATTGCACATCGAACAACTGATCGGGCGCTACAAGCTCAGCCAAAACCGCGACGCCGCCGACCGCGAAGGCGCCCGCGCCGGACTGGCCGCGGCCCCGACCGAACGCGAGCGGGCGGTAGCGAAGGCAATCGCGGAGGTCCAGCGGGACAAGCGTGAGCGTTGATGGCGGATCGGATTCACGGGCAGCCAATCGCGACGCACTGCGTCAGGCGCGCAGTCCGGGTCGCGGTAGCGCTTGGCGCGCCGGCGTGATTGGCGGCTGCCATGCCTTAGGATCGGGCTAACCGCCACTAGGCGCGCTTCGCGCGGCGCCCGTACGCACGCATGCCGAGCGTAATCCACTAGGGTGGGGGATAAGGATTTCGCAGCGTGAAGTGCCGGTGTAACGGGCTGGTGAGGTCAAGTGCTGCAGCGGTTTGCCGCGGACACGCGGTGGATGCGCGCCCTGACTCGGAGTCCCCGCGCACCATGAAAGCGCGCGGGGACTCTCGGACGGGATCAGTGCGCCGCGTCCAGCACCAAGTTGGCGGACTGTACGTCAGATTTCAGTTTCGCCACGGCCTGGTCTGCTTGCTCGATGTACATGCCGGCCACCTTCGACATCGAAGGAGAT
>JAJXWZ010000105.1 GCA_021781345.1 Pseudomonadota bacterium
CAGCTGCGCGAGCTTGTAGGGATGCGCGCCGCAGACCAGCGCGGCGAACTGGCAATCCGCCATCACCGCCAGCGGATAGACCTTGTCCACCGCGCCGCCGATCCACTGGCTCTTGTCCAGCGTGGTAATGCAGCCGGTGTCATGGCCCACCATCACGTCGGCATGCGCCTCCTCGACCGCCACCTTGATCTTGCGATCGATGGCGAAGGAGCGGGTGAATTCGCGCTCACCGATGATGTGCCGGAAGCCGAACCCGCAGCAGTCGTACCAGGTCGAGTAATCGGCCACCTCGACGCCCAGCGTCTGCAGCAGGCCGGTCGAGACCGCGACCCGGTTGCCGTCGAGCACGGTCTCGTCGTACAGAACGTCCTCGGGCACCATCTTGTGCACGTGGCAGGCCGGGTGCACGGTCGCGCGGATGTTGCTGCAGTCGATCACGCGCTGCTCGGCGATCCGTTCGCGCATCACGTGCAGCCATTCCGAGTAATGCACGATTTCCTCGGGGATCAGCAACTTGCCATCCACCAGCCGGCCGAGCTTGCCGAGGATCTTCTTGACCTGCTCGCGCAGCTTGGGTGACTGCAGCAGGAACGCGCGCACTTCCTTGTAATTTCCGAACGAGGTGCCGCAATGGATCAGCGGGTAGTAGTAGCCCGCCGGCAGCCCCTCCGCCAGCGCGGATACGTAGGCCTGGTGAAAGTTGCGCAGGAACACCGCGGCGAGGCTGACAATGTTGCCGATGCCGGAGCCGTGATAGTTCCAGGCGGTGCACGAGGTCTGGTCGGTTTCATCCAGATAGCGGGTGCCGAGCTTGTTCTGCAACCACAGCAGCGAGCTCGGATAGCCGGGAATGTTGCCGCACTGTCCGCAGGACTTGTGATGCCAGAACTGGTTGGTGGGGATGCGCTTGTTCCACCCGTACAGCGTGCGTCCGGTGACCGGCTCGTGCTGCTCGCTGATGCGGTGGACGACGATCTCGCCGTCCTTCTCCAGCTGCCACATGATGTCGCGCACGTCCTTCACCTGGTCCTTGTTGACCAGCATCTCGCGACGGTCGATGCGCGCCTCGACCCAGGATGTGGCGCGGCGCGCCTCGTCGGTCGACAGCTTGACCGGACGCCACTCCGGGCCGAAGCCCGAGTAACCCGATGCAGCGGGGCGTTCCTGCTCTTCCTGACTGGCCATGGCGCGTTACCTCACTCAGACCGCGGATGATTCCGCCGGGTGTTCATCGACCCACTCCTGGTATTCCTCGCGTTTCTCGTCCATGAGGTCGTTGACCACATCGAAGAGATTCGGGTCGATCGTCTCCAGCTGATCCAGGACCCCGGATGCTTCCCAGATGGTGTACAGCTCGATCGACGTCTTGATGTTGACTTCCCACGCCGTGTCCATCGTGTGCAGCGTGGGCACCGGGATGGCCTTGCGCAGGATGTTCAGCGGCGCCTTGATCTTGGCGATGTTCGGACCCCAGTCGGCGAAGGCATCGGGCGTGATCATGTTGGGCGCCAGCTGATTGCCGGTGGTGATCAGCTTCATCAGCACGCGGGTGAACGGCTTCAGCACGTCCTTGGCCGACTGCATGCCGTGCTTGATCGCCGTCTCGCGCAGGATCATCACCAGGCCGCCCGGCGAGTTGTGGAACGGGCAGCGTGCGGCGCAGGTGTAGCACTGGGCGCAGGCCCAGATCTTTTCCTGCATGACGTCGTAGACGCCCTCGAGGTTCTCGGTCAGCAGCAGCTGCACGATCTCGCGCGGCGAGTAGTCGTAGTAGTAGGCCGAAGGGCAGGTCGCGGTGCAGATGCCGCAGTTGAGACAGCCGTACAGCTCATGGTCGTACAGCGGGTGCGAGCGGACATCCTCGAAGATTTCCTCGAGCTTTTCGCGGGCAACGGTCGGGGCCCCGGAGACCGGATCGCCGATGAGCATTGCTGCAGCTGCCATAACCGACTCCTGCGGACGGGCCGCGCGCGACCCGGGTGCAACCTAGTAGCTGAGCACCCGGGTATCGTCGCTTTCCATGACCTGCTCGATGACATAGGCGCCGCCGACGATCCCGGCGCATTCCGGAATCAGGTCTTCCTTGCTCATGTCGAACAGGTCGAGATTGGGCGAGCAGCAGAGGAACTTCACGCCCGCCTCGTGGGCTTCCTTGATGAAGTCATAGACGGTCTTGGGCGAGCCCGGCTTGACCACCAGCGATTCGGCCACGCCCTTTTTCATCAGGCGTCCGGCGGTCGCGGTGCAGACGATTTCGACCTCGTAGTCCATCGCCGCGGCGACCGATGCCTGGAAGAACGGAGCGCCGAGCTCCTCGCCGTTTCGCGGATCGGTGTTGACCAGCATGATCAGAAGTTTGTGCGCCAACGGGGCTCGCTCCAGGCAGGGGGATCGGTGCGCCGGCGCCGCGGCGAAATGCCGCATTCGGCGTGCGACTGAAAATATTAGACAAATCGGATGGAAGCACGCTGCCCTGCAGCATGAATGCGATGCGCCGCGGAATCCGCCGGCAGGCGATCGTCCGACCGGCTCCGGGCCGCGCCTTCGCATGCGGCCCCGAGGCGGCCGCCTTGCCGCCCGGACGGCGCCTGGCCGGGTGCGCATGCACCGGTTTCCGGTGGATAGCGGCCGTGCCGAAAGGCCAGGCCGCCGGCGGCGGCGTTCGCGGGCGGTGCCGCGGCGGATGACAACCGTGGCACCGGACCGGGCGCCCCGATCCCGATCCCATGCATGGCGCCTCGGACCAGCACAAGCCGCGGCATCGATGGACGCCGCAGCTTGCGTTGAAGCTCCCGGCCCGTCGGGTCTCGCCCTGACGGCGAGCGCGGACATCCGGCGCAGGTCGTGACCCGCCAGCGCCAGCGCTGGGCGGCTGCGCAAGCCCTCGCCGAGCGGCGTTACTTGGCCCGGCTGATGGTGAACTTGCCGATGCTGATGCCCAGATCGATGCCCTGGCCCGCGCCGGCCAGCGCCAGCGAGACGGTGCCCTTGGTCAGGATCTGCGCGGTGCCGGATTTCACCAG
>JAJXWZ010000225.1 GCA_021781345.1 Pseudomonadota bacterium
TCCCCATCCCCGACGCGCCGGGCAAGTTCTTCTACGTGTGGCTGGACGCGCCAGTGGGCTACCTCGCCAGCTTCAAGGCGCTGTGCGACCGCACCGGCCTGACGTTCGGCGACTACCTCGATGCCGGCAGCGGCGCCGAGATGCACCACTTCATCGGCAAGGACATCATCAACTTCCACGGCCTGTTCTGGCCGGCGATGCTGCATGGCGCCGGCTTCCGCACGCCCACCGCGCTGCACGTCAACGGCTACCTGACGGTGAACGGCGCGAAGATGTCCAAGTCGCGCGGCACCTTCATCCAGGCGCGCACCTACCTCGACAGCGGCCTGAATCCCGAGTACCTGCGCTACTACTTCGCCAGCCTGCTCAACGACACGCCGGTGGACGTGGACCTCGACCTCAAGGCCTTCGAGGAGCGCGTCAACTCGCACCTGGTCGGCAAGTGGGTGAACATCGCCAGCCGCACTGCGGGCTTCGTGCACAAGTTCTTCGACGGCAGGCTTGCCGGCGCCTTCGACAACGAGCATGCCGCGCTATGGCAGCAGTTGCTGGGCCAGTACGAAGGCATCGAGTCGATGTACGAGGGCGGCGAATTCGCCGAACTCACCCGCCGCTTCGTGCTGATGGCCGATCTGGTCAACGGCCACATCGCCGCGAAGGCGCCGTGGACGATGGCCAAGGACGACGCGCGTCGCACCGAACTGCACCAGGTGTGTTCGTTCGCGCTGGCCGCGTTCCGCCTGCTCGCCGGCATGCTCAAGCCCATCGTGCCTGCCACCGTGTCGGCCGCCGAAGCGTTCCTCGACGCGCCCATCGCCTCCTTTGCCGACGCGCGCGATGCGTTGCACGGCCACATCACCCACACCTTCGAGCCGCTGCTCGCGCGCCTCGACTCCAAGCTGGTCGAAGCGATGGTCGAGGCCTCCAAGGAATCGTTGGGCGCGCCAGCGCCTTCCGCCGAACCTGCCAAGAAGAAACCCGTGAACGACACCGCCAAGCCTGCCGCACCTGCATCCACCGACGCGCCCGCCACCGTCGGCATCGACGACTTCGCCAGGCTCGACCTGCGCGTGGGCAAGGTACTGGCCTGCGAATTCGTGGAAGGCTCGGACAAGCTGCTGCGCTTCGAGCTGGATGCCGGCGTGCTGGGCACTCGGCAGATCTTCTCCGGCATACGCGCCGCCTATGGCGAGCCGGAGAAGCTGGTCGGCCGCAACGTGGTGTTCATCGCCAACCTCGCGCCACGCAAGATGCGCTTCGGCCTGTCCGAGGGCATGATCCTCTCCGCCGGCGACGGCGGCAGCGACCTGTTCCTGCTCGACGCCGACCAGGGCGCCAAGCCTGGCGCCACGGTGCGCTGAGCCCGGCTCGATCTCCCCAGCGGGGAGAGGGCTAGGGTGAGGGGACACACTCGCCGTGACACAGCAACTCGCCGATCGTATCGACGCCCTGTTGCCGCAAACGCAATGCGAGCAATGCGGTTACCACGGCTGCCGGCCCTACGCGGAAGCGATCGCGCGCGGCGAAGCGGCGATCAACCAGTGCCCGCCCGGCGGCGCAGCCGGCATCGCCAAGCTGGCGGCACTGCTGGATCGCCCGATCCTGCCACTAGCCCCGGAACACGGCGTCGAAAAGCCGCGCATGCTGGCACGGGTGGTCGAGGACGAATGCATCGGCTGCACCAAGTGCATCCAGGCCTGCCCGGTGGACGCCATCGTGGGCGCGGCCAAGCTGATGCACACCGTGCTCGCCGACGACTGCACCGGCTGCGAACTGTGCGTGCCGGCCTGCCCGGTCGATTGCATCGTGCTGGAGCCGATGCCGGCCGAGCAGCTGGACCAGGCGCATGCCAACGCGGCGCGCGAGCATTTCCGCCGGCGCGAGGCGCGGCTGGCGCGCGAAGCCGCCGAGCGCGAGGCGGAGCTGGCTGCGCGCAAGGCGGCAGTGGAGGCGATATCATCCGGAGGCGACGCTGTTGCGCAACCGGACAACGCGCGCAATGCCGTCCAGCAGGCGCTTGAACGCGCACGAAAGCGGCGGATGGGACAATCGGACGCGCCAGACTGAACCTCTCGCGCCTCATGGAGGAACTGACCCTGATCACCGTCCGCTCCGCCGTTCACGGACAGCTCCTGACCGACAGCGCAAGGATGCTGGCCGAAACAATAAGCCGCGATGTAGCCAACGAGCTGCGCCAATTGCTGCCAGACCTGCCTGCCGACATCACGCTGACCTACTCGTTCGGCACAGGGGTCATCCCTGGCCTCGGCTTCGGCGCGACCGCGCTGGATCCCCGCACCATCTCGTTCGTGGTCGCACCCGCACCTACGCATGCCGTCGAGCGCATTCTGCAGACCTACCTTCGCCCCACTCTCTTCCACGAGTGCCACCACCTTGTACGCGGCTGGGTCCGGCATGGCGGCATGCGGCAACGCCATTTCATCGACGGGGTGATCTGCGAGGGACTGGCGGTCGCATTCGAACGCGATGCCGGCGGCCATGCCACCTCGTGGTCCGACTATCCGGAGCAGCGGGTGCGGGGCTGGGTCGACGAGTTGCTGGCTCTGCCCCGATTCGCGAACTATCGGCACTGGATGTTCCGCCACCCCGACGGCAGGCAGTGGATCGGCTACAAGGCCGGCACCTATATCGCCGACCTCGCCATCGCGCGTTCCGGGCGGGACGCGGCAGAACTGGTGTCGGTCCCCACCGAACACATCCTTGAACTGGCCGGCCTGCCGCAGCCGCGTGCCCATCTGTTTCGCAGCCGTTTGCTGGAAGGCAGCCAGCCAGAATGACTGCCCCCGAGCGATGCCTTGGGATCACCAAAAGCCACCCCTAGAATGCTGGACCGATCTTCCGAACTGTCTTCAGCATGAAACGCGCCGACGTCGTCGAGCTGTTCACCCGCCTGCGTGAGCTGAACCCGCAGCCCACCACCGAACTCGCCTACACCACGCCGTTCGAGCTGCTGGTGGCCGTGGTGCTGTCCGCCCAGGC
>JAJXWZ010000227.1 GCA_021781345.1 Pseudomonadota bacterium
GCGCTGGTGCACGCGGTCGCTCACATCGAGTTCAATGCCATCAATCTCGCCTGGGACGCGGTGTACCGCTTTCGCGGCATGCCCGGCGACTACTATCGCGACTGGGCCGGTGTCGCGCATGACGAATCCCGTCACTTCGCGATGCTGTCCGCGCGCCTTGCGCAGCTCGGCCACGTGTATGGTGATTTCGACGCGCACAACGGCTTGTGGGAAATGGCGATCAAGACCGCCGATTCCTGCCTCGCGCGCATGGCGCTGGTGCCGCGCGTGCTCGAGGCGCGCGGACTGGACGTGACGCCCGGCATGATCGCGCGCCTGCGCTCGGTCGGCGACCACGCCACCGCCGGTATCCTGGCGACTATCCTGCGCGAGGAAGTGCCGCACGTCGCCGCCGGCACCCGCTGGTTCCGCTGGTGCTGCGAGCGCGAGGGCCGCGATCCCGACGCGACGTTCGCGGAGCTTCTGCGCGAACACGTGCCGACCGGGTTGCGCGGACCGTTCAACCTGGATGCGCGCCGCGCCGCCGGCTTCGGCGAAGCCGAACTCGCATCGCTGTGCGAAGCCTGACTGAAGTGCGTCCCGCGATACCCGGTCGGATACTTGTGCGAGGGGGTTACAAGCATGTCCACTCCATCCTCGAACGCGTTACTTGACCGCCTTGGCCTCCAGGTACCCGTGATCCAGGCGCCGATGGCGGGCGTGTCTTCGCCCGCGATGGCCGCCGCGGTCAGCAACAGCGGCGGGCTGGGTTCGCTCGGCGTTGGCGCGATGCAAGCGGAACAAGCGCGCGCGGCGATCCGGCAGTTTCGCGAAGCGAGCACGGGCGCGCTCAACGTGAATGTGTTCGTGCACCGTCCCGCGCGTGCCGATGCGCGGAAGGAAGCCGCGTGGATCGAGCGGCTGCGTCCCGGGTTCGACCGCTGCGGCGGCAAACCGCCGCAACGCCTGCGCGAAATCTACACGTCGTTCCTCGACGACGACGCGATGCTCAGCGTGCTGGTCGAGGAACGACCGGCGGTGGTGAGCTTCCATTTCGGCCTGCCGCGGCGTCGGCAGGCCGATGCACTGCGCGCGGCCGGCATCGTCCTGATGGCAACCGCGACCAGCCTCGGCGAAGCCAAAGCCATCGAGGCTGCCGCCCTGGATGCGATCGTCGCGCAAGGCTGGGAAGCCGGCGGCCACCGCGGCGTGTTCGATCCGGATACGGACGACGACAGGTTGGGCACGTTCGCGCTGACGCGAATGCTGGCGATGGCAACGGCGCTGCCGGTGATCGCGGCAGGCGGCATCATGGATGGGGCCGGCATTGCCGCGGCGCTGGCGCTGGGCGCGACCGCGGCACAACTGGGAACGGCCTTCGTCGGCACCGACGAATCGCTGGCCGATGCGGGTTATCGCGAACGCCTGTTCGGCGAGCCCGCGCACCGTACCGTGATGACGCGGGTGATTTCCGGGCGTCCCGCGCGCTGCCTCGCCAACGACTTCACGCGGTTGGGCGCGTCGTTGCGCGATGACCACGACGTGCCCGATTACCCGATCGCCTACGACGCCGGCAAGGCGCTGAACGCCGCGGGCAAGGCCGCGGGACGGACCGGCTATGGTGCGCACTGGGCCGGGCAGGGCGCGCCGCTGGCGCGCAAGCTCTCCACGCGTGCCTTGATGGATGCATTGCAGGAAGAGCTGCAAGCGGCGTCGGACGGGTCCTCGCCACGGATTCTCGTCTGAGTTCGCGCGGAAGGAACTGGATCCCGGCCTGCGCCGGGATGACCAGCCTTGGGGTTGCGCATACAAAAAGGTCCGTCCACCAGTAAGCCGTCATCCCCGGCACAGAACGACCAGGTCGACCCAGCCAGCAATCGTCATCCCGGCGCAGACCGGGATCCAGCTCCGTGAAGCGCGTCGGAGATACGCATGCGCGCCGCGCGTGCCGCCGGTCAGTGATGGGGCGGTGGCACCACGTGCGGTGGCGGTGTCGGCACGACCAGCTTCAGGTACGGCGGCGGTGCATCCTGTCCGGGTGCCACCCAGTCGTGCGCGGGCTGGCCAGCCGGCCCGAGCGCGCGGATGTAGGCGTACATGTCGGCCAGGTCGCGGTCGCTCAGGTAGCGGAACGTCCACCACGGCATCGCCGGGCGCGCCTTCAGCTTGCGCAGATTGGCGATCCACTGTTTCACGTCGAGCTTCTGCACGTACAGGCGCAGGTTGGGCGGGTACGTGGTGCCCCACGGTCCCTGGAAATTCATGCCGCCGCCGGTGAGCAGCACGTCTTTCGGGGCCTGCCCGCCATTCTGCGCCCAGCCGGGCGTGTGGCAGTCCTGGCAGCCGCCGTAGTTCACCAGGAATTCGCCGTGCCGGATCGCGCTGGACGATGCGTGGTCGCGCGCGCACGCCGGCGCGGCCAATACCACGCCGGCCACGATGGCCAGTATTGCCTTGATCATGTTGTCCCCTCGCCATGGTTGCCGTGGATGGATGCAGCGCAACCAGGCACCGAGTATTCGCCGACGGCCCGGGGCGCGCAAGTGCCGTCGCGGATGTAGGCTCACCGCTGGGTGAGGGGATGTCGATCTCTCGCAAAGCCGGTCGCGACACCGGCATCATCACGATGCGGGGTCCGCGAACGGTCCTGACACCGGAAGGCGACCATCGATGGCGAGCAAGCGGACTGTATGGCGGCGGCGACCGCGGGTGATCGAGCTGGGCGGACGCCAGTTCGTCTCGCGCGGGCTGGACGAACGCGTGTGGGAGGACTTCTACCACCGCGCGCTGACCATCAGCTGGCCGCGCTTCTTCGGCATCGCGGTCGTCGTGTTCCTGCTGTTCAACGTGCTGTTCGCGCTGCTGTACCAGATCGTGCAGGGCGGCATCGCCAACGAGAACCCGCAGGGGCTGGCCGGCGCGTTCTTCTTCAGCGTCGAGACGCTGTCCACCGTCGGCTACGGCGACATGCACCCGGTGCTGCCCTACACCCACGTGGTCGCGACCGCGGAAATCATCCTCGGCATGGGCAACATCGCGATCGTCACCGGACTGATCTTCGCGCGCTTCTCGCGCTCGCGCGCCAAGATCCTGTTCGGCAAGTACGCGGTGGTGCGCCCGCTGCACGGCAAGCCGACCCTGATGATGCGCGCCGCTAACATGCGCCTGAACCTGGTCTCGCAGGCCTCCGCGCACCTGCACCTGCTGCGCATGCACACCACCCCGGAAGGCTACCGGCTGCGCAGGATCGAGGACCTGAAACTGGTGCGCGACCGCCACCCGGTGTTCCGGCTGAGCTGGAGCCTGATGCACGTGATCGACGAATCGAGCCCGCTGTTCGGCGCCACGCCGGAAAGCCTGCGCGAGGGCGAGGCCACCATCCTGCTGGAGATCGAGGGCGTGGACGAAACCACCGCGCAGCCGCTAATCGCGATGCACCAGTGGGACGTCGATGAAATCCGCTGGAATCACGGCCACGCCGATCTGGTGCGGCGCAACGAAGACGGCACCTACGTCATCAACTACACCATCTTCCACGACGTGTTCCCGCTGGGGGAGGATGATGCGTCGTCAGGGTGATTGCGTGTGGAAAGAAGCAGGGAAGGCTTAGAAACATGAATGTGTATCCTGTTTCCTCTGTGTGCAAGCAATCATGGTTATAACCATGGCCAAGCGAACCGGTGCGAGTAGTGGGTGCCGCGTGTGTCCAAGCCAAATACTCTTCTGATCTTACTCTTGGGTTTTTGCTTTGCTGCCGGGTATCTGGTGTGGCACTCGCAACTCGCTTCGCCAACGGGGAAGGTTGCGATGGCCAAGCGTCGCGTTCCGAACAGCACTGCTACGAGTTCCAAGCTGCGAGTGAAAGCAGATGAGTTGAAAGGGATGGCTGACGGACAGCTGTTGCTCGAGGAAAAGCGCCTATTTGCCAAGGCCAAGACCGGTGACCGGCAGGTGGCCACCGCCCTTTTCAACAATCTCAGGAGGTGCGAGGACGCGCATCTTGATGGGAAGTTGAAAGAATCTTCAGCCATGACACGCACGGGGATCGATACTTCGCGTATGTCCGCTGAGCAATGGGCAGCGTATGAGCGGGAGCTCAACTCGCAGGCCAGGTCTCAGATGATCGCCCAACGCGCGCAGGAGTTGTGCAAGGGCATGGGGGATGTAGGTGCTGACGGCAGCCTCTACTGGGTAACGTTATACGCAGCGAACGCGGGGGATGCCATGGCTGCAAATTGCCTGGTCGAAGGAATAGGTTTGCCAAATGACTTCACGCGTCGGCCTGATTTGGTCCAAAGCTATCGGCAGAATTCGCTACGGATCGCGCAGCAACAGATCTCGGTTGGTAATGTTGACATGGTTCAAATTCTCACGACTTACTACGGAGGAATTCCGGGAAGCGTTTCATCATATGTCGTACCAGCTGACCCCGAAAAGCACTACATGTATCTTCAGCTCCTAAATCTGATAGCCGGGATTCAATCCCCTGTTGTGCTTCAAGATCGCGTTGCAGCGGCAGGAGCCAAGCTGGATGCGGCTGCCCGCGAGGCACTCGATGGCAAAGCCCAGAGAATATTCGACCAGTACTTCGGAATTCATCAATCCGTGGGTTATCCGCCGCAGGGCGTGGTGTGTAATAACGCGGATCTGTAGACGGTGGGAGCTAGCGGTCAGTCTGGTTTTTTCGACGCGGCCGAGAGAAGGCGCAACCTCTTCGCGTACGGATACACGCTCAACACGCCGAACAACGGCCTGGCATGGCCGTCGGGCCGGTAGCCCATCGATTCGTAGAACCGCCGCGCCGCGAAGGTGCTTTCAAGATGCAGCTTCGGCAGGCCCCATTCGATAGCCCGGGTTTCGAGTGCTGCGTGGATGTCGCGCCCTAGGCCGCGGCGCCAGTGGCCGGGTGCAACGTAGAACAACAGCAATTCGCCGTCCCGGCGCAGAACGCCGACACCGCGCAGCTTGCCGTCGACTTCCTCGACCACGCAGAAGTTGTCCGGGTTGGCGATCCAGCGTTCGAAGTTTTTCGGCTGCTTGTTGGCGAGCCAGCGTTCCAGCGTGGCCGGATCGTTTCGGTGGTCCGCCGCGCATGCCGTGATCGCGTCGCGTACGACTTGGATCGCGTCGCGGGCATCGTCGGCAGTCGCGGGGCGCGCCATGTTTGTCTCCGTAATCGGGTGGAGGCCCGAGTTTGCCAGAGCGCCCGGGTGGGTGTGTCCGGCGTTCGAGTTGCGTTCGCGGCTTATCATGGGGTTCCGTTCCCGAGGAGCACGACCATGAGCACGACTGCCTATCCCGAAGTGACCAGGGCGATCTCGAAGCAGACGGCTGTGCTGCGCAGGGACATCCCCGAGGTGATGGACGGGTTCACGGCGATGATGAAGGGTGCCGGCACGCCGGGCGCGCTCGACAGGAAGACCAAGGAGTGCATCGCGATGGGCATCGCGATCGCGCTGCGCTGCGACGGTTGCATCGGCTTCCACACCGACTCGCTGGTGAAGCTGGGGGTCACGCGCAAGGAGTTCGAGGAGATCCTCGGCGTGGCCGTGTACATGGGCGGCGGGCCGTCGCTGATGTACGCCGCGCAGGCGATGGATGCTTGGGAGCAGTTCGGCGGCGATCCGGGTTCGGATACGCAGGATTAGACCCCCGCCGTCTCGGCGGACACGAACGGGTTGGACGTCCAGCATGGCGTGACGACAAGACGAAGTGTCGATAATTGCGCGTGTCGGTCCCTATCGGTGCGTGTTCGCTTGAACCGAACCCCATTTCGGCCACGTTGCAGTACCTTTGCGCGATGCGGTGACTTGTCGCCATCCTGAGGGAAAAGCATGTACGCGACTTCGCGCCTCGCTCGCTGGTTTTTCGCCGCGGCCTTCGTCGCCCTCGGCATCACCGGCATCGTCAACGGCGATTTCGCGTTGGTCTGGCAGCACGTGCCCGCGCACGTGCCGGGGCGAACGACCCTTGCGTATGTCTGCGCCGCGATCGAAATCGCGCTCGGCCTCGGCTTGTTGTTCGAGCGCACGCGGCGACCCGCAAGCCGCATCCTGCTCGCGTACCTGATGCTGTGGCTGGTGCTGCTGCAGGTGCCCCATCCGGTCCGCGCGCCGGCCGACGCGAGCTCCTGGGGCAGCATCGGCGAGATCGCGATCATGACCGCGGGGGCGTGGTGCCTGGCCGCGACGGGCGCCGACGGCGTGCGTGGCGCACGCTGGCTGCTGGTCGTGGCGCTGCCGATGATCGGCGTGGAAGTGATCGTGGACGCACACAAATTCGGCGCCCACGTGATGCAACCTTGGCTGCAATGGCTGCCCTGGCCCGCGGCCTGGGCCGCCGCCGCCGGCATCGCCAGCATCGCGGCGTGCCTCGCGCTGCTGTTCGGCGTGTGGCCGCGGCTCGCGGCGGCGATGGAAGCCGCGATGCTGGGCCTGATTACCGTGGCGTATTGGGGGCCGGACCTTTCCACGGGCCGCACCGCGACCACCGCGTTCATCATCTCCGCGCTGATCGCCATCGGCGCATGGCTGGTGGCCGGGACGTATCGCGGGTTGCCATGGTTCGCGACGTGGCGTCCGGTCTGGAAAACGTGACTACGCTTGCGAAAGCCTCGCGTCCGGAATTCGCGCGGGGTATTCGCCGCCACGAGTGCGTGTTCAGTGGCCGGCGTGGACGTCGGCCCCGTTGGTCTTCTTCAACAGGAACGCCAGCGGAATCAGCAGGAACGACAGCAACGCCAGTGCACGGAAGTCGTCGATGAAGGCGAGCATGTTGGCCTGGGCGAGGATGTTCTGGTAGACGACGGCGGCGGCGTGCTGCGCGGCGTTCGCGGCCTCGCCGGGCAGCCGGGCGAAGGCGTGCCCGAGCCGTTCGATGGCCTCGCGGTAATTGTCGTTGAAGCGGCTCGCGTTCTGCACCAGTTCGCTCTGGTGGAGCTGGCTGCTGCGCGTCAGGAACGCCGTGGTGAGCGAGATGCCGATGCTGCCGCCGACGTTGCGCGACATGTTGATGAGGGCCGAGGCGTTGCTCGACTTCTCCTGCGGCAGGCCCATATAGGCGGCGGTGTTGATGGGTATGAACAGGAAGGCGAGGCCCGCGGCCTGGAAGGCGCGCACCCACACGATCGTCCAGTAGTCGGTCTGGGTGGTGAAACCGCCCATCATCAGCAGGGACAGGCCGCTGATGACGAAGCCGGTGGCGATCAGCCACTTGGCGTCGACCTTGGTGACGAGGCGACCCATGATCGGCATGATGAAGACCAGCGCGATGCCGCCGGGCGTCAGCACCAGGCCGGCGTCGAGCGCGGTGTAGCCGAGCCGGCTCTGCACGAAGATCGGCAGCAGCGCGGTGCTCGCGAGCAGCACCAGGCCGAGCGCGAACATCTGCAGGTTGGCGATCCCGAAGTTGCGCCGGGCGAGCAGGCGCAGGTCCACGATCGGGTCTTTGTCGTAGATTTCCCACACCACGAACGCGATCAGTCCCGCCACGAACGCGACCGTGAGCAGCAGGATGAACGTGGAGGAGAACCAGTCGTCCTGCTGGCCGCGGTCGAGCACGATCTGCATCCCGCCGAGTCCGAGCGTGAGCAGCGAGAAGCCGATCCAGTCGAGGCGGATGCCCTGCCTGAGGCGGGCGAGGCGCTGCTTGACGAGATAGGCGGGATCGCTCACCAGCATTTCGACCAGCACGAACACGACGATGCCGACCGGGACGTTGATCAGGAACACCCAGCGCCAGGTGGCGCTGTCGGTGATCCAGCCGCCGAGCGTGGGCCCGATCGCCGGCGCGAACACCACGGCCAGGCCATACAACGCGAATGCCGTGCCGCGCTTGGCCGGCGGAAACGCGTCGGCGAGGATGGCCTGCGAGGCCGGTTGCAGGCCGCCGCCGGCGATGCCCTGGATTGCGCGGAAAAGCACCAGCAGGCCGAGCGATGGCGCGAGCCCGCACAGCAACGAGGCGATGCTGAAGCCGGCGATCGATGTCAGGAAGAACCGCTTGCGTCCGACCACCGAGGACAGCCAGCCGCTGATCGGCACCACGATCGCGTTGGTCACGGTGTAGCTGGTCAGCACCCAGGTCGAGGTGTCGATCGAGACGGAGAGCGAGCCGGCAATGTGGTCGAGCGCGACGTTGGCGATGGAGATGTCGAGCACCTCCATGAACGCGGCGAGTGCGACGACCGGCGCCACCACCCATGGGCTCACGCCGCGGCGCGCCGGAACAGCGGCGGCTTCGCTCACTGGCCGACGCCCGAAGCCGTGGCGGTGGCCGAGCCGGCGTTCGCGGCGACGATGCGCGCGATCGCGGCGTCGAGGCCCCTGGATTCGGCCGCATAGACCGTTGTCGCCTGGCCGGCGCCGGCCGCCGGCGTGCGCGCGAGCCTTCGGCCGCTGCGGTCATTCGTGTCCACGTCCACGTTCATCGACAGGCCGAGCTGCAGTGGATGCTTCTGCAACTGGCCGTGGTCGAGAGCGATCCGCACCGGCAGGCGTTGCACGACCTTGATCCAGTTGCCGGTCGCGTTCTGAGGCGGCAGCAGCGCGAACACGCCGCCGGTGCCAGGATCCAGCCCGACGACGTGGCCCTTGTAGGTCACGTCGCTGCCGTAAAGGTCCGAAGTCAGCTTGACCGGCTGGCCGATACGCACGTGGTCGAGATCGGTCTCCTTGAAGTTCGCGTCGACCCAGACATCGTTCAGCGGCACCACCGCCATCAGGGCCTGGCCCGGTGCGATGCGCTCGCCGAGCTGCACGTTGCGGTTGGCGATGAAACCATCCGTGGGCGCGACGATGCAGGCACGCGCGAGCGCGAGCCAGGCATCGCGCATCCGGGCTTCCGCCTGCTTGACCAGCGGATGGTTGGCGAGCGTCGTGCCCTGTACCGCGGCTTCGGACGCCTGCAACTGCGCGCGCGTCGCCGCTAGCCTGGCACTGTCGGCTCGGTAGGCGGTCTGCGAATGCTGCAGGGCTTCTTCGGAGACGCCATTGACCTTGCGCAGCCCACGGTTGCGGTCGTAGTCGCGCCTGGCCTGGGCTAGCGTGACGTTCTCGGCGTCGATTTGGGCTTCGAGTTGCACGACGTTCGCGTAAAGCTGGCGCACTTGCCGAACGGTCTGCGCGAGATTGGCCTCGGCGCGCGCCAGCGCGGCGTTGGCGTCGGTCGCATCGAGGCGAACCAGCACCTGACCGCGACGCACGTAATCGGTGTCGTCGGTCGTGATGGCGACGACCGTGCCGCTCACCTGCGGTGTCACCGTCACGATGTTGCCCTTGACGTAGGCGTCGTCGGTGCTGGCATGCCAGCGGCCGTAAACGAGCCAGTAGCCGAGCCACAGCAGCCCACCGAGCACCAGCACGGCCACGAGGCCGGCGAGGATCAGCTTGCGCCGATCCGGGCTTTTCTCATCGTTCTTGCCGGGGTCTTGTGCGGGTTGTTCCTGTTCCGCGGCGTGTTCTTGTTCTTCAGCCATGGGGCCTACTCTTGCTGCGCGGCGTGAACCGCCGCGGTCGTGGAATCGTGTGCCTGGTCGGCTGCGTTCCACCAGCCGCCGCCGAGCGCCTGGTACAGCGCGACGGTGTCCTGCAACCGGTCGGCACGCGCGCGGAGTTGTGCGACGAGCGCCGACTGCCAGGCGCTTTCGCTGCTGAGCAGGTCGGTATAGTCCGCCGCGCCGGCGCGATATTGCACCGCGACGATGGTGTAGCCGGCGTGCGCCGACCGAAGCGCGGCATCGCGGGCGCGCAGCGCCCGTGCATCCTGTTCCAGCGCGGCGAGCACGTTGCCGACCTGGGCGAAAGCAGCCAGCACGGCCTGGCGATAATCGGCGTAGGCGGCATCGAACCGCGAGACCGCGGCCGCGCGGCGGTTGCGCAACTCGTGGCCGTGGAAGAGCGGATACAGGAGCGACCCGCCGATGCTCCAGACTGTCGCCGGGGAGTCGAACATGCTGCCCGCGGCGTTGCCTTGCTGGCCGAAGTTCGCGCTCAGCGTGATCTGCGGATACAGGTCGGCGGTGGCCACGCCCACCGCGGCGCTGGCGACGTGCAGGTTCGCTTCGGCCGCGAGGATGTCGGGTCGTTGGTGGACCAGCGACGACGGCAGGCTCACCGGAAGCTGGCCCGGCAGCGTGAAGTCGGCGAGCGAAAATGCCGGAGCCTCGAAGTCCTGAGGCGTCTTGCCCTCCAGCACCGCAAGGCGTGAGCGCGCCGCGGTCAACGCCTTGACGAGGTCCGGCAGCGAGGCCTCGGTGCTGGCGAGCGTCGAGCGCGCACGCAGCACGTCGATGTGTTGCGCCGCGCCCAGGCGTTCGCGGTTCCGCGCAACCTCGAGGGCATTGCGCTCGGTGGCCACGATGCGTCGCGTCGCCGCGATTTCGTCGTCGATGGCGCCGATGGTGAGCGCCGCGATCACGACGTTGTCCACCAGCGTCAAGCGCGCGCCCAGCAACCGGTCGCGGGCGTAGTCGACGCGCGCGGCGCTTTCCTCGATGGCGCGGGTTTGCCTGCCGGCGAGGTCGAGCGCGTAATGCACCGACACGTTGGCCGTATACAGGTCGAAGACGTTCGTGAACAGCGGATTGGAAATGCCGATCTGCGCGCCGTTCGCGTGGTTGCGCGATGCGCCGGCGGCAATGTCGACGCCCGGGTAGCGGGCGCCGGAAGCTGCATCCAGCTCATGCCCGGCGGCTTCGAGCCGGGCCTGCGCGGCGGCAAGGGTCGGGCTGCCGGTGAGCGCCTGGTCCACCAGCCGGTCGAGCGAATCGGAGCCGAGCAATCGATACCAGTCGGCGGCGATCTGGCCGTCGGTCCGAAAGGTTTGCGAGATGCCGCCCGCCACCGCCGTGGTTCGCGGTTGCGGCCCGCGACGGTAGGCCGTCGCGGCGGGGCTGGCCGGCGCTTTCCAGTTGGGTCTGGCCGCGCAGGCGGCCAGCCCGAGGCCGAGCACGGCCGGGATCAGCTTGGTCGCCAAGGTTGCGGCGATCCGGTGGCTTTGCCGGGGGGGCATCACGGCGGCACTCATCATGCAGCTCCATGAAGGACAAAGGCAAAAATATATACTCATCAGTATAGAAACTACAAGGCCAAGCAACGCGCGACCTGGTCGAGGTTACGGGTGGGCTTGTCGAGACGGCGTTGCAGCGCATGCCACGCTGGCAGCGGGATCGAGTGCCTCAGGAAGGACCGGTCGGCATCTTGCCCGGGGAACGGTCGGTGGCCAGCCACCACGCCGCGCGCCACAGCCATAGGAGGATCAGGGCGATCACGGTTTTTTGTCCGAGCCCGCGCGGGATTGGTTTCACCAGCGCGTAGACCCACAGCGCGACGAAGGTGATCGCGGCCAGCGTGAACGCGGATCGGAAGTGCGCCCGCCAGCGCCGATCGAGGCGCAGCCGCCAAGCCTGAAGCAACATGGCGACCGTCACGCACAGGAACGCGGCACCTGCAGCAAGGACGTGCATGAAACCGTGGAAGGTCGGCGGTCGGTTCGGCACGTCGGTGAAGTCGATGGCGGTGATGCCGAGCGCGAATGCGCCGATCACGAACAGTAGCAGCGGCGCCGCGCTGCGCGCTTCGCGTGCCAGTGTTCGGTACCAGCCGAGGCCCAGCGAGACGAGTCCCGCCGACAACGCGAAGTAGCTGGCCACGACGGCGCGACCGTACGGACCGAGCGCGTAGAAACTCAAGGGCACTCGCAGCCAGGCGTAATCGCGGCGCAGGAACTGGACCGCAGCGCAGACGGTGGCAAAAATGCCGACGCCGATCAACGCGATCGCACCGAGGATGCGGGCCGGCGGGGCTGCCTTTGGCGCGTCGTGTTCGGCCGTGCCGGATGGATCCATGATGCCATCATTCCCGTTGCTGCGATGTCAGGAGACAAAACCGGCGTCCAGCCTGCGCCGGAATGACGATCGGGCGAACACAGCGAGGTTCATGCTTCGAAGGGGATGGCTTGCCGCGCGAACGTGGCGAGGTCGATGTTGGTGCCGCATGCGATCACACCAACGCGCTTTCCTGCGAGCCGATCGCGCAACGGTCCGCACAGCGCGGCGGTGGCCGCGGCTCCCGCGGGTTCGACCGCGAGCTTCATGTCGGCGAACAACAGGCCCATCGCGCGCCGCATGGCCTCGTCC
>JAJXWZ010000228.1 GCA_021781345.1 Pseudomonadota bacterium
GAAGTCGTGATGGCCATCGTCGCTTACCCCTTCACTTCAAGATCGGCAGGAATGCCCCAGTCCTGCGGCGGCTGCGCCGCGAGCGGCGCGGCGCGGAGCTGATAGACGTAGGCCAGCAGCAGCGCCACCGCGTTGTACAGCGCCACCGGAATCTCCTGTTCGAGTTCGGCATGGTGGTAGAGCGCGCGAGCCAGGGGCGGCGCCTCGACCACCGGGACCCCGTGCTCGGCGGCGATCTCGCGGATGCGCGCGGCCACCAGGTCGGCACCCATCGCCAGCACCACCGGAGCGCGGTTGCGTCCCTGCTCGTAGGCGAGCGCGACGGCATAGTGCGTCGGGTTGGTGACCACGACGTCGGCCTTCGGCACCGCAGCCATCATCCGCTTGCGCGCGCGCTCGCGCTGCATCGCGCGCAGCCGCTGCTTGATCTGCGGGTTGCCCTCGCTCTCGCGCATTTCGTCCTGCAGCTCCTGGCGCGACATCTTGAGCTTGCTGTTGAACTGGAACAGCTGCCACGGCACGTCGACCGCCGCAACCAGCAGCGTGCCGGCGGCCATCCAGAGAAAGGCCTTGGCGGCGAGCATCCCCAGCCGCATCGGCGCCAGCGTCGGATCGATCTGCAGCAGACCGAGCAAGGCGCCGCGCTGGTGCCACAACACGATGCCGACGATGACCCCGACGACCACCGCCTTGAGCAGCGCCTTGCCCAGTTCGCCGAGCGCGGCAAGCGACAGCATCCGCCGGAAGCCGGCGACCGGGTCGACCCGGCTGAAGTCCGGCGCCAGCGCCTCGGTGCTGAAGATCCATCCTCCGAGTCCCAGCCCGCCTGCTGCCGCCGCCAGCAGGGTCAGTCCGAGCAGAGGTGCGGCCAGCATCGCGCCCAGCAGCAAGACGTGCCCGGCCGCGCCGAGCATGGCCTGCGGATCCCGTCCCGCCGCCGCGGACAGCTGCAGCCCCGACTGCAGCACGTCGCGTCCCATGCCGTAGAACCAGCCACCGCCGGCGTACGCCGCGGCGGCGACACCGAGCAGCAGCAGGCTCGCCGTCAGATCGCGCGAGCGGGCAACCTGCCCCTTCTCCCGCGCCTGCTGTCGGCGCTTGACTGAGGCCGGTAATTCCTTGTCCTGTGCGCTGTCGTCGGCCATGGTTTGGTCCTCAGTGCGCAGCCGACTGCAGCAGTCGGCCCGAGAGGTCGAGCCCGACGTCGACCAGGTGCTGCGTCACGTTCTGCATCACCGGCATCATCAGGTAGAGCGCGAGGAAGCCGAGCAGGAAGAACAGCGGGAAACCGACGGCGAACAGGTTGAGCTGCGGCGCCAGCTTGGTCAGCACCCCGAGACCGACGTTGGCGATCAGCAGCACGCCCAGTGCCGGCGCAGCCAGTGCGAAGCCGAGGCTGAAGATCGTCCCGCCCGACAGCGCCAGGGCATGCCAGCTCTGCGCCGACAGACCCAGGTTCGGCGCCACCGGCAGCAAGGTGAAGCTGCGCACCAGCGCGGCAATCAGCAGCAGATGGCCGTTCAGCGCGACATACAGCAGCATCGCCAGCAGGTTGAGGAAGCTCGCCAGGCTGGTGACCTGCACGCCCTGTACCGGATCGAACAAAGTGGCGAAACCCATGCCCATCTGCAGCCCGACAATGCTGCCGGCGAGTTCGACGGCACTGAGGATCAGGGTCATCGCCAGCCCGATGGCGATCCCGACGAGCAGTTGCTGCACCAGCAGCATCCACGCCGCGGCCGTGCCGAATGCGACCGGCGGCATCGCCGGCAGCGCCGGCGCGATCGCGACCGAGATGACGACCGCCAGACCGACGCGCAGCATCGCCGGCACCCCGGTCATGCTGAATGCCGGCGCGGTCGACACCATGGCCAGGATGCGCACGAACGGCCAGAAGAAGGCGCCGATCCACGCCTCGACCTGGGTGCTGGAGATGTGCAGCATCGCGCGTCCGCCGGTGTGATCAGCCACCATTGATCAGGTGCGGAATGCTCTGGTAGAGCCGGATGGTGAAGTCCATCATCACCCGCAGCATCCACGGTCCGGCGAACACCGCCGCCAGCCCCATTGCGATGACCTTGGGCACGAAGCTCAAGGTCATTTCATTGAGTTGCGTCGCCGCCTGGAACAGGCTGACCACCAGGCCGACGACCAGCGCAGCGCCGAGCAGCGGCAGCGCGACGAGAAAGGTCACCCACAGCGCCTGCTGTCCGAGGGTCGTGATGGTTTCGGGTGTCATGTCGATTCCAGGGTCAATGCGCGAAGCTCTGCACCAGGGAGCCGATCACCAGGTCCCAGCCGCCGACGAGCACGAACAGCATCAGCTTCAGCGGGAACGAGACGGTGACCGGCGACAGCATCATCATCCCCATCGACATCAGCACCGCCGCGACGACCATGTCGATGATCAGGAAGGGGATGAAGATCACGAATCCGATCTGGAACGCGGTCTTGAGCTCGGACGTGACGAACGCCGGAATCAGCAGGGTCATCGGCGTGTCGCCCGGCTTGTCCAGCGCCTTGTGTCCCGACAGGCGCACGAACAGCGCCAGGTCGTCCTGCCGCGTCTGCCCGAGCATGAAGGTCCGCAGCGGCCCGGCCCCCGCCTGCAGCGCCTGCTGCATCGAGATCTGGTTGTCCATCAACGGCTTGATCGCGGCCTCGTTCACCCGGTCGAGCACCGGGCTCATCACGAAGAAGGTCAGGAACAGCGACAGCCCCACGATCACCTGGCTGGGCGGCACCGTCGTCGTCCCCAGCGCCTGCTTGAGCAGCGACAGGACGATGACGATCCGGGTGAAGGCCGTCATCATCAGCAGCATCGCCGGCAGGAACACCAGCGCGGTCATGAACAGCAGGGTCTGCACCGTCAGGCTGTACTCGGTGCCGCCGCCGGCTGCTGGCGTCGCGGTGAACGCCGGCAGCGCCTGCGCCCGCGCGCAGGCCGGGATCAGCAGCGCCGCGCCGGCCAGCGCGCCG
>JAJXWZ010000038.1 GCA_021781345.1 Pseudomonadota bacterium
CCTGATCAGGCAGGTATGGATCAATCTGCTGTCGAACGCCATCAAGTACAGCGCACCACGCGGTGCCGCGGCAGAAATCGAAATCACCGGCGAGTCGGACGCCGAGTGGGCGCGTTACCGTGTCCGAGACAACGGCGTCGGTTTCGACATGCGCTATGCCGACAAGCTGTTCGGGGTCTTCCAGCGGCTGCACGCGCCGGAACAGTTCGAGGGCACCGGCGTCGGCCTCGCCATCGTGCACCGGGTGGTGACACGTCATGGGGGGCGCGTCGATGCCGTCGGCAAGACGGACCACGGCGCCACCTTTTCGTTCGAACTCCCCATCACGGAGGCGACATCATGAACGACTATCAAAGCGTCGAGATCCTGCTGGTGGAGGACTCGAGTGCCGACGCCGAAATGACCCAGCGCACGCTCAAGAAACGCGGCATCGTCAACGACATCGCCTGGGTCAGGGATGGCGTCGAGGCACTCGATTATCTGCGCTGCGAGGGCAGCTTCGCCGGCCGCAAGAACGGAAACCCCCGACTGGTCCTGCTCGACCTGAAGATGCCGCGCATGGATGGCCTGCAGGTCCTCAAGGCGATGCGCGAAGACGCGCGAACCCGGTGGGTCCCGGTGGTGATGATGACCTCGTCACGCGAGGAAGGTGATCTGCTCAAGAGTTACGCGCTGGGCGTCAACAGCTACATCGTCAAGCCGGTCGATTTCGAGCAGTTTGCCGATACCGTCGCCCAGGTCGGCATGTACTGGGTGCTGGCGAACCAGACGCCGACCCAGACGCGGTGAGTGCCGGTGGCCGCCATGCAAATGCCCGCCGCCCATGAGCTGAGCATCCTGTTCGTCGAGGACTCGGCGCTCGATGTGGAGCTGAGCCTGCGCGAGCTCCGCGGACTCGGGCGCGCGTTGTCGGTCACTCGCGTGTCGGCCGCTGACGCCCTGCGCGACGCGCTGACCCGGTCAAGTCCCGACGTGATTCTCAGCGACTTCTCCATGCCCGGTTTCAGCGGCATGCATGCGTTGCGGATCGTGCGGGAGCTGGCACCGGAGATCCCGTTCATCTTCGTCTCCGGCACGATCGGCGAGGAGGCGGCGATCGAGGCGCTGCAGCAGGGCGCGGTCGACTACGTGCTCAAGGAGAATCTGCGCCGACTGCAACCTGCCGTCGAGCGCGCCTTGCGAACCGCAGCGACGCGCCGGCAGATGCAGGACATGCAGCGTGCCCTGCGCGAAAGCGAGGAGCGCTTCCGGACCATCGTGGAAACGACCGAGGACTGGGTCTGGGAGATGGATCTGCATTGCATTCACAACTACGTCAACAGCAGTGTGATGAAGATCCTCGGCTATTCCCCCGATGAAGTCATCGGCCGCGATGCGCTGGCGCTGATGGTCGACGAGGATCGCGCCGAGGTCGAACAAGCCTTGCCGAAGCTGCTGGCTGCGAGGAAAGGCTGGCACCGCTGGACCCTGCGCTGGCGTCATCGCGACGGCAGCATCCGGGTGCTCGAGAGCACGGCCCATCCGGTGATGGACCCTGCGGGCGTGCTGACCGGCTACCGCGGCGTCGATCGTGACGTGACCGAACGCGTCCAGCAGGAAGCCAAGATCCGGCAGCTGGCACGCATCCACGCCGTGCTGAGCGCACTCGGCAACGCGGTCCTGCGCTCGCGTGACACCTCGGAGCTGCTCGATCAGTCGTGCCGGTTGGCGGTCGTGCAGGGCGGGTTCGAGGCGGCGGCCATCCTGGTCCGCACGTCTGCGAGCACGCTGTCCGTCGCGAGCAGCTTCGGCGAGCCGGCCATGCTGGCCCTGCTCGCGAGACCGGATGCCTTGCACCCGGATCCGGCCGGCCCCGGCGCATCTCCATTCAGCGAGGCGCTCCGCACCGCCTCGATGGTCGTGACCCGCGACGGACCCGACAACGGCGCGCCCTCCGGCTGGCCTGCGGCGATGGCGCGCGCGGGCATCGCCGCGCAGATATCGCTGCCCATCGGCGCCGATGCCTGGGGCGTGATGAGCCTGTTTGCCCGCACTCCCCAGGCATTCGACGCCGACGAGATCGAGTTGCTCAAGCGGCTTACCGACGAAGTCGACTATGCGCGCGACTTCCTCGCCAAGAGCGAGCGACTGCAATTCCTGGCCTACAACAACCCCACGACCAGCCTGCCCAACCGGACCGCGTTGCGCGATCTTCTCCTTTCCCGCCTGGAAGACGGGCCGCAGGTGATCGCGATGATCGACATCGAGCGTTTCCGCTACTTCAATCGCACGCGCGGACGACGTTTCGGCGATGCGCTGCTGCGCGAGGTCGGTGCGCGCCTGCAGTCGCTCACCCCCGAGGGCGCCGTCCTCGCGCACCCGGGCGACGATGCCTTCGTGCTGGCGATCGCGCAAACCGACGGCGACGGTGACACCCGCGCGATCGAGGCGCTGTTGAACCGGTGCACGGCACAGCCCTTCATGATCCAGGGAGAACAGGTCCACGCGCGATTCCACAGCAGCGTGCTGATGGCGCCACTGCAAGCGCAGACCCCCGACGCGATCGAGCACGGACTGGTCGCCGCGCTCGCCGAAGCCAAGGCACTCGACGATCCGCTCCTGGCCTACACGGAGGGAGCCCGTCAGCGCATGGCGCGACAGGTCACGCTCGAGCGTGACCTGCGACGCGCACTGGGCAACCGCGAGTTCGAACTTCACCTCCAGCCGAAGTACAACGCGGTTACACGGCAGTTGACCGGCGCCGAGGGTCTGCTGCGCTGGCGGCATCCGACCCAGGGGCTGGTATCGCCCGCGGAATTCATCCCGGTGCTGGAGGACAGCGGGATGATCGTCACGGTGGGCGCGTGGGTGCGCCAGGAAAGCCTGCGCATTGCCCGGCGTTGGCGGGCGCGTGGCCTGGAGCTGCGCCTGGCGGTCAATGTCTCGGCGCGGGAATTGAGGCAGGCGGACTTCATGAGCA
>JAJXWZ010000027.1 GCA_021781345.1 Pseudomonadota bacterium
TTCACGAGGCCCGCGCTGTCGTCGGCATCAAGTACCGAAAAATTGCGCCGCAGCCCCGCGCTTGCGTGCTCGATCTGCAGGAATTTAAGGCCGAGCGCGTGGAAGGTGCATACGCTCAGCGCCTCGACGGCGTCGGCCTGCACGCGCTTGGCGACGCGTTCGCGCATCTCCCGCGCGGCCTTGTTGGTAAAGGTGATGGCGGCGATCCTGTCGGGCGCGACCAGGCCGCGTTCGACCAGGTGCGCGATCTTCTCGCTGATCACGCGGGTCTTGCCGGAACCCGCGCCGGCCAGCACCAGCAGCGGGCCGGCGGTGTATTCGACGGCGGCGCGTTGTTGGGGATTGAGCATCGCTGCGATCCGCGGGACAACCGACGATGTTACCGTGTCGGACAGGATTTCCCGAGGACGTTCCGGCATGACGGCACCCGACTGGACCCGCCCGCACTGGACCCGCGACGAGGCCAGGGCGATGCTGCTGTACTTCGTGTTCGGCGAATTCGCGGCCGAGCCGCAGCTCGACCTGTCCGCGCACGGCAGCGCCGGCCTGCCGCAGGGCATCGAAATCCTGCGCATCCCCAAGGACAGGCTGGCGCACTGGGACGGCCATCCTCTGCGTGGTGCGCTTGGCGAGATCCTTCGCGAGGGCAACCCCGCGGCCTTCGACTCCGCGCGCAGGGCATCCGAGTGCCTGATGTTGCGTGGCGAATTGCCCGACGCCGACTCGCTTGCCTATCTTGGCGACACCCTGGGCGTGGTCGCGGCCTTGCTCGATGCCGGCGGCGTGGCGGTGGTCGATCCGCAGATCCTCGCCATCTTTTCCGCCGCCGACTGGCGCGCGCGGCTCGGCGGCGACGCGCTGTCGGCGCCTCGCTGCCATGTCCTCATCACGTGCCACGACGACGCAGACGGCCGCGCCTGGATCAGGACCCGCGGCATGCGCAAGTTCGCGCGTCCCGACGTCAGCATCCGCGGCGTGCCGCAGGCCCGGGTACAGGAGGCCGGTGCGGTCGCGGCGCGGCTGGCGGAACTCGAGGCGCGCGGGATGCGCTTCGGCGACGGCTCGACCGTGCAAATCGACGGCTTGCCTGACGGGTTGCGCATCCGGCGCGCCGGGTCGCCGGACGATCCGGAGTTCAACAACACCCACATCGAGTTGCGCTGGCCGGAATCCTGACGAGACGCGCCGGTGCCGATCACGTAATCTTTGCCGCATGCGCATCTCGGCCGCCATCGACATCCCGGAATCGGAACTGACCGAGCGCTTCCTGCGCGCGGACGGTCCAGGCGGCCAGCACGTCAACCGCACCGAGAGCGCCGTCGAATTGCGTTTTGACGTGGCGCACTCGCCATCGCTGCCGGAGGCGGTGCGCGTCCGCCTGCTGGCGCGGCGCGACCGGCGCCTGACCGACGAAGGCGTGCTGGTGATCCAGGCGCGGCGATTCCGCGACCAGGCCCGCAATCGCGAAGACGTGCGCGCGAGGTTGGTCGACATCATCCGCGGGGTGCTGGTGCCGCCGAAAAAACGCGTCGCCACCAGGCCGACCCGCGCTTCGAAGGAACGCCGCCTGGCCGGCAAGAAGCGGCGCGGCGCGATGAAGCGCGAGCGCGGCCGCGGCTGGAGCGAGGATTGAACGTCACCGCGCGGCGATCCGCGTTGCCGGCGCGCCTGCCGCCTTCGATGCCGGGGTTTCCCGATCGTGCGTGGCGGCATGCGTTCCGTGCCTGCGTGGAGGCCGGCGGCTGGCGACTGGAAGGCGAATTGCCCGACGTGCCCAGGCTGGTGCTGATCGTCGCGCCGCACTCGTCGTGGTGGGATGGCGTGTGGGGCCTGCTGTTCAAGGTCGCCTTGGGCGCCGACATCGCCTTCATGGCCAAGCATGAACTGTTCCGCTGGCCGTTGGGCGCGCTGTTGCGCAAGCTCGGCGGCGTGCCCATCGCGCGCGGCGCGGCGGCCGACGTGGTGGGCCAGATGGTCGAGCGCTTCCGAACCAGCGAGCGCCTGTGGCTGGGCGTCGAACCCGAAGGCACCCGCAAGGCCGTCAGCCAATGGAAATCGGGCTTCTGGCACATCGCGCGGCAGGCCGGCGTACCGATCCTGCCCGGCTACTTCGACTATCCTCGCAAGGTCATCGGCCTCGGCCCGCTGTTCACGCCGGGTGACGACAAGGACGCCGACATCGCCGCGCTGCGTGCGTTCTACGCGCCCTTCAAGGGCAAGAATCGCGGCGTGTGAGTCCTGCATGGATGCTTTCGTCTGTGCATGCGCCCCACGGGACGCTGGGGTATGATCCTGAGGCTGAAAAGGGGGTGGACGTGGCCAGCGTTCCGATGAGCAAGAATCCGACGGATCCCACGGCTTCAAGGCCACAAGTGCCTTCGATGGGGCGGCTGCCACGCCAGTTGTCGGCGAGCGAGATGGAGTTGTTCTCGCGTGCAGGCCGGCGGATGGAACTCGGGTCCGGTCGTGCCGTGTTCCGCCGCGGCGAGTTCGGCCGCAGCATGTTCGTGATCGATTCCGGGCGCGTGCTGCTGGAATTCGCCGGCGACCTGCCCGACAAGCTGATCGGGCCCGGTGAATACTTCGGCGAACTGGCCCTGTTCGTGGGTAATCACGCGCGTTCGGGTAGCGCGATGGCTGCCGAGGCCTGCGTGGTCTACGTGATCGACCCCGACGCGTTCGATGGCCTGCTGCAGCGCGAGCCCTTGCAGATGGCGCAGTTCATGCTGCGCTCTTTCACCTATCTCGTGGCCAGCGAGCAGCAGCTCATCGCCAACTACAAGCGCCGCAACGAAGACCTCATGCAGACGCTGGACTCTCTGCGCCAGACCCGCGACCAGCTGCAGCTCGCGCGCCGCCAGGTCTGCACCGACGACCTGACCGGCCTGTGCAACCGGCGTGGCCTGTACGAGTTCATCGAGAACATCACCGAGTTACGCGACCGCAACCGACACTTCG
>JAJXWZ010000223.1 GCA_021781345.1 Pseudomonadota bacterium
GGGGGCGGCGCCACATGGCGCCGCCCCCGCTGCGCTGTCCGCTCCCGCGGCGGCTCACGGCGCGCTGCCGGAGGGGTGTATCCGGCTTAGCGAAGCACAAACAAGGATCCGGAACTTCTTGGATATGGTGCACCTAAGGCTATAGCTGCGGCATTTCGCCGCATTGCCTACGCAATCGAGGTACACCATGACGGACCACGCAACCCCACGCAAGCCCCTCAGGCCGATCGCCGCATGCCTGCTGCTGGCCATGCTCGGTGCAAGCGCCGGCGACGCCTTCGCCGCTGACCAGCGCAACAAGTCGCCGAACGCGGCCGCCGAAGCAAAACACATCGAGCGGATGCAAAAGGCCCGTCAACAGAAAGAGGCACAGGCGCGGCCGCGCGCGCTGCCGAAACTGCAGCAGGTGCGCCCCGACGCGCCGAAGCAGCGTGCCATCGCGCAGTTCGATGGCGGCGCACGCATGACTGCCGAACAGGCACCGCAACTGCGACCTGATCAACCGCGTTCGGCCGCGCCCCAGGGCAAGGAATCGCGTAGCGAGCGCGCTGAAGAAAAACACAAGGCACAGATGGAAGCGGCCCGCAAAAAGAGAATCCAGCAGCTCCATGCCGAATGGGTGCGCACCGACGCCAGCAACAAGCGGCTGATGCCGCAGGTCCTCGGCCACCATGCAGGACGGGTCGGCAGTGCCTACGACGGGTCCAGCGAAGCCTCCACGCAATCGGTCGAGAATGCCGCCACGCGCATGAATCCTGCGGTCGTGGCGCGCTTGGAAAAGATTTTGCAAAACCACCGACTCGTCGGAAGCCAACACAAGATTTCAATGTGGTCCAGCGAACCGTCGATATTCGACGCGGTGCCAGACTTTGACGAGGACGATGACGCGGTCGCGCCGCTGGAGATGTCGTTCGGCCCATCGCAGCACGCGGAACGCGCCGACGTGCAGGCTTCGAGCCTGCAAGCGGCGCACGCACCCTTGGACATGTCCTTTGGCCCATCGCAGCACGCGGTGGACCAGGATCTGGTGCCGAAGCCCATCCCCGGGCCAGCCGCGGCCGTGCTGCTGGCAATCGGCGCGATGGACAACGGGGCTGTCGCGGAAAGCCAGCGCGACGCGATCAATGCGGCGATCGACGCGATCTGCACGAATCCGCCCGCTGCGGGATCGCTGGGCGAAGCCTGGCGCACATCCCTGAAGCTTGGTTTCGACAACGTCGAGTTTGACACCGTGGAAGACGGCGGCGTCGATGTCAAAGACATCAAAGACACCATCGACATGGCACGCATCCTGGACCGGCGCGGGAATGCGACGAAGGTCCTGCGTTTCAAACCGGGAATCGCTTATGACGATTTGCCGGATCACGATCAGATCTTCATCGCCGTTCTGCGCGCCGACGAAGGGACTGGCTACCGGGTCGTCTACCCCAATTGGGGCGACCTGGGAGACGGGCCCGGCATTGCGTTCGGCGCACTGAACGATCAGGGCGACCCGGAGATCACGATCCCCGAGGCCGGGCCGGAATTGCCGCACCTCAAACGGCAAGCGTTGGCCGGCGAGGTCGCGTACGTGCTCTATCAGCCCCTGGAAGGCGCGGAGTAAGCCGGCGGTTCCCGGTCGCGCGGCATCCGCACCACCTCGGACGGCGCGGTGCCGCCGTAGACGCGGCGCTGTCGATCGCTTGCGAAGAATTTACCGATTACGAAATAAAGCTCCGGAACTTTTAGATTCTTGTGAACCTAAAGCTACAGATGCTGCACTTCGCTGCATCACGTACGAAATCGAGGTCCACCATGACAGTCCAAACCACCCCCCGCAAGCGCACCCGCCCGATCGCCGCAGCCATTGCGCTGGCCCTGCTGGCCGGCGCCTTCGGCGACGCCTTCGCTGCCGACCCGCGCGACAAATCGCGAAACGAGGTCGCTCAAGAAAAGCACTTCGAGCGGATGAAAAAGGCCCGTCAACACAAAGAGGCGCAGGCCCGGCCGCGCGCGCTGCCGAAACTGCAGCAGGTGCGCGCCGACGCTGCGAAGCAGCCCGCGCAAGCCGCCGCGCCCCAAAAGGGCCCGTCGCGTGCGGTCGACATGGATCGCATCAATGCGCTGGCCAAGCCGCGCGGGGTCGCGCCGCGCGCGAACGCCCAGGTGCCCATTCCCGCCGGGCAGCTTGTGAGGATCAGGCAGGATCGGGCCGATTGGGAACGCATGCAACAACAGCAGCAAAAGTTGCTGGCCCCGGTTCTCGGCGCCCGTCGCGGGCATGACGGCGTTGCGCCCGCGCGCAGCGAAGCCTCGACACGCTCGGTCGAAAATCCCGCGCAGCGGATCGGTGGCGCCAACGGCGCGAGAGTGGACGCTTACTTTGGCGGCGGCAGGTTCGATGGCCATCAACGCATGGCTGCAAGACCGGCCGGCGCAGCGCCCCTGTTTGACCCGTTGCCAGACTTTGACTCGGACGACGAAATGCCGATGCCCCGCGGTCTGTCCCCCGCCCTGCGACCGATGCGCGATCTTTCAGCAATGACCTTCAGCGCGTCGCCGTACGCGGAGCGCGCCGACGGCCAGGCGTCGGGTCTGCAGGCGGTGGACCAGGCGCGCTTGCCCGCGCCCATATCCGGGCGAGACGCGGCCGTGGTGCTGGCACTCGGTGCGATTGACTACGATGCCATCGCGCAGACAGAGCAAGACGCGACCGAGAGGAATGTCGAAACGTTCGTGCGCGATCGACCCGCTGATGCCCCGCTGGGCTACACCTGGGAAGTCGGCCTGAACCTCGCGTTCAAAGACGTCGACGTTTTCCACGAAAGGGACGGCCGCCCCAATGTCAATCTGCTCAAGCGTGCCATCGATCAAGCGCGCAAGCAATTGCCGAACGGGAATTCGACGAATGTCCTGCATCTCAAGAGGGACGTCGCTTACGGCGATTTGCCGGATCCCGATCAGATCGCCATCGTCG
>JAJXWZ010000099.1 GCA_021781345.1 Pseudomonadota bacterium
TCAGGTCCAGCATCCTGATGATCCCGTAGGGCCGCAGGTCGAAGTGCTGGCGGATCAGCTTCTCGATCCTGTCGTCGCTGATCTTGCCGGTACCGAAGGTGGTGACCGAGATCGAGGTCGGCTCGGCCACGCCGATCGCATAGGAGAGCTGGACCTCGCACTTGTCGGCCAGTCCCGCGGCGACCACGTTCTTGGCGACGTAACGCGCGGCGTACGTCGCGGAGCGGTCCACCTTGGACGGATCCTTGCCGGAGAACGCGCCGCCGCCGTGGCGGGCCATGCCGCCGTAGGTATCGACGATGATCTTGCGTCCGGTTAGGCCGCAGTCGCCGACCGGTCCGCCGATCACGAACTTGCCGGTCGGATTGATGTGGATCTTGTTCCTGGGCAGCGATTCGTACCACTTCTTCGGCAGCACCGGCTTGAGGATGTGTTCACGCACGCCCTCGACCAGGTCGGCGTGCTTCACTTCGGGGTCGTGCTGGGTGGACAGCACCACCGCGTCGAGTCCGGCAACGGTGTGGTCGTCGTTGTAGAGCAGGGTCACCTGGGACTTGGCGTCCGGGCGCAACCATTTCAGCTTGCCGGCCTTGCGCACCCTGGCCTGCTGCTCGACCAGTCGGTGCGAGTAGTAGATCGGCGCAGGCATGAATTCTGGCGCTTCGTTGCAGGCGTAACCAAACATCAGACCCTGGTCGCCGGCACCCTGTTCCTCGGGCTTCTTGCGGTCGACGCCTTGGTTGATGTCTGGCGACTGCTTGCCGATCAGGTTCAGTACGCCGCACGTCGCGCCGTCGAAGCCGACCGTCGAGGAATCGTAGCCGATGCCGAGGATCACCTTGCGCGCCAGCGCCTCGATGTCAACCCAGGCCTCGGTGGTGACCTCGCCGGAGACGATCGCCACGCCGGTCTTGACCATGGTTTCGCAGGCGACGCGCGCCCGTTTGTCCTGGGCAAGGATCGCGTCCAGCACGGCATCGGAAATCTGGTCGGCGACCTTGTCCGGGTGGCCTTCGGACACCGATTCGGAGGTGAACAGGTAACGGCTCATCGTGTGTTATATCCTTTGATACGGATGGAAGGATGGAACAGACTGTCCATGATACCGCGTCGCGGCCTGGCTTGCAGCCGCAAGCCTAGCGTGTCCGGGTCGGGACGATCAGGCCGCGGCAGCGAATCCGGTCGCGCAGCCGGCGGCCAGCGCGTCGAAATAATCGCGGGTCAGCCGCTGCTGCTCGTGCGCGCTGTCCGCGGCGTTTACCACCCCACGGAAGACCTCGTTCTCCGGCCGGTCTTTCGCGTACCAGCCGAGGTGCTTGCGTGCGATCCGGACGCCCATGGGTTCGCCGTAGAAGGCATAAAGGTCGTCCAGGTGCCCGAGCAGGATGTCGCGGACTTCGGCGATTCCGGGCTCGGGCAACAGCAAGCCGGTCGCGAGGAAATGCGCGAGCTCACGGAAAATCCAGGGCCTGCCCTGAGCGGCGCGACCGATCATCAGCGCATCGGCGCCGGTGTGATCGAGTACCGCCCGCGCCTTGGCCGGTGAGTCGATGTCGCCATTCGCGAACACGGGAATCGAGACGCTGGCCTTCACCGCCGCGATGGTGTCGTATTCGGCGCGGCCCTCGTACTTTTGCGAGCGCGTGCGGCCGTGGACGGCCAGTGCGGCGATCCCGGCGTCCGCGGCGATGCGCGCGATCGCGAGCGCGTTGCGGGAGCCTGGCGTCTGGCCAGTGCGGATCTTCAGCGTCACCGGCACGTCCACCGCGGCGACCACGGCCCTGCAGATGCGTGCCACCAGTGGCTCGTCGGCCAGCAATGCCGATCCGGCCCAGGCGTTGCAGACCTTCTTGGCCGGGCACCCCATGTTGATGTCGATGACCTGCGCGCCTTGGGCGACGTTGTGGCGGGCGGCCTCGGCCAGGATCGCGGGATCGGAGCCCGCGATCTGGACCGACACCGGATCGGGCTCGCCGGCGTGGTCCATCCGGTGCAGAGACTTGCGGGTCACCCACAGGCGCGGATCGGAAGTGGTCATTTCCGACACGGCCAAACCCGCGCCGAGCCGTTTGCACAGCCGGCGGAAGGGCTTGTCGGTGACGCCGGCCATGGGGGCCAGCACCACCGGTGGGTCGATGGAAACGGGACCGATGCGCATCAGGCCCAGTTTAGCGGTCCGATCCTTGCATCGCATGGTTCAAGGGCCGATCATGGCCAGCCGTGGAGGGACCATGCGCAGGATTTTCTCCGGTTTGCTGCTGGGATGCGTCTGGGGCGTGGCCGGAGCCACGGTCCTTGGCGCGACCGGCATGCGCACGCTGGCCACCAGCGCACCCCACGAGCTGATCGCGGAGGTGCGCGCGGCGCTGGATGCCGGCGCGTACGCTCGTAATTCCGCCGGCGAACGCGAAGCGCTGTGGTGGATGGGTCACGCCGGCGTCAATACCTCCGACGATGCGGCAGTGACCGAGGCCGTGGCGCGCCTCAAGAGCCTCGGCAGCGTCGAGCACGACAAGCTGGCCGAGTCCTACGCGGGGTTCCTGACGGCCGACTTGAGGATCCTGCATGGCGACGGGGACGGCGTCAGCGACGCGCTGAAGGCCGCCGCCCTGCAGTTGGACAGTCCCGACCCCGCGCACCGGGCGCTGGCAAAGTTCCAGTTGTGCGACGCCTACAGCATGGCTTCGCAATACCGGCGCTCGCAGCTGATTTGCCGGGAGGCCGCCCGGGCGTTCGCGGCGCTGCGCGACGACTGGGACCAGGCCCAGGCCCTGAACGACGAAGGCAACAATGCATACGGCATGGCGCGATACGCGGCTGCCGGTCGCTTCTACCTGCAGGCGCGAGCGTTGTACGAGAAGGTCGGCGACCATTCGCAGGCCTTGATGGTCGGCGACAACCTGGCGCAGGTCTATCTCAAGCAGGGCAAG
>JAJXWZ010000048.1 GCA_021781345.1 Pseudomonadota bacterium
GGCGGAAGCAGCGGCGCCGGCGGCGGCTTCGGCCGAACGTGACCATCCGCCCCAGGCCGCGGCCGAGGCGCCGGCGGCGCGGAGCGAGGCGTCGCACGGCGTCGGCGCCACGATCCGTGTCGATCTCGACCGGGTGGACCGGCTGATCGATCTGGTCGGCGAGCTGGTCATCAACGAGGCGATGCTCTCGCAGCGGGTGTTCGAGGCCGGGCTGGCCCGCGCCTCGGCCGTGGTGACGGCGCTCGACGAGCTGGAGCAGCTCACGCGCGAAATCCAGGACAGCGTGATGGCGATCCGCGCCCAGCCGGTGCGCTCGGTGTTCCAGCGCATGCCGCGCCTCGTGCGGGAAGTCGCGGCGATGACCGGCAAGCAGGTGCGCCTGCTGACCGACGGCGAGGGGACCGAGGTCGACAAGACGGTGATCGAGCGGATCATCGACCCGCTCACCCACATGATCCGCAATGCGATCGACCACGGCCTGGAATCGACCGAAGCGCGGCTTGCCGCCGGGAAGCCGGCCGAAGGCGTGGTGAAGCTCACGGCGCTGCATCGCTCCGGCCGGATCGTCATCGAGGTCGAGGATGACGGCGCGGGCATCAACCGCGAGCGGGTGCGGGCCAAGGCGATCGAGAACGGGCTGATTTCGCCCGACGCGCAGCTGACCGACGAGGAAACCGACAACCTGATCTTCATGCCGGGATTTTCGACGGCGAGCGAGATTTCCGACATTTCCGGGCGCGGCGTCGGCATGGACGTGGTGCGGCGCTCGGTGCAGGCGCTGGGCGGGCGCATTTCGATCGCCTCGCGGCCGGGCCAGGGCTCGACCTTCACGCTCAGCCTGCCGCTCACGCTGGCGGTGCTGGATGGCATGGTGGTCAGCGTCGATGGCCATACGCTGATCGTTCCGCTCAGCGCGATCGTCGAGACGCTGCAGCCCCGCGCCGAGCAGGTGCACATGCTCGGGGTCGATGTCCGGGTGATCGGGATGCGGGGTGGCTATATTCCGCTCGTCGATGTCGGCGCCGCGCTGGGCTATCGCCCGGTGCCGGCCGAACCGGAGAAGAGCGTGGCGCTGCTGGTCGAGGGCGAGGGGGGCGTGCGCGCCGTTCTCGTGGTCGATGGAATCCAGGGCCAGCGCCAGGTCGTCATCAAGAGCCTGGAGGCGAACTACCAGGCGGTTCCCGGCATCGCGGCGGCGACCGTGATGGGCGATGGCCGCGTCGCCCTGATTCTCGACGTCGATGCCATCGTCTCCGTGACGAGGAGCGACAATCTGCGGGCCGACGCATGTCGCGTCGAGCCGACCCTCATGCCAGCGAGTTGAGCGATGAATGATGTCATGACCGGCGGGTCGGGAGCCCGCGAACTGATTGCCTTCCGTGTCGGCGTCCAGGAATTCTGTGTCGACATCATGGCCGTGCGCGAGATCCGCGGCTGGACCGCGGCGACCGTGCTGCCGCAGGCGCCGGGCTATATCTGCGGGGTGATCAACCTGCGCGGCGCGGTGCTGCCGATCGTCGATTTCGCGGTCCGGCTCGGATTGCCGCGCTCGGAGCCGTCGGCCCGGCACGTGATCATCGTCGTGCAGATCAATCGCCAGATGGTCGGCCTGCTCGTCGATGCCGTGTCCGACATCCTGACGATGAACGACAACGCGATCCAGCCGACGCCGGACATTGCCTCCGACGTCGTCAAGAGCTTCGTGCGCGGGCTGATGCCGGTGGACGGGCGGATGATCAGCCTGATCTCGCTCGATCATGTGCTGCCGGCGGTGGAGCGGGAAGCCGCATGAATCTGCGCCCCCGACCGCGACGGGAGGGAGACGGCCTCATCGACGGGGCGGAATACGTGCTCACGCGCGAGGATTTCCGCACCATCGCCCGGATCATGCGCGAGGAGGCCGGCATCGCGCTGCCCGAATCGAAGGCAACGCTCGTCTATTCCCGGCTGGCGAAACGCCTGCGCACGCTCGGCCTCGGCAGTTTCGCGGAATATTGCGAACTGGTGGAGAGCCAGCAGGGCGGCGCCGAGCGGCAGGAAATGCTGGGCGCGCTGACCACCAACGTGACGCGGTTCTTCCGCGAGCCCCATCATTTCGAGCATCTGCGCAGCCGGATCCTGCCGCCGCTGATGGCCCATGCGCGCAGCGGTGGCCGCGTGCGGCTGTGGTCGGCGGCCTGTTCGAGCGGGCAGGAGCCCTATTCGATCGCGCTGACCGTGCTGGCCCTGCTGCCGGAGGCGCCGCGGTTCGACATCAGGATCCTGGCCACCGATATCGACCGCACAATGCTGGCGACCGGCCGGGCCGGCCTCTATGAGGCGAGCGAGATCGCCGCGGTGCCGCCCGAATTGCGCGAGCGCTGGTTCGAGCCGGCGAACAACAATTCGCCCAAGTTCCGCATTGCCGAGGCCGCGCGGTCGCTCGTCGCGTTCCGGCCCCTGAACCTCATCGGCACCTGGCCGATGCGCGGCCGCTTCAACGCGATCTTCTGCCGCAACGTGGTGATCTATTTCGACGACGAAACGCAAAAACAGGTATGGGCCCGAATGGTGCCGCTGCTCGAGGAGGGCGGGGCGCTCTATATCGGCCATTCCGAGCGCGTGAGCGGCCCGGCCGAACGCGCTCTCGGCAACGATGGCATCACCACATACCGGCTTGCCGGTGCCCGGGAGATGAGAGGATGACGGTTCGCGTTCTGATCGTGGATGATTCGGCGACGATGCGCGGCGTGATTTCCGCCTCGCTCCGGCGCGACCCGGAGATCGAGGTGGTCGGCGAGGCGGGCGATCCCTACGAGGCGCGCAGCGCGATCAAGGAACTCAATCCGGATGTGATCACCCTCGATGTCGAGATGCCCAACATGAACGGGCTCGACTTCCTGGAAAAGATCATACGGCTGCGGC
>JAJXWZ010000196.1 GCA_021781345.1 Pseudomonadota bacterium
GAGTGGCTTTTCCTTGTCGACGATCAGGGTCGAGCAGGCTTTCGCCCTGCCCGGGCCGATGCGTACGCTGTGAGGCAGGTTCGGCGGAATCTGAAACGCATCGCCCGGCTGCAGCGCGCGAGCCGGCTGCCCGTCGACCAGAAGCTCCGCTGTGCCTTCGACGACGTACGTGGATTCAATGCCGGGATGGGCGTGACGTCCGACCACGGTTCCAGCGTCGATCTGCAACTCGATGATGATCGTTTCAAAGCCAGGAAGCGGACCATCCGAGCGTTGCAGGACCTTCATGGATACACCTGGCAGCATGATTCCCTCCGTGAGGTGAAGGCTCGGCCAACGAACGGGCCGCGCCTCGTCATGCCAGAGTAAGCAGCTCGGAGAGGAAGGTATTGTAAAAATCGGACTCAGACGGCGTCTCCGTCGGGATTCGACGAGAGCGAAGCGACGTCGTGCCGAACAGCGTTGCGGGCGAAACCCCCACCATGGCATGGAACTCATGGACCATGTGGGACTGATCGGCATATCCACACTCAAGTGCGATCTCGGCCCAGGGCATCGTCGCACGGCGTGCGGCCGCGATCACCTTGGCGAGGCGAGCAACGCACGCGAATTGTTTGGGGGACGCTCCCATCGCCCCTCGAAAAACACGACTCAGATGCCGCTCGCTGACCTCCAGTCGCTTGGCCAGGTCGCGAATCGACAGGTTCGGCTGGGCACGCAGCAGCCCTACGGCGTAACCGACCAGGGCGTCGTCGTCGCGCTCCGAGAGCCGGGAAAGCAGGAAGCTCTGGACAGTAGCGATGCGCTGCATGGGATCGGCCGCCTCCAGCAGCATTTCATCGAGCTGCGAGACGGCCGATGACGGGAACAGGTCGGAGAGCGCTGCGGAGCTGCCGAACAACTCACGCATCGCGATACCTGCGATGCGATGCGCGGATTCGGGTCTCAGCCGCACCATGACGACGCCCACCGCTCCATGCGGGCGCAATCGAGCCGCGCGCGTCTGCACTCCGGTGATGCGCAATCGGCCCGGGTCTGACCATGCCACCTGTGCCTCGGGGGTCGGATCGCAGAGTCCCAGCAACGGCGCCTGACACCAATGAAAGCACAGGATCGGCGACACGACCGGCAAGACGATCGAGCCCATGGCGCCAGGATCCGATTCGCTGACGCAGATCGACTCGACGACTGGCGAGAGACGAGGATCAATCCGGGCGAAGCAGGGGCGGACCATGGCGGCACCTCGATGCAGGATCGAATTGCAGTGATGGGCTCAAGCGTCCACCGAACATAGACTGTTCAAATGCACAGCGATTCTATCCTTCCACGCCCTGAACGGCGAGGCGTGTCGCGCAACGGGGCAAGCTCTGGTTGACGCTCGAAATAAGTGCATGCGAATATGTGATATTCCGCCTGCCGAGCATGTCCGCCCATCCCCTACTCAAAACGACGCCGCCTGCGGCCGCGGCCCCGTCGCGGCAGGCCGCGGTGGTCGAGCTGCGCGCCGTGCTGGCGCAGCGCATTGTCGGCCAGCAGGCGCTGCTCGACCGCATGGTGGTGGCGCTGCTGACCGGCGGGCACCTGCTGGTCGAAGGACTGCCGGGGCTGGCCAAGACCACCGCGGTGAAAGCCTTGGCACGCGCCGTGCACGCCAGTTTCCAGCGCGTGCAGTTCACCCCGGACCTGCTTCCCGGCGACATCACCGGAGGTGACATCTTCCTGCCGGCCGAGGGGTGCAGCCGCTTTGTCGCGGGCCCGCTGTTCCACGACATCGTGCTGGCCGATGAGATCAACCGCGCCCCGGCAAAGGTACAGTCGGCGTTGCTCGAGGCCATGCAGGAGCGCCAGGTCACGGTGGGCGGCACCACCTACCCGCTGCCGCCGATGTTCCTGGTCATGGCCACGCAGAACCCGCTGGAGCAGTCGGGAACCTATCCGCTGCCCGAGGCGCAGCTCGACCGCTTCCTGCTGCACGTGCTGATCGACTACCCGAGCGCCGAGCAGGAGCGCAGCATCCTCGACATGGACCTGGCCGCCGGCGAAGGTGGCGGCGACCGGGCCGACGCCGCAACCCACACTCGCATCGATGCCGCCGTGGTGCTGCAGGCGCGTGAGGAGGTGCGGCGGGTGTACCTGGCTGAGGCCTTGCGCGCCGCCATCGTCGAGCTGGTGCGCTGCACCCGCGCGCCGCAACTGCACGACCCGGCCCTGGAAGGCCTGGTCGACGCCGGCGCGTCGCCGCGCGCGATGCTGGCGCTGGCGCATTCGGCGCAGGCCCTGGCCTACCTGCGCGGGCGCGACTACGTGATCCCGGACGACATCGTCGAGCTCGCCCCCGACGTGCTGCGCCACCGTATCGTGCTGAACCTGGAAGCGGAGCTGCGCGCAATCGACGCCGATGCCCTGGTGCGGCGCCTGCTCGAGGTCTCGCCGGCATGGGCCGGCGGCGCCGGCCCCGGATTGCGGGGGGCTTGAGAAAGCCCGCCGCTTCTCGCACCCGGCATGTCCGACTGAACTTCGAGATGGCCGCGCCTGTCCAAGCCGAGCGGCTGCGTGCCGTGGCGCGCGCCTGGCGCCGTCTGCAGGCCGGTCGGCGCGACGCGGTCGCCAGCCTGCTCGAGCGTGCCGACCGGGAAGAGATCTCGCGGGCGCTGGCCGGGAGTCTGCCGGCTCCCGGCGCTGCGCGGCCGGCGCGCCGGCACGATTCCGGCGAAGCGCCCTCGGCGCTGCGCGGCCGCGGGCTCGACTACGCGCAAAGCCGCGTCTACCAGGCGGGCGACGACATGCGGGCGATGCACTGGTCGCTGCTCGCGCGCACCGGCCGTCCCTACGTGCGCGAGTACGAGGCAGAGCATGCGGCGCCGTGGCACGTGCTGGTGGACGCGCACGCCGGCATG
>JAJXWZ010000082.1 GCA_021781345.1 Pseudomonadota bacterium
GCACTTCGAGCGGACGCTCCTGCTGTGCAGTCTTGTAGGCCGGCTCTTTGTGCCGGAACGGGTTGTGGGCTCTGAGGGTCTGGCAGCCCGTCAGCGCGATCGGAGCCAGCAGAAGAGACGCGAGAATGATTTTTTTCATGGGCGCATTGTGCATGATCATGGCGTGGTGACGCCAGCAAGGGGAAGCAAGCTTTCGCGCAGGCGGTCACGCGCCGGCCCGGGCGACAATTCGAGCAGGGGCAGGCGCAAACCCGCTCCGCACAGACCCAGCTCGGCCAGACCAGCCTTCACGGGGATCGGATTCGGCGCACAGTCCAGCGCCTCCAGCAGGGGTTCGATGCGGGCCATTTGTCGCGATGCGCCTTCGCGGTCCCCGCCGCGCGCCGCGTCGCACATGGACCGGAACAGTCCGGGTATCAGATTGTTCACCACGGATACCACGCCTCCCGCTCCGGCCAGCATCGCCTCGGCCGAACTACCGTCGTCACCGGACAGATAGACAAATCCCGGCCGCTGAAGTTGCGCGATCACGGCGATGCGTTCCGGCGTACCCACGGCCTCCTTGATGCCGACGATGCCGGCGCTGTCGCGCAGGTCGGCGACCGTCTCCGGCAGCATGTCGCAACCGGTGCGCGATGGCACGTTGTACATCACGACCGGGATGTCGCAACGCCCCGCAACCTCGGTGAAATGCCGACGCAAGCCGTCCTGGGTCGGACGCACGTAGTAAGGAGTGACCACCAGCGCGGCGTCCGCGCCCAGCGCCCTGGCGCGACGCGTCAACGCGATGGTGCCGGAAGTCGCGGCTTTGCCGGTGCCGGCGATCAGCGGCACGCGCCCGGCGACGCGCTCGATCGCGAAGGCGAGCAGGCGTTCGTATTCATGCCTGTCGAGCATGTGCGCTTCGCCGGTGGAACCCGCCACCACGATGCCCTGCGTGCCGCCGTCGAGCTGGTGGTCGACCAGGCGGCCGAACGCAAGCAAATCGAGCGCGCCGTCCGCATCGAACGGCGTCGCGATGGCGCACACGCTGCCGACAATCTCCACGACCGACTCCAGATGATCCAAACCCGGCATCATACGGCAGCCGGGGCAACCGCGCGGGTCATGCGGCGAAGGATCGGGTTGCGACGGCCGGCATGGCGCCGCGTGGACGACGCCACTATGCTGCGGGGGTGAACCTCAAGACCGTCACCCGCTTGCATCACACCAGTGCCCGCCCTGCCGCCGACCACCAGTTGCTGATCCAGGCGGTTGCCCCTGCAGCGAATTCGCCCCTGCTCGTGCTGTCGCGCCGGATCGCCGACGCCGGCTGCAACCTCGTCGAATCGCGCGTGGCCACGGTCGGCGCGGACGTGTCCGTGTTGATGCTGGCGCGCGGCGGCTGGGACGCGATCGCCAAACTGGAAAACGCGCTCGGTCGCATCGGCCGCGACGAAAACCTGCACATCCTGAGCTACCGCACCCAGTCGCGCGACCAGCAAAGCCACCTGTTGCCGTACATGGTCGAGGTGGTCGCCGCCGACAAGCCCGGCGTGCTGGTCGAGCTGATCGACTTCTTCAATCGCCGTTCGATCAGCATCGAGCAGATGTCCTCGATGCGCTACCAGGCCATGCAGACCGGCGCCGAGATGTTCCAGGCCCAGATCACCATCGGCATTCCGGCCGATACCCGCATCGCGGAATTGCGTGACGAATTCATGGAAATGTGTGACGGCCTCAACCTCGATGCCATCATGGACCCCGTAAAGTTCTAGCCATGTGGCCTCGCCATCCTGACCGCGGCGCTTCAGCCCATGCGCGACGACTCGACGGCGGGACCAACAGGCTGGCGCATCGGCGAACGCCGGCGCCACGGGACTCCCGGTAGGGCGGCGGGCACCGACATCAATGACTGACGACACAACGGCTGCGTATCCCACATGATCGAGATCGGCACGAAGCCGCCCAAACTCTCAGGCACCACCCAGTCGGGCGACGCGCTTAAGCTCGCCGACCTGCGCGGCCAATGGGTAGTGCTGTATTTCTACCCGAAGGACAACACCACCGGCTGCGCCCGCGAAGCCGGTGATTTCCGAGATCTCTACACGAAATTCAAACGCCGCGGTGCTGCGATCGTGGGCGTATCCCGCGACAGCGCGCGTTCGCACAACGGGTTCAAGGAGAAGCTCGGACTGCCGTTCGTGCTTGTCGCCGATACCGACGAGTCCTGGTGCAAGGCCTTTGACGTGATCCGCAAGAAGAAGCTCTACGGCCGCGAGTACCTCGGCATCGACCGCAGCACCTTCCTGCTCGACCCGGAAGGCCGGCTGGCGCAGGAATGGCGCGGCGTGAAGGTGCCGGGCCACGCACAAGCGGTGCTGGACGCGATCCCCGCCAAGTGAGCAAGTCCGTTCGATCCGCTTCCGCCACGCGCGCCAGGCGCGCGCCGACTTCCTCATCCGCCCATCCCGGAGACCGCATGCCGAAGCCTGCCGCCCGGCGCATCTACGCGCTGGACACCAACGTCCTGCTGCACGACCCGACCGCGCTGTTCCGCTTCGAGGAACACGACGTGTTCATCCCGATGACCGTGCTGGAGGAGCTTGACGAGAAGAAACAGGGGGTTTCCGAAGTCGCGCGCAACGCGCGCCAGGCCAGCCGTTTCCTGGACGAGCTGATCGAACGCAACAACAGCCACGGCATCGCCGACGGCGTCCCGCTGGCGCAACCCGACGGCGTCAAGCTGCGCAGCGGCGGTTCCAGCGGGCGGCTGTATTTCCAGACGCGCCCCGGCAATGGCCAGGGCAAGGCCGACAACCGCATCCTCGCCGCGATCCTGGACTTGCGCGAACAGCACCCGGATGCCGCAGTGGCGCTGGTATCCAAGGACATCAACCTGCGCATC
>JAJXWZ010000250.1 GCA_021781345.1 Pseudomonadota bacterium
GCAGCAACCGACGCCGACCCAGTTCAACCTGAGTTACCGCGGCCTCGGAAACCCGCAGGAATCGGAATACATGCTGGTGATGCAGGACGGCATTCCGCTGGAATCGGACTGGATCGGGTTCCCGACTCTGTATGCGATGCCGCTGTCGCAAAGCCTCTCGGAGATCCAGTTGATCCGCGGCGGCTCCAGCCTGCTCTACGGGCCGGAACCCGCGCCGGTGCTGAACCTCGTCTCGAAGCGCCCCAGGCCGGGTGCGCCGTTTTCGGCCAGTACCGAACAGGTGGTCGGCGGCAACGGCCTGTATTCGACCTACAACGCCGTCCAGGGCAGCGCCGGCAAATGGACGTACCGCGCCGATGCCGGTTACGTGCGCAGCGACGGCACCCGTGCGAATGCGCAATCGCAAATGCGCCAGGCCGACGTGTATGTCGAGTACAGGCCCGATGCGAAACAGTATTCGTGGCTGGACGTCCACGTGATCGATGCCGATTCCGGCGATCCGGGCCGCTTGAGCTATCCGCAGTGGCAGGCCGACCCGCGCGCCACGCCGACGCCGTGGAACCGTGATTGGGTCAGCCGCTACCAGATCGTGCTCGGGCACCAGCAGGAGTGGGGCGACGGCTGGCTGTTGACCGGCAAGCTTTGGGCCGTGTACCAGGCCCAGGACAGCCGCGGCGCCAACGGCGCGCTGCCACCACAACCACCGCCATCCAGCACCACGCTGCAGGACGAGCAGTACCGCACGCAGGGCCTGGACCTGCGCGTGCGCAAACTGTGGGGCCATGGCAATGCATTTACCGCGGGCACCGTGCTGTTCCACGGCAACGATCCATGGCGGCAATGGACGTTCTCCAATTTGTACGTGGACCGCCACGCGCGCGATGGCGTGCCGCGACTCGACCAGAGGCGCGAGTCGGATTACTACTCGGTATTTGCCGAGAACGTTTTCCGACTTCCGCACGAAATCCACATCGTGCCATCGATCCGCCTCGAGAAGGAACGCGTCGCGGTCAGCGAGACCGTGCGCCCGCCGTTCCTGTCGCGCCCACTGATCAACGAGTCCGACACCCGCACGGTGCCGCTGTTCGGTCTCGGCATCGGCAACGACTTCGGGCACGGCAACGAGACTTACCTCAACGTGTCCAAGGGCTGGCGGCCGCTGCGCTATTTCGACATGGCCTCGCCGTTCGCCAACGTGGTGCCCGGCAATGCGCCCAATCCGCAGACGGCGGTGTCGTGGGAAGCGGGCGTGCACGGCGTGCCCGTGACCGGCCTGTACTACGACGTCAGCGTGTTCTGGATCGACTTCAAGAACCGCATCGAGGCGCAGCACATCAACCCCATCGACGTCATCGAGATCAACAGCGGCGACACCCGCAACCGCGGCTTCGAGGGCGAGATCGACTACGACTTCTTCGCCGGCACCCCGCTGGCCAGCCAGGGCCAGCACCTCGACGCGTTCGCGAACCTCAGCCTGCTCAATGCGCGCTTCACCCGCAGCGTCATCCCGGGCCAAGTCGGCAAGATCCCTGCCTACGCGCCACGCTACCTGGCCAAGGCCGGCGTCAACTTGCGCATCGACCAGCGCGTCAAGGTCGGCCTGAGCGTGGTCTCGTCCGCCTCGCAGTATTGGCAGGATTCCGACGCTTCGTTCGGCAGTGGCGGCACGTTCATTCCGGCGAAGATCCCGGCCTACACCATCGCCGACCTCGCGGCCGACTGGCAGGTCAATCCGTGGCTGAAACTGCTGGGCGGCGTCAGCAACCTTACCGACCGCAGGTACTACGACCGCGTGTGGATGACCGGCCTGGAACCGGCCTACGGACGCACGTGGTACGCGGGGTTCCAGTTGAAGATGTAAGGCACGCGCAACCAGCCGGCGACCATCGGTGCAGTGCAGCGCGGCCCGGGCCTGGTCGCCACCATGGCGTACCATAAGCGAACGGAACGAATTCGAACCGAACCACTACTCGATCGACTTGCCTGTGGAGTTCAACGCATCAAGGCGACGGCTTGGCATTCTGGGCACCACGGCGGCCGTCTGCATGGTCGCGGTCGCGGCCCTTGCCAACCCGCCGTTCCAGACCGACGATCCCGGCGTGTTTCCCATTCACACCGGCGAGGCCTATCTGTTTTCGGCGGGCAGCCGCAGCGCCGGTGGCCTCGAACTTTCCGCCGCACCCGGCGCGGAAGTCAACTACAGTTTCCTGAGCAACACCTTCTTCCACCTCGTCGTGCCCATGGCTTACAGCGACCCCAGCCTGGGCGGCTCGGCGTACGGACCGGGCGACGTCGAGCTCGGCTTCAAGTGGCGCTTCCTCGACCAGAAGGACGACGGCATCGACGTCGCCACCTTCCCGCTCGCCGAATTGCCCACGGGCAGCGCACGGCGCGGGCTCGGCAGCCGCAAGGCCAGCTATTTCCTGCCCGTCTGGCTGGAGAAGGACTGGGGGCCGTGGACCGTCTACGGTGGTGGCGGACGCTGGTTCATGCACGACCCCGGGCAGCGCGACTGGTGGTACAGCGGCGTGCTCGTGCAACGCCAGATTACGCCGGCGCTGTACCTGGGCGGCGAACTGTTCCACCAGACGGCGCAGACGGTGGACGGCCGGCAGTCCACCGGCTTCAACCTCGGCGGAGGCTACGCCATCGAAGGCCCGTGGCAGGTGTTGTTCTCGGGCGGGCGCAACGTCACCGACGTCGCCGAGAACCGCTTTTCCTACTATCTCGCGCTGTACCGCACCTTCTGAGCATGCCTGCCCCTTCATCGACGGCAGCCTGCGTAACCATCAGCGCGCCGGCGCGCCGGCGACACCGTCCAGTTCGTCCAGTGCGTCCGCAGGCAGCACCAATCCGTCCACGGCGAGGTTTTCGCGCAAGT
>JAJXWZ010000058.1 GCA_021781345.1 Pseudomonadota bacterium
GGCAGGCCCTTGGAATAGTCGAGGCGATCGACGCCGATCGCCAGCCTGCGTCCCTGCAGGCTGGACTGCAGGCGCTTGCTGGTGGAACTTTCGATGGCGGCCCGCGACTGGCGGGCAACCTCGGCAGTGTCGATGCTGATCGGGAACGCGCGGATGCGGGTGCGATGGCCATCGAGTTCGACGGCGTCATCCCTGCGCTCGCTGCCGAGCACGCCGAGGAAATAGTGGAACAGTGCACGCGCGTCGTCCGCGTGCTGCACGCCGACGAGATCGTATGCGCCCAGCGTGGCCATCAAATCGGCGTGGCATGGCAAGTTGACCAGCAACTCCGGTGGCGGCAGCGGGATGTGCAGGAAGAAACCGATGCGCGCGCCGATGCCGAGCGCCCGGAGCTCCGCCGCCAGCGGGATCAGGTGGTAATCGTGGATCCAGATGCGGTCGCTGTCGCGCAGCAACGGCGCGAGTTGCTGCGCGAACATCCGGTTTGCCGCGCGGTAGCCCGCGTACTGCGCGCGGCTGTACTGCATCTTGGTGGGCTGGAAATGCAGCAGCGGCCACAGCGTGCGGTTGGCGAATCCAAGGTAGTAGGCCTCGTATTCCTCGTGCGTGAGGTCCAGCAGCGCGTACTCGATCGCGCCGGCGAAACTCTGGTGCAGCGTGCGCTGCGCATCCGGCACCTGCTTGCCGCTCCAGCCGAACCACAGGCCGCCATGTTCCTTCAGCGCCGCCAGCATCGCCGCGGCCAGGCCGCCCGCGCGCGTTTCCTTCGGTTGCGCGACGCGGTTCGATACGACCACCAAGCGGCTCATACCACGTCGTCCCATGCCGCTGAAAGGCCGCGCGCGGCGTTGATCAGGCCGACCATCGAATAGGTCTGCGGAAAGTTGCCCCACAGCTCCCCGCGCTTGGGGTCGTAGTCTTCCGACAGCAATCCCAGCGGGTTGCGGACAGCGAGCAGCTTCTCGAAGAACTCGCGCGCTTCTTCGCGGCGGCCGATCGCGGCGAGCGCCTCGACGTACCAGAAATTGCAGACCAGGAAACTGGTGTCCGGCGCGCCGAAGTCGTCCGGTTGCGCGTAGCGCAGCAGGAACCCGTCGCGCATCAGGTGCTGGCCGACCGCATCCACCGTCTTGACGTAACGAGGGTCGTCGGCGTCGATGAAGCGCAGCTGGGCCAGCAGCAGCAGGCTGGCGTCGAGTTCGTCGCTGCCGAACGATTCGACGAAGTGCCCATCCTGGTGCACGGCGTGCCTGAGCACCTTGGCGCGGATGCGTTCGGCGCGTTTGCGCCAGAATGCCGCGCGATCACCCAGGTCCAGCCAGCCGGCGATGTTGGCGAGGCGATCGCAGGCGACCCAGCACATCACCGCGGAGTAGGTGTGCACCGATTCGCGTCCGCGCAGTTCCCACAAGCCGGCGTCGGGCTTGTCGTGCAGCTTCCATGCGGCCTCGCCGCAGCGCTCGAGGCGCCGGAACTCGAGTTCGCCGCCACGGTTCACCAGCCGCTGGTCGCGGAAGAGTTGCGTCGCGGCCAGCACCACGCTGCCGTAGATGTCGTTCTGCTGCTGCTTCCACGCTTCGTTGCCGACCCGCACCGGTCCCATTCCGCGGTAGCCTGCCAGCGTGGCCTCGTGGCGCTCGGGCAGTTCGTCCTGGAAGTGGATGCCGTACACCGGTGCCATGTGGTCGTCCTTGACCGCGAGATTGGAGATGTAGCGGACGTATTCCTCCATCGAGCGGGTCGCACTCAGCGAATTGAGCGCGCGCACCGAGAGCGCGGCGTCGCGCGGCCAGCAGTAGCGGTAATCCCATGTGCGCACGGTGTCGGGCGCTTCCGGGATCGAGGTGGTCATCGCCGCGACGATCGCGCCGGTGCCCTCGTACTGGCAAAGCTTCAGCGTGATCGCGGCTCGGATCACGACGTCCTGCCATTCGACCGGGATCGACAGGTAGCGCGACCACTCGTGCCAGTAGGCCAGCGTCGCGTCGAGCGCCTCGGAAAAATGGCGGCGCGGCGATTCGTGCAGGGTCTCGTCGGTGCCCAGCACCACGTGGACGTCGCGGTCGAGCAGGAACGGCAGCCCGTCGTGCAGCATTGGCAGTTGCGCGTCGGATGTCGCGCGCAGCACCAGCGGATCAAGCATGTAGCGGACGTGGTTGGAACCGAAAGTCGATCCCGGAACACGCGCGCCGTAGCCGGTCAGCGGTTTCAGCCGCAGGGCCACGCGCGGCGAACCCGACAGTGGCCGGATGCGCCTGAGGATCTGCATCGGGTGGTAGGTGCGCTCGTGCAGTTTGTAGCGCGGTGCGAAATCGGTGATCTCGACCTTGGCGCCACCCTTCGCGGTCAGCGTGGTGACCAGCACCGCGCTGTTGTCGACGTAATGTTGCTCGCGGGCGGTTTCGTTCTCGAGTGCGACGTCGAAGAAGCCCGCGCCGTCCCGCTCGGGTTGGAGCAGCGAGCAGAACACCGGGTCGCCGTCGAACGCCGGCACGCAATGCCAGACGATCCGGCCGCGAGCGTCGATCAGCGCGTTGATGGTGCCGTTGCCGATGATGCCGAGGTCGAGGCCGGTGCGTGTCGGCGGCACCTTGGCAGTCGGCCCGGCGGGACCCTGCCTCTGTGTGGTGTGGCCCTGCGACCGGGGTTTGCGGTTCATGGCAGTCAACGTTTCACTCCTCAGGGTTCATGGCGAGTCGGTGCCGGCCAGGCGGTGCAGCCAGTCGCGCACCGCGGCCGGATCGGGCAGCGCGCAACGTGCGTCGGTGGGCCGGCGCGCGCCCACGATCACGCTGACCCCGCCGGCTGCGTTGGCACTGGCGAACGCGTGCTCGTCGGTCAGGTCGTCGCCGAGCACCCAAGGCGATCGCCCGC
>JAJXWZ010000143.1 GCA_021781345.1 Pseudomonadota bacterium
CGACATCGTGTTCGCAATCGGCGCCGTGCTGATGGCCTGGGACTTCGTCGCCAAGCTCTGGCGGCAACGCAAGGCGAAGCCACGACAGGGCGTTGCCAGCTGACAGGAACCGCGGGCCACGATTCACGAGCAGGCATCGATCCGCCATGGGCATGCGGCGAGAGTGTCCGCCCGGGGTGCGGACGTGCCCGATAGCGCCGTGACCTTCCGCATTTGCTTTCGCATCAGCGATCATGCTTAATCGCCCGGTCTTCCGACCAAGCGGCAGGGGAATCCAATGAACCATCGCGCAGGTATGGCGGTGTTAGCATCCGCGTTGTTGGGCGTGCTGCTCGCGACCGCTCCGGTGGCGCGGGGCGCTGCGAAGGTTGCCGGGCACGCCGAGCCTTCCGGCGCGTCGGTCGCGAAAGTGCTGCGGCACACCGTGGCGATGCAGGGCCTGTTGCCGGTACACGTGGACCGGCAGGGTGGACGCATCCTGGTCACGCTGCCGCCGGCCGGGGCCGACGGGATTTCGCTTGAGTTGCTGTACACCACTTCATTGCGCACCGGCCTCGGTTCGGCGCCGGCATTCCTCGATCGCGGCCGGGTCGGCAAGACCCAGCTACTGGCGTTTCGCCGATATGGCAACAAGGTGGCTGCGGTGTTCGAGAATCCGCGTTTCCGCGGTGCCGTCACCGGCAGCAGCGCCAGCCCGGATTTCACCGCGCCGATAGTGTGGATGGGCAACATCGCGGCGACCTATCCGGACGGGCGCATGATTGTCGATATTTCCGGCTTCCTGACCAGCGACATGATCGGCATCGCCGATTCGCTCGACCAGCGCAACGATACCTTCGGCGTCGGCGGCGGCCAGGGCGCGGGCAAGGGTTTCAAGCTCGACCCCAGGTTGAGCGCGGCCGATCCGGGTTCGGTGAAGTTGTTCCCGGACAACCTCGAAATCGACGCCGTCGAAACCTTCAGCTCGAAGACGCCCGGAGCCGAGGTGGCCAACATCGCACCCGATCCGCAGCGTGTCAGCTTCACCGTGCACCACAGTTTCGTGCGCCTGCCGGGCCCAGGGTTCCAGCCGCGCGCGTTCGATCCGAGGGTGGGCGGATTCTCGACGCAGGTGGTGGATTTCGGCGAGCCGCTCGGCAAGGACGTCGTGCGCGATTACGCCAACCGCTTCCGCCTGCAGAAGATCCATCCCGGCGCGGCGCGTTCGCGCGTGCGCAAGCCGATCGTGTTCTATGTCGACTGGCATGCGCCCGAACCCATCCGCAAGGCCCTGATGCAGGGTATCGGCTGGTGGGCCAGGGCATTCGATGCGGCCGGTTACATCGATGCGTTCCAGGTCAAGGTGCTGCCGCGCGACGTCGATCCGATGGACGTGCGGTACAACGTCGTCAACTGGGTCGACCGCGCCACGCGCGGCTGGTCGTACGGCCAGGAAATCGTGGATCCGCGCACTGGCGAGATCATCAAGGGCATGGTCGTGATCGGCTCGCTACGGGTGCGCCAGGACATCCAGATCTTCGAAGGGCTGGAAGGCGCCGACAAGGTGGGCAAGGGTGGGCCGAACGATCCCGTGCAGGTGGCCCTGGCGCGCCTGCGCCAGCTCGGCGCGCACGAGGTCGGCCATGCATTGGGCTTTGCGCACAATTTCGCCGCCAGCAGCCAGCATCGCGCGTCGGTGATGGACTATCCACCGCCACGCATCGACCTGGTCGATGGCCACGTCGATCTTTCGCACGCCTACGCCAAGGGTATCGGTGCCTGGGACATGGACACCGTACGCTGGCTTTACGGCGAACCGCCGCCCGGGCAGGACCCGCAGGCCTACGCGGACGCGACGGCTCGCGCCATCGTCGCCTCCGGTTTGCGTTACGTCTCCGATGCGGACGCGCGTGCCGACGACACGGCGCAGCCGTATGCGTCATTGTGGGACGACGGCGCCGACCCGACCGCCGAACTGCTGCGGCTGATGCGCGTGCGCAAGGTGGCGATCGATGATTTCGGCTTGTCGGCGCTGGCGCCCGGTGAACCGGTGGCCGACCTGCGCCGGCGTTTCGTGCCGATCTGGCTGTTGCACCGCTACCAGGTGGTGGCCGCGATCAAGGCGATCGGCGGTGTGAACCTGAGCTATGCCGTGAACGGTGGCGGTCGCGAGTCCGCCGAACCCGTGCCGGCCAAGGCGCAGCGTGCGGCGCTGGATGCGGTACTCACGACCCTGTCGCCGGATGCACTGAAGGTTCCGCAGCGCCTGCTGCCGTTATTGTCGGCGGCGCGCAACGGCAGTTACAACCGCCAGTACTCGATCGAGCTGTTCACCGGGTCGGGCGGGACGGTGTTCGATCCGCTGGTCGCCGCCGACGTGGCCGCGCAGGTTCCGCTGCGCGCCTTGCTGGCACCCGCGCGCCTGGCCCGGCTGGAGGCCCAGCATGCGGCCGACCCGCACGCCCTGGGCGTGCAGGAAGTGCTCGAACGACTGATGGCGACGACCTTGCCGGACAGCACCGACGCGTTGTCGCGCAGGATTGCCTACCGCACGTTGGTCACGATGGCGCAAGTTGCGCGCAATCCGCGCACCACGCCGGGTGTCGCCGCGTTGCTGGACCAGAAGGTGCACGAGGTGGCGTTGGCGCTCGCGCATCGCCACGGCGATGCGGCGGATCGCGCATGGGGCGCCAGCCTGTCGCGGCAATTGCTGGATCCGAGGCGCCTCGATGCATTGCTGAAGACGGAAGCGCATCCAGTAGGCATTCCGCCCGGTCCGCCGATCGACAGCGAGGGCAACTGGTTGTCCATGCCGGGCGAGTAGCGCATTCGTGCGCGCACCGACAGCGGCCGCATCGGCGGCCGCTGCCACGCGGCG
>JAJXWZ010000241.1 GCA_021781345.1 Pseudomonadota bacterium
TCTTGCCGCGTCCGCGCCGGCCTCGGCGCGGCGGCGGCGGATGGCGCTTCAGCCAGTCCTCGACCGCGGCGAGGTTCGCGCGTGCATCCGCGAATCCGGGATCGCGCTTCAAGGCCTGCCGGTACGCCGCGATCGCCTTTGCATATTCACCCTGCTTCGCCAATGCATTGCCGAGGTCGTAGCGCGAGCGCGCATCGTCGCCGAGGGCAAAGGCCTTCGCCGCATCGGCATAGTCGCCGGCCCGGTAATCCGCCGCGCCCTGCATGCCCCGGGTCGTCGCCAGTTTGCGCGCAAGCGCCGCATCTCCACGCGCGAGCGCCTGCAGCGCGCGCTGGTCGCGATCGGCCCACAGGGAATCCCATGTCGATGCATGGGCGACGGGCATGCCGATGGGCAACACCAGCAAGGCCAGCACCAGCAACCAGCCGCGCCTGAACGCCGATGCGGCCAGCGCCAGCAGCACCGGCAGCAGCCAGATCCCCCCATCGCGCCACAGTTGCGCGCGTTCGGCACTGCTGGCACGTCCGGATGCCGTCACCGGCTTGCCGAGCGCCGCGATGTCACCCGCATCGTCCAGCACCACGTAGCGACCGCCTCCTGCGCGCGCGACCGCACGCAAGGCCGCGTCGTCGCGACGCGCCATCCGCACGCCCTGTGAGCCACTCGCGAACCCGCCGTCGGCTCGCGGCACCGGCGCGCCCTGGCTGGTGCCGATGCCGAGCACGTCGACGCGAATGCCTTGCGCCCGGGCAGCCCTGGCCGCGACGACCGCGGCATCGTCCGCGCTGTCGGTCACCAGCACGATCTCCCCGCCCTTCACGTGCGACTGCCTGAGCACGGCCATGCTCTTCTCGATGCCAGCCGCGGCGTCGTTGCCCGGCACCGGCATCACGTCCGGCCGCAGGGACGACAACAAGTTCAACACGGTGCGCTTGTCGTCGGTCAGCGGCGCGACCGTGAATGCTGCGCCCGCATAGGCGACAAGCGCGGTGCGCGCGTCGCCGGCCGCGTCCAGCAGGTCACGCACCGCGAATCGCGCGCGTGCCATTCGATCGGGTTGCATGTCCTGCGCGAGCATGTCGTCCGACAGCGACAACGCCACCACGCGCGCCGCGCCGTTCACGTACAGCGGGACCGGCAATTTCTGCCACGCAGGTCCCGACAACGCGGCCACAGTCAGCACCCAGGCGCATGCGAACACCGACAGCGCGAACCGCCGGCGGCGACCGGCGTCCCGGACCAGGTGCGGAAGCAACGCGGCGTCCGCCAGTCTTGCCAGCGCGGCGCGACCGCCGCCACCACGGGCCAATGCCCGCAATGCCGGCAGCAGCGGCACCAGGGCCAGCCACCACCAAGGCCGCAGGAAGTGCAACTGGAGATCCCCGGCACTCATGCGAACCGCGCCCCGCGCGCCAGCAGGATTCGCCATGGCAGCAAGGCGCATCCCAACAACAGCGCCAGCCCCAGCGGCCATGGATACCATTCGTGGTCGGGGCGCAACAGCGAGTGCCCGGTCGCCAAGGGTTCGAGGGCATCGATGGTGCGATAGGCTGCAGCGAGTTCCTCGCCGTCGGCCGCACGGAAGAATCGACCGCCGGTTTCGTCCGCGATCTGCGTGAGTGCCTTCGCGTCCAGTTGATTATCCGGCACCGACAGTTGCATGCCGAACGCGCTGACGGCTTGAGTGTCGGAACCCACGCCTATCGTGTAGATGCGCACGCCCGCCGCTTTCGCGAGCCTGGCCGCATCGAGCGGCGCCACGCTGCCGGCCGTGTTGACGCCGTCGGTCAGCAGCACCAGCACCCTCGCACGGGCGGGCAGCGCGTCGAGGTGTTTCACGGCCAACGTGATCGCATCGCCGATCGCGGTCTCGCGACCCGCCAACCCCACAGCCGCGCCTTCCATCTGCTTGGCCACCGCGTCGACGTCGAACGTCATCGGCGTCAGCAGATAGGCGTGCGTGCCGAACAGAATCAGACCGACGTCGTCGCCTGAACGCATCTTGATGAATCGCTGCGCGATCGCCTTCACGGCGGCAAAGCGGCTGACCACCGTGTCGCCGAAGCGCATGTCCTCGATCGCCATGCTGCCGGAGCAATCGACCGCCAGCATCAGCGCACGCCCACTGTGCGCGATGGCTTGCGGAGGCGCGAGTTGCTGCGGGCGCGCGGCGGCGCACACGAGCAATGTCCAGGCCAGAATGGCCACCGCGAGACGACCGCGCCGCGGCTGCGCATGCCCGTCGCCTGCCGTGAGCGAAACCGGCTGCGGCAGGCGCAAGGCGGCACCTGGGGTCGCCGGCGGCAGGAACTTCCACGCAAGCCACGGCAAGGGCAGCAGCAGGAACATCCATGGCCACGCGAAGCTCATGTGGAAGCTTCCTTCGCGACGGTCGCTCGACTGCCCGCGCGTCGCCTGGCGCGTTCGCCCAGCGCATCCGTGCACCACGAACGCAAGGCCGCGAGCAGGGCCGGTGCGTCCAGGCCTGCATGTGCCCGGAAGCGGGCAACCGCGAGGCCGTCGAGGACCGCGAGCGTCGCGGCATCGCGGGCGTGACGCTGCACGAAGGCATCCCAGGCAGCTCCCGTCTGTGCGCCGACCCGGGGTTCGATCTGCAACGCGACCCGGCGCATCAGCCGCGATGCGCCGTCCGCAAGGCACAGGTCGTCGGCATTCCGCCCGTACTCGGCTTCCAGCGCATCGATCTCACGCAACGCCGCGCGCAACGCGCCGCCGCGTGCAGCACGTCGAAGCCACCACACGAGGCCGCAGGCAACCAGCAGCAGCAAGCCGGCGAGCGACCACCAGCCGGGCGCCGGCGGCCACCACGACGCCTGCGGCAGATGGATGTC
>JAJXWZ010000200.1 GCA_021781345.1 Pseudomonadota bacterium
TGATCGGCGACTTGATTTCATGCAACTCGCCGTCGCGCACCGCCGGGATCGCGTCCCATCCGGGACGCGCAGCCACCGTGGCCGGCTGGAATTTCTTGCCGCACCACGAACCGAGGATGATGTCGGGCTGGCGCACGACCACCGCGGCCGGGTCGGCAAGGATGCGCTGCTTCGCCAGCGGGGCTTCCGCCAGCTCCGGGAACACGTCCTCGCCGCCCGCAATGCGGATCAACTCCGCCACCCAGCGGATGCCCGTGATCGGCGGATCGTCCCATTCCTCGAAGTACACACGCGGATGGCGCGGCAGCGCGGCGCCCTGTTTGCGCACCCTTTCGACATGTGCTTCGAGCCCACGCGCGTAGGCTTCCGCCTTGTCCGCCGCGCCTGCCAGCGCCCCGAGCCTGCGCACGTAGGCGAGGATGCCCGCGACCGAGCGGTGGTTGCTGATCCACACCTCGACACCGGCCTTGATCAGTTCCCGCGCGATGTCGGCCTGGATGTCCGAAAATCCGATCGCGAGGTCCGGTCGCAGGTCGAGGATCCGGTCGATCCTGGCACTGGTGAACGCCGAGACTTTCGGCTTTTCCCGGCGCGCACGCGGCGGGCGCACGGTGAACCCGGAAATGCCCACGATCCGGTCCTGTTCGCCGAGTGCATACAGCACCTCGGTCGGTTCCTCGGTCAGGCAGACGATGCGTCGCGGTCCGCTCATCACGGATACAGCATTCGCCCGCGCCACGTGCCGTCGACCCGATCCCAGCGCTCGCGCTCATTCCAGCGATGCGCGCCGGCGTACCAGAACTCGACCATCTCGGGCACGACGAGGTAACCGCCCCATTCGTCTGGACGCGGCACCTCGCGCCCCTCGAACTTGCGTTCGAACTCGCGCACGCGCGCCTGCAGGGCGGCGCGGTCGGGCAAGGTCCGCGACTGCAACGAAGCCCAGGCACCGATCTGGCTCAGGCGTTCGCGGGTCGCGAAATAGGCATCCGATTCTCTGGCCGGCAGCTTCTCGGCATGGCCCTCGATGCGCACCTGAGCTGGCGGATCCAGCCATTTCCAGTGCAGGCAAAGCGCGATAAGCGGATTGGCGGCGAGTTGCGCGCCCTTGTCGCTTTCGTAGTGCGTGAAGAACGTCAGCCCGCGCTCGTCGAGCGTCTTCAGCAGGACGATCCGCGCATGCACCCGACCGCCGGCTTCCGCGGTCGCGACCGTCATCGCGTTCGGCTCGGGATCGCTACTGGCGAGCGCGGCGGCGTGCAGGCGCCGCAGGGAATCAAGGATTGCAGGATGCAGGGACAAGCGAGTGTCCGGGCCAGGGTGGGCTGCAAAGTCTAGCGCCCCGGGCGCCGTGCATCATCCCTGCTCGACGCGATACCCGTGCTGGTACACGGCCGTAAGGCGCCAGCCGTTCTCGCCTGAGAGGCCCAGCTTCTTGCGCAGGCGGCTGATATGGGTGTCAACGGTGCGGGTGCTGACATCGCCCGCGAGGTTCCAGACGTTCTCCAGCAGCGCGTCGCGGCTGACGATGCGGCCCTGCCTGCGAAACAGGTAGCAGGCCAGTTCGTATTCCCGCTGGGTCAGGTCCACCGGTTCGCCATTGACGCTGATGATCCTTCGTTGCGAATCGATCCGGTAGGGTGGCAGTTCCAGCGTTTCGCTGCCGTCCGTGTCACCGCCTCGGCGCCGCAGCACCGCCGCGACGCGCGCCAGCAATTCTCCTTGCTTGGGTGGCTTGACCACATAGTCGTCGGCCCCGGCGGCAAGGCCTTCGATGATGTCGGATTCGTTGCCACTGGCGGTCAGGAAGATGACCGGCAAGCCAGCATTGGGCGACTGCCGTATCCAGCCCAGCACGTCCAGCCCCGTGGCGTCGGGCAGGCTGCGGTCGAGCAGCACCAAGTCGACCGCCTCGGTGCCGAGGCGCCGGCGAAATTCGTTCGCGCTCCGGAACACCGCGCAACCATAACCCGCGTGCTCGAGCCACAGGCGCAACAATTGGGCCTGGTCGACATCGTCCTCGACGCAGCCGATCGTCCAAGTCACAGCACTCATCGTCGTCTACACGCTCCCGTCAACGCTATATCCCAGCAAGTCCTCCGTGATCCGGAGGCACGCATGGTGCGGTGCCCGCACTCGGCGTTGGCCGCTCCTCAATCGACTTCGAAGTTGATGCGCATGTTCACCCGCCATTCCTTCACGTTGCCGTCGTTGTCGGTTGCGACCTTGATGTCGTTGATCCATGCACCCTTGATGTTCTTGACGGTCTTGCTGGCCTTCTCGAGCCCATGTCGTACTGCATCCTCGATCCCTTTGGAAGAAGACGCACTCAATTCGATGACCTTGGTCACGGACATGTCGATTTTCCTCGTTGGCTGGCTGAACCTGTCTCTCGGAAACCCTAGACCATCCACCGTGACACATTTCACGCTTTTGTCAAGCTCTCCGGGTGGCCGGGGCATGCGCAGGAAAACCTGCGCAACAGCTCCGCATGCAGGCCCGGCACCGACGACAGCACGCTGCGGGTTTCGAGGCTGGGAGGCCGGCCCTCGAGGTCGGTGAAGCATCCACCGGCTTCGCCGACGATGACGCTCAACGCCGCGACGTCCAGTATGTTGACGTCGGATTCGATCACGATGTCCAGTGCTCCGCGCGCCAGCAAGTGATAATGGCAGAAATCTCCGTAACCACGCACGCGATCGAGCTCGCCGACCAGGCTTGCAAGCCTGCCCCAGCGCTCGCCATCCCGGGCCAGCGACTTGAGGTTGCCCAGCGACAACACCGCACCGGACAAGCCGACCGTATCGGCGACGTGCACGCGCGTGCCGTCAAGGAATGCGCCGCCGCC
>JAJXWZ010000187.1 GCA_021781345.1 Pseudomonadota bacterium
CAGCGGTCAGTATGTGTTTTTCGCGACACGGAACGGTACCGTCAAGAAGACGCCGCTGGCCGAGTTCGAGTATCGCCTGCAGCGCGGCAAGATCGCCATCAATCTCGACGATGGCGACGCGCTGGTCGACGTGCGGCTGACCGACGGCAAGCGCGACGTGATGCTGTTTGCCAGCAACGGCAAAGCGGTGCGTTTCGACGAGGAAGAGGTGCGGCCGATGGGTCGGACCGCGACCGGTGTGCGCGGCATGCGTCTGGCTGCGGGTGAGCAGGTGGTGAGCCTGATCGTTGCCGAGCAAGGCGACATTCTTGCCGCTACCGCGCGCGGCTATGGCAAGCGGACCGCGTTGAGCGAGTTTCCGCGCAAGGGCCGCGGCACACAGGGCGTCATCGCCATCCAGTGCTCCGAGCGCAATGGCGCCCTGGTCACCGTCGTGCAGGTCCAACCCGAACAGGGCCTGATGCTGATCTCGGATCGCGGCACGCTAGTGCGCACGCGCGTGGCGGAGGTTTCGCAACTGGGCCGCAACACCCAGGGCGTGATGCTGATTCGTCTCGCCGCGGAGGAGAGCCTGGTCGGCGCGGTTCCCCTGACGCCGGAAGACGAGCCGGATCAGGCGGCAGCGGATACCGCGGCCAGTCCCGCACCAGGCCCGGCCGCCGAATCCTGACCCGCTGTGCTGGTGCGGCGCCCGGCACGCCGCAGCGTGCGCGCGGCACCGGTGCGGTGATGCTGGCAGCAGGCCGCCAGCACCCCGCCTGCCCAGGGTCAGCCCGCCAACGCCGCCAGCATGGTTTCAGCGCCGGAAATCTTGAACTCGCCTGGCGCCTCGACCTTGAGTACCTTGACCACGCCATCTTCGGCGTACAGCGCGAAACGCTGCGCACGCAGGCCCATGCCGAAGCCGGTAGCGTCCAGTTCCAACCCCAGCGCCTTGGTGAACGCGGCATTGCCGTCGGCGAGCATGACGATGCCCGGAGGTGCCTTTTCGGCGGCGGCCCAGGCCTGCATCACGAAGGCGTCGTTGACCGACAGACACACCAGATCGACACCGCGCCTGGCGAATTCGGCCGCGCTGTCGATATAGGACGGCAGATGCTTCAGCGAGCAGGTGGGCGTGAAGGCGCCGGGTACGGCAAACAGCACCACCTTGCGGTTCTTGAACAGGCTGCTGACAGGCGCGGTCTCGGTTTTGCCTTCGCGCACGATATTGACATTGACCTCGGGAATGCGGTCGCCGACCTGGATGCTCATCGTCTGACTCCTGTGGGGGTTAAGGAATGAATGATCCGGCCGCATGATAACCGCGGCAGCCCCGCGCCCGGCTTGAAAGCCGGCAAGCCGGCCCTACGTCAGAAGCAGGCGGCGTGCAGCCGCATATTGACGAGGAGAGCCTTTATGACCATTACCCGTAACCCCTGGGCGGGCCAGACCGGCCTGCAGGACGAGATGAAGCAGGTTTTCGAGCGCTTTTTCGGCAGCGACGAGGGCGACCAGTCCAACGTCGTCACCAGCCAGTGGATGCCGCGCGTGGACATCCGCGAGGAGGACAAGCGCTTCGTGATCCTGGCCGATATTCCGGGCGTGGATCCCAAGCACATCGAGGTGCACATGGATCGCGGCATTCTGTCGATCAAGGGCGAGCGCAGCGCCGAGAGCAAGGAAGAGAAGGGCAAGTACACCCGTATCGAACGTTCGCACGGCGTGTTCTATCGCCGCTTCGCACTGCCCGACAGTGCCGATCCCGACCACATCAGCGCTCAGGGTAAGCACGGTGTGCTGGAAATCGTCATACCCAAGCGTCCTGAAACCACGCCGCGCCGCATCAGCGTTTCGGAATAAGCGGACGCGTGCCACCATGGCCTGCGGCAACCGCTGCGTTGTCGCAGGCCTTTCTTGGTTCGAGGTCGCCGCATGGAGTTCAAGGATTACTACGACACGCTTGGCGTGAAGCCCGATGCCAGCGAGGCCGACATAAAGTCCGCCTACCGCAGGCTGGCGCGCAAATTCCATCCCGACGTCAGCAAAGAAGTGGGTGCCGAGGAGCGCTTCAAGGCGGTCAACGAGGCCTACGAAGTGCTGCGCGACACGGACAAACGCGCCCAGTACGACCAACTGCGCGCCGGTGGCTACAGCGCGGGCGACCGTTTCCGGCCGCCGCCAGGCTGGGCTCGGCCTGAAACCCGGGGCGACGAGTTCGCCGGGGACGGTTTCAGCGACTTCTTCGAAAGCCTGTTCGGCAATGCGCGCGGCGGCACACCACGCGCGCGGCGCGGGCGCGACCTGCGCGCCCGGATCGAGATCGATCTCGCCACCGCATTCGCCGGGGGCAAGACACGACTGACGTTGCACGACGGTCAGCAGGAGCGCGTGCTCGAGGTGAAGATTCCACCGGGCATACAGAGCGGGCAGGTGATCCGGCTGAGCGGACAGGGTCATGCCGGAAGCGCCGGCCAGAGCGCGGGCGACGTGCTGCTGGAAGTGCTGGTCCGCGATGATCCGCGTTTTCGCCTCGACGGTCGCGACATCCTGACCAGCCTGCCGGTGGCACCCTGGGAGGCCGCGCTGGGCGCCACGGTACCGGTGCCTACCCTGGCTGGCACGGTGGAGCTGAAGATCCCCGCGGGTTCCCAGTCCGGGCGCAGGCTGCGGCTGAAGGGACGCGGCATGCCGGGCGCCGCCGCCGCGGGTGACCAGATCGTGGAATTGTCCATCCGCACGCCGACCGCCGACGATGCAGGTGCGCGCAAGGCCTATGAATCGTTCCAGCGGGCCTTCGAGAACTTCGACCCGCGCAACTGACGGGCCACTGCATCGCGCCGGTCCGGCCGTGACCGCACGACGCG
>JAJXWZ010000096.1 GCA_021781345.1 Pseudomonadota bacterium
AGTCTGGCGCCATGCCCGCACCCATTTCGAACCCATCCGCCCTGCCCGACGACGCGCTGGAACGCGTGCGTCGGGCCCTGGAAACCGAGGAGCCGACGCCACCGCTGGCGACCCTCGCCGCCACCGTCGGCCTGAGCCGCGCCCATCTCGCCCGCGCCTTCCGCCAGCGCTACGGCCTGCCGCCCGCGGCCTATGCGCGGGCGCAGCGTTTCCGGCGCCTGCGCGCCGGCCTGGCCCGGGCGGATTCGGTCAGCGCCGCGGTTGCCGATGCCGGCTTCGGCTCCGACAGCCGCGTCTACGAGCGCAGCGATGCCCTGCTCGGCATGAGCCCGGCGCGTTGGCGCCAGGGCGGGGCAGGCATCGCGATCCGCTATACCACGCTGGAAACACCCTACGGCCGCGTACTGGTGGCGGCGACCGCGCGCGGCCTGTGCGCGGTCGAGATCGGCGACGACGACACGGCCTTGATCGCCGATCTGGGTGCCGCCTTTCCGCGGGCCATGCTCAGCCGTGAAGATGATGGCCGCGATGCCTGGCTGGCGCCGGCACTGCTGCGCATCGCCGGCGAACTCGCCGGCAGCGAAACACCCGCGCCAGCGGTCGACATCACCGGCACCGCGTTTCAATGGCGCGTGTGGCAAGCACTGACGCGCATCCCGCGCGGCACGACGGTCAGCTATGCCGCACTGGCGGCCATGGTCGGCGCGCCGAAGGCCGCGCGCGCGGTCGGCAGCGCCTGCGGCAGCAACCGGCTGGCGTTGGTCGTGCCTTGCCATCGCGTGATCCGCGAGGATGGCAGCCTCGGCGGCTGGCGCTGGGGCCTGGAGCGCAAACGCGTCGTGCTCGAAGCCGAGCGGGCCACGGCCAGCGCGCCGCCCGTCGCGCGCCCGTCGCGCGCCCGCCCAGGCCGCTAAGCTACGCGACCCATCCCCCGCGAACCTCCCGATGACCGCCGCGCCGACCGCCGAGGCCGCATCCCGCCCGACCGTATTCGCCGCGCTGGCCGCGGTGTACCTGGTATGGGGCTCGACCTACTTCGCCATCCGCATCGCGCTGGAAGGCTTCCCGCCGTTCGCGCTGGCGGCGATCCGTTTCCTGATCGCCGGCGGCGGCCTGTACGCGTTCCTGCGCCTGCGTGGCGCACCCGCTCCTACCCGTACGCAGTGGCGCAATGCTGCGCTCACCGGCGTACTGCTGCTGGGCCTCGGCAACGGCCTGGTCTGCTACGCCGAGCAGAGTGTCGCCTCCGGCATCGCCGCGGTCGCCGTGGCCAGCGTGACCCTGTTCGCGGCGGTGTTCTCGGCGCTCTACGGCGACTGGCCCCGGCGCTCGGAATGGCTGGGCGTGCTGGTCGGTCTGGCCGGCGTGCTGATCCTGAACTTCGGTGGCGACCTGCGCGCCGCGCCGCTCGGTGCCGCGGCACTGGTGATCGCCGCCTGCGCTTGGGCCTTCGGCTCGGTGTGGAGCCGGCGCCGCGAGATGCCGCAGGGCGCCATGAGCACCGCGGCGCAGATGCTCACCGGCGGAGCGGCGCTGGCGCTGATGGCCCTGCTCGCCGGCGAACGCTTCACGGCCATGCCGGGCGCGCGCGCCTGGGGCGCGTTCGCCTATCTGGTCGTGTTCGGCTCCATCGTCGGCTTCAGCGCCTACATCTACCTGCTGCGCCGCGTGCGCCCTGCGCTCGCCACCAGTTACGCCTACGTCAACCCGCCGGTGGCGGTGCTGATCGGCGTCGCGCTGGGCGGCGAGCATCCCGGGCCGCGCGAATGGCTCGGCATGGCGGTGATCCTCGCCGGAGTCGCCTTCATCACCCTGGCGCGACAGCGGCGCTGAGTCTCGTGCGCCTTGTCTCCCCAAGTGCGCTGGCGAAGAGGGTCATGGGGCCACGCCGCGATGTTCGATCAGATCGCCGGAATACCGCTTGATTCCAATCGGTCAGTACACCCCGGGCAGCAGCGCCCAACTTGCTCGGCGATAGTCCGCGTAGGCGGCACCGAAGTGCTCCAGCATCAAGCATTCCTCGCGTCGTAGCTTGACCACCAGCGCCTCCAGGACCAGCAGCATGGCAAGCAATCCTCGCCACTGACCCAGCGCCAACGCGCTGCCGGCGAAGGCAAGCAACAAGCCGGTGTAGATCGGATGGCGCACATATCGATAAGGGCCGCTCCGAATCAAGCTGTGATCGTGTTTGAGCGAGACGATGGCGCTCCAGTTGGCACCCAGATGCCTGCGCGCTTGAGCGGTGAAGCCAAGACCCAGCACGACCAGAGTCAAACCGATGCTGTAACCGACCCAACTGCGTGCGATGAAGGGCGCAGCCAGTACGCCGAGTGGCCGGGCGGGCAGAAGGAACAACAACGCGGCAAACACCATCGGGATGTCATGACTGGCACGTTGCAGACGCGATTCGCGACGCTCCACCGCCTTCAACGGTCCAGCGCCCAACCACCAGTACGCGAGCCATACCAACCACAACAGCGGGATCAGATTGGCCAGCAGCAGGTGCAGCGATGGATGCATGGAATCCTCCGACGGATTGATGATGTACCGCCCTCAAGCCAACCGTGCGGAACCGACGTCATGAAACGGACGCAGGGCACGCGCGCTGCGCCTGCCCGCAAAGAATCTACAACTCCCGTAGTGCCGTCGTCACCGGCAGGCGCGCGGCGCGCAACGCCGGAAACAGCCCGCCGACGAAGCCGATCGCCAGCGCCCACTTCAGTCCGGCGATCAGCAGCGCCGGCGTGACGCGAAACTGGAACACCACCTGGCTGAAGTTCTGACCCAGCGTCGAGACGGTGTAGTTGTTGAAGATCAGCCAGGCGGTCGCACCGCCGAGCAGGCCGCCCAGCAGGGCCAGCAGCATGGTTTCCAGCAGCACCGAAACGACCACCGGCAGGCCGCCGAAGCCGATCGCGCGCAAGGTGGCGATCTCGCGGGCACGCGCCGCGACCGCGGCGTACATGGTGTTGAGCGCGCCGAAGACGGCGCCGATCGCCATGATCACCGCCACGGTGATGCCGACCGCGCGGATCACCCGGGTCAGTCCGGCCGACTGCTTGGCGTAATAGCTGCGCGTGGTCTCGACATCGACCTTGAGCTGCGGGTTGCTGAGCAGCGCGGCCTTGAAACGCGCGAAATCCGCGGGACCGGCGAGGCGCACGCTGACCGACTGGAAGCCGTTGCGGCGATAGGCCGAGGCCACGGTCTCGCTGTCGCCCCAGAGTTCCGAATCGTGCGCATCGCCGGCGTCGAACTCGCCGACCACGGTCCAGGGCTGGCGCCCCAGCAGGACCTTGCTGCCGATGCCGAGTCCGGCGAATTGGGCCTCGGCGCCCTTGCCCACCACCAGCTCGCGCAGGCCCGGGGTGAACCGTCGGCCCTCGATGATCCTGAGGCGCGGATACAGGGCCCAGGCCTCGGGGCCGACGCCGCGCAATTGCACGTTGGCCGTGGTACCGGTGCTCTTCTTGGGCAAATTGACAATCACCACCAGCTCCGGCGAGGCGATCGGATGGCCCTGCGCGTCCTTGGCGATGCCGGGCGCCTGCGCGATCAGCGTGGTGCCGGCGCGGTCGATGCCGGAGGACAGCTCGTTGTTGGAGCCCGCGCGCAGGACGATCGCGGTGTCGTTGCTGCCGCTGGCCCTGAGCGTGGTCTGGAAACCCTCCGCCATCGCCAGCAGCGCGACCAGCACGCCGACGACGCCGGCGATGCCGACCAGGATCACCGAGGACGAGCCCAGCCGCTGCGGCAGGGTCGCCACACCGACCCGCGTCACCTGCAGCGCCTGGCGTCCGCGCCGCGTCAGCAGCATCGCCACACCCAGCAGAGTCAAAACCGCCAAGAGCACGAACCAGGGCAGCGCGATCCAGGCCGCCAGCGCGACGGCCAGCACGACGACGGTCAGCACACCGGTGAGTAACCGCATACGTCCCCCTCAGCGCCCTGCAAGCGCATCGACGATGTTGAGACGCATGCCGCGCAGCGCCGGCAGCGCACCGACCACCAGGCCGATCAGCAGCATCAGCGCGATGCCCAGCGTCCACGTGGCCAGGCCCACCGGCGGCAGCACGATCTGCCCGCCCGCCGCGGCGTTGACCGCCGGCAGCAGCAGCGCGGCCAGACCCAGCCCCAGCACCCCGCCCAGCGCGACCAGAAGCACCGACTCGGCCAGCACCAGCAGCAGCACGACGCGATTGGAGAATCCCAGCGTCTTCAGCACCGCGAGCTCGGGGACGCGTTCGCGCACCGCCTGCGCCATGGTGTTGCCGGTCAGCAGCAGCAAGGTGAAGAACACCGCGGCCATGATGCCGCCGACGATCAGGCCGATGTCGCCGATCTGCTTGGCGAAGGCGAGCTGAAAGGCCTGCTCGGTCTCGGTCCGGGTCTCGTGGTCGGAGTTTTGCGACAGCCGGTCGATGGCCTGCGCGATGCGATCCGACTGCGCCGGATCGGCCACCTTGACGATGTACCAGCCGACCTGGTTGCGGTAGTAGGCATTGGCCTCATCGAAGTATTTCCAGTGAAACAGCATCTGCTGTTCGAGCCCGGCCTCGCGGGCATCTCGCGCCTTGAAGATGCCCACCAGATCGAAGGTCCACGTGCTGTCGCCGTCACGCTTGGGAAAGATCGATCCGATCAGCGGAATCCGGTCGCCGATCTTCCAACCGAAGCGCTTGGCCAGCGTGGCGCCGACCACGGCGCCGGTACGGGTGGCGTCGAAGGCCTTGCGCTCGGCCGGCGGCAGCACGATGTCCGGATACAGGTCGAGGTAGTTGGGGCTGATCGCGAAATTGGGAAAGAAATTCTTCGGGTCCTGGTAGGTGCCGCCGAACCAGTTGGCATAGGCGACGGCCTTGACCCCGGGTACGGTCTCGATCTGGCTCAGCAGGCTGTAGGGCAGCGGCTGGATGATCGAGAATCGCGACGAGACGATCATGCGGTCCGCGCCGGCGGCATTGGTGCCGGCGTCGAACGCGGTGCGTACCGCGTCGAGCATGCCGAACAGCAGAAACGCCGCCAGCACCGACAGCAGCGTGAACGCGGTGCGCGTCTTGCGCCGCAACAGCGCGGCCCAGACCAGATGCAGGTATTTCATCGTCGTCTCTCCCGGGCCGCGCCCGCGCTCAGTGCGCCATCGCCGCGGTTTCCACCAGCTCGCCCTTGTCGAGATGCAGGGTGTGCGTGGCGTGCTCGGCCGCCTTGGGGTCGTGGGTGACCATGACGATGGTCTTGCCATGCTCGCGATTGAGCCGCCGCAGCAGGGTCAGGACCTCCTCGGCGGACTGGCGGTCGAGATCGCCGGTCGGCTCATCGCAGACCAGCAGGGCGGGATCGGAGACGAACGCGCGCGCGATCGCCACGCGCTGCTGCTGACCGCCGGAGAGTTCGGTCGGTTTGTGCGTGGCGCGATCCTGCAGTCCCACCAGTTGCAGCGCGATGGCGGCGTTCTTGCGCCGCTGCGCCGCCGACAGCCGCGTCAACAGCAGCGGCAGCTCGACGTTCTTCTGCGCGCTCAGCATCGGCAGCAGGTTGTAGAACTGGAACACGAAACCGACGTGGCTGGCCCGCCAGCGGGCCAGTGCACCGGAGCCGAGCTGGTCGATGCGCTGGCCGCCGACCGTGATGCTTCCGGCACTGGGCGTGTCGAGCCCGCCGATCAGGTTGAGCAGGGTCGTCTTGCCCGAACCCGAAGGCCCCATCAGCGCCAGGAAGTCGCCGGCGGCGATGTCGAGATCGACGCCGTGCAGCACCTCCACCTTCTGCTTGCCGCGCACATAGGTCTTGCTGAGCTTGCGGATTTCGACCAGTGCAGTCATGGCGTGGTCCTCGGTTGCGGAACGTATCGGGATCTGCTCACTCGGGAGCCGTGACAGCCTTCACGCGCGCGCCGTCGGCCAGATCCGACGGCGGCTTGGCGACCACGCGCGCGCCGACCGCGAGCCCGGATGTGACCAGGCGCAGATCGCCGTAACTCGGACCCGCCGTCACCGGCGTCAGCCGTGCGCGGTCACCCGTGACCACGAACACCGCTGCACTGCCCTCGCGCCGGACCAGCGCGGTCGCCGGCACCAGCGCGCCCTTGGGCGACGCGAATCCGGCCTTGGGCGCCTGCTCGAGAAAGCTCACGCGCACACCCATGTCCGGCAGGATGCGCGGATCCTTCGATTCCAGTGCCACGCGCACCTTGACCGTGGCCTTGCTCTTGTCGGCGGTCGGCACGATGGCGATCACGTGCGCGGGGATCTTCCAGTCCGGATAGGCGTCGAGCACGGCCTCGGCGGGCTGGTCGGGGCGGATGCGGGCGATGTAGGCCTCGTTGACGTCGACATCGACCTCGAGCGAGTTCATGTCGACGATGGTGGCGACGCCGGTGCGGGTAAAGCCGCCGCCGGCCGAAAAGGGTGACACGATTTCGCCCACCTGAGCGGCCTTGTCGACGATCACGCCGGCGAAGGGCGCGCGCACGAAGGTGTAGTCGAAGTTGACCCTGGCCTCGTCGAGCTGGGCACGGGCCACCTGCACCTGGCGCTCGGCGCCCAGCAGGGCGGCATCGGCTGCGTCGGCCCCGGACCGGGCCTGGTCGTAGCTCTGCCTTGGCGTCAATCCGCGCGCCACCAGTTCGCGCTGCCGGACCAGCGTCTGTCGTGCCAAGACGTCCTGCGCGCGGGACTGGCCGACCGCCGCCTGCGCGGAGGCCAGCTGCGCGCGCGCCAGATCCAGCGCGGCCTTGGCCTGGGCGTCGTCCAAGCGTGCCAGCAGCTGGCCCTGGGCAACGTGCTCGCCCTCCTCGATATGCACCTCGGTCAGGCGCCCGGTGATCTGCGCCGAGACCGTAGCCTTCCGGCGCGCCGTGACGTAGCCCGTGGCCTGCAGCACGGCACCGCTGACGCTGCCTGCCGCGGGCGCTTCGGCGGTAGCGATCTCGACGGCTACCCCGCCCGTGCCGTGCAGCACCCATGCGACGCCGGCCAGCACGACGCCGAGCGCGATCACGGCCGCTGCGACCCACGGCCAGCGCGGACGCGCCGCCCCCTCGTCGCGCTGTTCCCTGCCGATGCGCAGTTGCTTGAGCAGGTCGGTCTGGTCCACGAACATTCCCCGATGACGGCGCCGCAGCAGTCTGCCATAGCGTGACGGCAAGCCTGCAAGCCTGCCGAGAGGCAGGGATCAGGCATCGTTGCTGACAGCTGTCAGACTCGGGGCTCGGGGCTCGGATTCACGCTTCTCGCCCTGGGCGTGCGAAGGGTCTGTCTCGCCGGCACGCGGGCGGACTGTGCCGAGACGTGTCCGTGCGGAAAGATCCTTCGCTTCGCTCGGGATGACAGCCTGCTCTTCCCGCTCACCGCTCACGGCGTACTACCATCGTGCGGTCCGCAACTCGCGCGGTCCGCAACGAGCGCTGCCCGATCATGAGCCATCTGTTCGCACTGCCTGCCCCTTCGAGCCTGCCGATCGCCGGCCGGAGCGCGCGCTTTCCGGTACATCGCATCTATTGCATCGGCCGCAACTACGTCGATCACGCCCGCGAAATGGGCATGGCCGTGAATCGCGCGCAACCGGTGTTCTTTCTCAAGCCTGCCGACGCCGTGGTCACCGACGGCGCCGACGTGCCTTATCCGCCCGCCACCACCGACCTGCACCACGAGGTCGAGATGGTGGTGGCACTGGCCAAGGGTGGACGCGATATCGCGGTGGAACACGCGCTCGGCCATGTGTTCGGCTACGGCGTCGGCCTCGATCTGACCCGCCGCGACCTGCAGGCCGCGGCCAAGCAGGCCGGCATGCCCTGGGATTCGGCCAAGGCCTTCGACCATTCGGCACCGGTATCCACCCTGCATCCCGTCACCGCCATCGGCCATCCGGCGCACATCGAACTGAGCCTGGAGGTCAACGGCGTCTTGCGTCAGCGCACCGACATCGATGCGATGGTCTTCAGCGTTGCCGAAACGATCCACGAGCTGTCGAGACTGTGGACGCTGGCCCCGGGCGATCTGATCTTCACCGGCACGCCGGCCGGGGTCGCCGCGCTGCAGCCGGGCGATCACTTCCGCGCGACCCTTGGTGCCATCGCACTGCTGGAGGGAAGCATGATCTGAGGCAAGTACCCGCTTCGGTGCATGCCTGGGTTAAAGTCTCTGCGCCGCATCGGGGCGGCGCAACAGGGGCTATCTCCATGAGTCTTTTCGGCGAGTTCAAGCAGTTCGCCCTGCGTGGCAACGTCATGGATCTGGCCGTGGGCGTGGTCATCGGCGCCGCCTTCGGCAAGATCGTCACCGCACTGGTGGATCAGATCATCATGCCGCCCATCGGCCTGCTGGTCGGTGGCGTGGATTTCTCGGCCTGGAAATGGGTCCTCAAGGATGCGGTCAACGGCAAGGGCGAGGTCGCGATCGGCATCGGAGGCTTCATCAACACCATCATCCAGTTCGTGATCGTGGCGTTTGCCATCTTTCTGGTGATCAAGCTGATGAACCGGCTGATCAAGAAACAGGAAGCCGCGCCTGCCGCGCCCGCCGCAGAGGTCGTACTGCTGAGCGAGATCCGCGATCTGCTGAAGAAATAGCCGCGTTCAGGCGGGCGGCAGCGGATGCTGCCGTCGCCACTCGGCGAAGAACACGGCCGCGCTGGACGCGATATTCAGACTTTCGACCGCGCCACTGCCGGGGATGGTCAGCCGCCGATCCGCCGCCGCGACCAGCGCCGCACTGAGGCCGCCGCCCTCGGCACCGAAAACCAGCGCGATGCGTGCCGGCAAGGTGGCGTCGAACAGCGACTGGCCGGCACGCGGCAGCGTCGCCGCCAGGGCGAAGCCGGCGGCGCGCAATGCGACCGCGACGTCTTCGCCCGTTCGGGCACGCAGCAACGGCACGGCCTCGGCGCCGCCCTCGGCAACGCGCGCGGCGGCGCCCGACAGCGTCAGCGGATCATTCGCGTCCAGTACCACGCCGGCCAGGCCGAAGTGCGCGCCGCTGCGCAACAGCGCGCCGAGGTTGTGCGGATTGCCCACGCCTTCGAGTACCGTCAGCAGTGCCGGGCCCGGCGACAGCCGGCCGATGCCGGCCGCCAGCGTCTGCTCGGACAGCGGCCGCATCGCCAGGCAGACGCCCTCGTGATGCGTGCTGCCGCTGACGCGGACCAGCTCGTCGGCATCGACCACCCGGTAACCGAGGCGCTGACGCACGCACCAGGCCAGCAGCGGCTTGAACGCCGGCAGGCGCGATTCCAGCAGCCAGGCCTTGCGCAGATCCTGCGGGCGCCGTGCGAACGCCGTCAGGCAGGCATTGAGTCCGTGCAGGCGTACCTCGGCGCTCCGCGCAACCGAGGCTCGGGTCGGACCGGATGCATGACGGCCGGGGCCGGCACCCGGTGGCGTCAGCGGGCGCAAGCGGATGCCATCCGGCGCCCGCCCATGCAGGTCGCATCAGGACATGGCGGGGTCGTCATCGTCATCGTCCTGATCCAGCAGCTGCAGGCGCTCCTTGATCCGCTCGAGCAGCGCGATCATCGCTGCCAGTTCGCTGGCGGGTATGCCTTGGGCAATGTCACGCCGCGCCTCGTAGCCGATGCGCTCCATGTCGGCAGCGACCTCTTGCGCGCGCGCGGTCAGATGCAGGCGCCAGACGCGGCGATCGGCGGGATCGGCGCGCCGCTCGATGAAGCCCGCGGTCTGCAGGCGGTCGAGAACACGGCCGACCGCGATCGGCTCGATCTCCAACTGCTCGGCCAGCGCCGCCTGGGTGATGCCCTCGCTGCGGAACAGCCGACGCAATGTACGCCACTGCACCCGGGTCAGCCCGTGGCAGGCGGCGCGGCGATCGAAGTGCTTGCGCACCAGACGCGCGACATCGCTGATCAGAAAGCCGAAATCGTGGTCGTAGCTGCCGGGCATGGGCGCCATAGTCGGTGTCCGCCGCGGTCGCCGCAAGCGTCGCCGCGGCGGCACGACGGGTCGCGGGCGCAGTCCGCAAGTCGCGGAAACGCCGGGGGCGGCCGCAGCCGCCCCCGGTCGCACCACGGTGCAGCGGTCTATTTCATGTTTTCGCTGAGGATCTTCGGAGTGACGAAGATCAGCAGTTCGGCCTTGGTGTTGGTGCGCTGCTTGTTGCGGAACAGCACGCCGAGGCCGGGAATGTCACCGAGACCCGGAACCTTGGTCAGGTTTTCCTGCTTGCTGACCTCGTAAATGCCGCCCAGGACCACGGTCTGACCATTGTCGACCAGCACCGAGGTGTTGATCTCGCGGGTATCGATCTGCGGCACCTGGCCACCGCCCGGATTGTTGACGAAGCCGGCCAGCGCGTCCTTCTTGACGTTGATCTGCAGATAGACGCGGTTGTCGGCGGTGATGGTCGGCGTGACCTTGAGCTGCAGCACGGCGTCCTTGAACTGCACGGTCGCGGTACCGGCGCCCGCGCCGCCCCCGGTGTTCTGGAAGGTGACGTAGCCGATCTCCTGGCCCTGCTTGATCACGGCCTCCTGCTGGTTGGCGGTGATCACGCGCGGGCTGGAGATCACCTCGCCGCGCCCCTCGGTCTGCATCGCCGACAGTTCGAGATCGAGCAGGTAATTCGAGCCCAGGATCGCCAGGCCGAAGCTGCCCGCGGCCGGGGTGGCCGGCAGATTGACGTTGAGGCCACCCGGGAAGGTGATCGCCGGCGGCAGCGTCGGCTGCGCCGGGACCGTGCCCTGCTGCGCGGCGTAGGCGGCATTGAGGTTGTTCTGGTTGATCACCGCCTGCTGTGCGGCGATGCTGTTGGTCAGGCTGGTGGTGTCACCGATCGTCGCGCCGGTGCTCAGGATCTGGCCGCTGGGCTGGGTCCGGAAGCCGGTCACGCCGAACTTGGCGCCGAGATCGCGCGCGAAGCTGTCGGTGGCGATCACGATGCGCGACTCGATCAGCACCTGCTGCACCGGCTTGTCCAGCACGGCGACCAGCGCACGGATCTCGCGGATCTTCTCCGGGATGTCGCTGACCAGCAGGGTGTTGGTGCGGTCGTCGTAGGACACGCTGCCGCGAGCCGACAGGAAGCCGCGGTTGCCGGTGGCGCCACCCGCGCCTGCGCTGTTGCTCTGCAGGCTCTTCTGGGTCAGCAGCTTGGCGATGTCGGCGGCCTTGCCGTAGCTGATCGGAATGTAGTCGGTGACCAGCGGCTGCGCCTGCTCGGCCTGCATGCGCGCATTGGCGAGATTCTGCTCGTATTGCGCGATCTCGGTCTGCGGCGCGACCCAGATCACGTTGCCGGTCTTGCGCATGTCGAGATTCTTGGCGCGCAGCACCACCGCCAGGGCCTGATCCCAGGGCACGTTGACCAGGCGCAGGGTCACGCTGCCGCCGACCGAGTCGGAGGCGACGATGTTGAGGTTGGAGACGTCGGCCAGCAGCTGCAGCACCGAGCGCGTCGGGATGTCCTGGAAGTTGAAGGTGA
>JAJXWZ010000098.1 GCA_021781345.1 Pseudomonadota bacterium
CCACCGGGCGACCGACGTGGATTTCGGCCAGCCAGCGCTCGTGCTCCGTTTGCAGGTCCACGCCCCATTCGACCGGGAACTCGAATTTCTGTCCGGATTTCCGCAAGGCCGCTATTGCATCGGTGTAGTCGATACGTTCAAAGGGCGAGGCGATGAATTTTTCGAGGCGGGTGATGGCATCCTGCTGGACGCGCTCGGCGAAGAACGCCATGTCGTCGGCGCGTTCCTCGAGCACGGCCCTGAAAATGGCCTTCAGGAAGGACTCGGCGCAATCAGCATCGGCGGCGAGGTCGGCGAACGCGATCTCGGGTTCGATCATCCAGAACTCGGCGAGGTGGCGCGGCGTGTTGGAGTTCTCGGCGCGGAAGGTCGGGCCGAAGGTGTAGACCTTCGACAGCGCGAGGCAATAAGCCTCGACGTTCAACTGGCCCGACACGGTCAGGAACGCCTCGCGTGCGAAGAAGTCTTGCTTGAAGTCGATCGCGCCCTTGTCGTCGCGCGGAAGGTTGGCGAGGTCCAGCGTCGAGACGCGGAACATGTCGCCGGCTCCCTCGGCATCGGAAGTCGTGATGATCGGGGTGTTGACCCAGTAGAAGCCTTCCGATGTCAGGTGCCGGTGGATCGCGGTCATCATGGTGTGGCGCACCCGCGAGATCGCGCCGAAGAGGTTTGTGCGCGGGCGCAGGTGCGCGACTTCGCGCAGGAACTCCGGGGAGTGCTGCTTGGGCTGGATCGGATAGGTTTCGGGGTCGTCCACGAAGCCCGGCACCGCGATGGACTCGGCCTGCAATTCGAACGCCTGGCCCTTGCCCTGCGACGGCACCAGCGTTCCGCGCGCGACGATCGCGCAGCCCGCGGAGAGCTTCTGCACCTCGCTCGCGTAATTCGCCAGGGAAGCCGGGGCGACCACCTGCAAGGGCGCGAAACAGGAGCCGTCCGACACGTTGACGAAGGACAGTCCGGCCTTGGAATCGCGGCGGGTGCGCACCCAGCCGCGCACCTCGACGATCGCATCGTCCTGCTTGCCGCCCGCGAGGGCCTGTTTGACGCTCAAGGTTGCCATGGCTTGAAACCGGGTCCGCAGTGGACCATGTAGAGGAATGACGAACGCGCGATAATAACCCAGCAAGCCACGCAAACCGACAGAAACCATGGCCATCGAACTGACACCCGCCGCTTCCGCCCGCATGCGCGACTTCCTTGGCCGGAACCCGGGCGCCCCCGGCGTGCGCTTCGGTATCAAGCGCACCGGTTGCTCGGGGTTCGGCTACACGGTCGACCTGGCCGGCGAGGTGACCGATGCGGACCGGACCTTCGACCTCGACGGCGTCAGGCTGGTGGTGGACGCCAAGGCCTTGCCGTTCGTGGACGGTACCCGCATCGACTTCGCGCGCGACGGACTGAACGCCTCTTTCGTGTTCCACAATCCCAACGCGACCGGCGCCTGCGGCTGCGGTGAAAGCTTCACCGTCGCCGATGCCGGTGACGCGGCTTGAAGCTGCTTGCGCGAACGCCCTGATTTCCCGTAGAATTCCCGGTTCTCCGCGGCCATACGGTGCGCGGGGGCCCTCGCCTCACCGACGGATTCCGGATCGGGAGGCTGCCCCGCCACGGCGACGCCGCGGCGACACCCACGAGGAAACCACAATGCGTCACTATGAAGTCGTGTTCCTGGTCCACCCGGACCAGAGCGAGCAGGTGCCCGGCATGCTCGAGCGCTACAAGGCGCTGGTGGAAGCCGAAGGCGGCAAGGTCCACCGTGTCGAGGATTGGGGCCGCCGTCCGCTCGCCTATCCGATCCAGCATCTCGCCAAGGCCCACTACGCGCTGATGAACATCGAGTGCGGCCCCAAGGCGGTCAACGAATTGAAGTCCGGCTTCCGCTTCAACGACGCGGTCCTGCGCCACCTGATCATGCAGTGGCACGGCGTCGAAACCGAACCGTCCATGATCATGAAGACCAAGGACAAGGACGACAAACCGTCGCGCCGCCGCGACGACGAAAACGACAGCGACGATCGCGGCGACCGCGACGACGACTGATCCCGCACGCATCGGAGACACCCACATGTCCAAGTTCTTCCGCCGCCGCAAATTCTGCCGCTTCAGCGCCGAGGGCATCGAGCACATCGACTACAAGGACCTCGCCACCCTGAAGCAGTACATCACCGAAACCGGCAAGATCGTCCCCAGCCGCATCACCGGAACCAAGGCGCGCTACCAGCGCCAGTTGGCCCAGGCGGTCCAGCGTGCCCGTTTCCTGGCCTTGTTGCCGTACAGCGACAACCACTTCGTTTGATGCGATGCCGTCGAGGCACTTGGACGTGGCTCGACGGCTGGTGGCATCGGAACGGGCTTCAAAGCCGGCATCCATGGCCGAGAGCTCCGTCCTGAATCTTCACAACAGCCGCTTCGAACGAGGCGTTCGTTGTTTGTTCCTTCGGACACCCGTCCACTGGCTGCGTCTCGTGTGAGGCGCTAACGAATCGGAGAAACCCATGGAAGTCATCCTGCTGGAAAAAGTGAAGAACCTCGGCGCGCTCGGCGACAAGGTTCGCGTCAAGCCGGGCTACGGTCGCAATTACCTGGTGCCCCAGGGCAAGGCCGTACCGGCCACCAAGGCCAACCTCGAAGCCTTCGAGGCGAAGCGTGCCGAATACCAGGCCAAGGCCGACACGTTGCTGGCCGACGCCCAGGCGCGTGCGGCCAAGTTCGAGAACGCCGAAGCCACCATTACCGCGAATGCCAGCCCCGAGGGCAAGCTGTTCGGTTCGGTCGGTCCGCGTGACATCGCCGAGGCATTCACGGCGCAGGGCCTCGCACTGGAAAAGAGCGAAGTGATCATGCCGGAAGGCGCGATCCACAACCTCGGTGACTACGACGTCGAGGTCTCGCTGCACGCCGACGTGAAGGCGCCCGTAAAAGTGCACGTCGTCGCCGGCGCCTGAGTCCGGCGATCGACGCATGCGGGAAGACGGGCGCCTCGGGCGCCCGTCCTGCCTTGGGCAGCGTCGCTCGTGTTGCGGACCCGGGGCGTAATCAGTACCATATTGGTACCTATTCGATCCCGAACGAACGCATGATCCGCGTCAGCCGCCTTGCCGATTACGCCTCCGTGGTGATGGCCTGCCTGGCGCGCCATCCGGGCGAGGTGCTGCCGGCGGCGCAGATCGGCGAGGACACGCATCTGGAGCTGCCGACGGTCAGCAAGCTGCTGAAACGTCTCGCGCAGGCGGGACTGGTGGATTCGTTCCGGGGGGCCGCCGGCGGTTACCGCTTGGCGCGTTCGGCCGGGGACATCTCGCTGGCGGAGATCGTCGAGGCGCTGGATGGGCCGATCGGCCTGACCGAATGCAGCCTGGGCCATGCAGGATGCCAGCGGCAATCCTTCTGCGAAGTGTCGCGTGACTGGCAGGGCATCGGTGCGGCGATCGACAATGCCTTGCGTGGCATCAGCCTGGCCGACCTGTCACGCCGGCGTTCGGGTGTTCGCGTCGCACGGGCGGGATGAGGGAACGCATGATGGCAACCCAACCCGACGAACTCCAGGCTGCGTTGTCGCGTCGCTACGACGCGGGCTTTGTCACCGACATCGAGGCCTTCAGCCTGCCGCCCGGTCTCGACGAAGACACCATCCATGCGCTCTCCGCGTTGAAGGAAGAGCCCGAGTGGATGACAGATTGGCGCCTGCAGGCCTATCGGCGCTGGCTGAAGATGGCGCCGCCGGCCTGGGCCCACCTGAAGCTCGCCCCGATCGACTTCCAGGCGATCAGCTACTACTCGGCGCCGAAGAACCGGCCGAAATCGCTGGACGAGGTCGATCCCAAGCTGCTGGAAGCCTACGACAAGCTGGGCGTGCCGCTGCACGAGCGCGCCAGGCTCGCCGGCGTCGCCGTCGATGCGGTGTTCGATTCGGTATCCGTCGCCAATACCGCGCGCGATCAGCTCGCCAAGGTCGGCGTGATCTTCTGCTCGATGAGCGAGGCGATCCGCGAGCACGGCGACCTGGTGCGGGAATACCTCGGCAGCGTGGTGCCGCAGGGCGACAACTACTTCGCGGCGCTGAACTCGGCTGTGTTCTCGGACGGCTCGTTCGTGTTCATTCCTGAGGGCGTGCGCTGCCCGATGGAACTGTCCACGTATTTCCGCATCAACGCGGGTCACACGGGACAATTCGAGCGCACCCTGATCATCGCCGAGGCAGGCTCGATGGTGTCGTATCTGGAAGGTTGCACCGCGCCGATGCGCGACGATAACCAATTGCACGCGGCGGTGGTCGAGCTGGTCGCGCTCGAACGCGCCAACATCAAGTATTCGACGGTCCAGAACTGGTATCCCGGCGACGAGAATGGCAAGGGCGGCATCTACAACTTCGTCACCAAGCGCGGCGAATGCCGCGGCGACGACTCCCGCATCAGCTGGACGCAGGTCGAGACCGGCTCGGCGATCACCTGGAAATACCCGAGTTGCGTGCTGCGCGGCGACCGTTCGGTCGGCGAATTCCATTCGGTCGCGTTGACCCACCACCACCAGCAGGCCGACACCGGGACCAAGATGGTCCACATCGGCCGCGATACCAAGTCGAAGATCGTATCCAAGGGCATCAGCGCCGGCCGCAGCCAGAACAGCTACCGGGGCCTCGTGAAGGTCGGGAAGGACGCCGTGAATGCACGCAACCACACCCGCTGCGATTCCATCCTGATCGGCAAGCAATGCGGTTCGCACACCTTCCCGTACGTGGAAGTCAAGAACCCCACCGCGATCGTCGAGCACGAGGCCAGTACGTCGAAGATCTCCGACGACCAGTTGTTTTATTGCCGCTCGCGCGGCATCGGCGAGGAGGATGCCGTGTCGATGATCGTGGACGGTTTCTGCAAGCAGGTGTTCCGCGAGCTGCCGATGGAGTTCGCGGTGGAAGCCAAGAAGCTGCTCGAAGTTTCGCTGGAGGGCGCCATCGGTTGACGCCGGCGCGCAAGGGACCATCATGCTCAAGATCGAAAACCTGCACGCCCGCATCGGCGGCAAGGAAATCCTGAAAGGACTCTCGCTGCAAGTGAAGGCCGGCGAAGTACACGCGATCATGGGACCGAACGGCGCGGGCAAGTCCACGCTCGGCAACGTGCTGGCGGGGCGCCCGGGTTACGAGGTCACCGAAGGCACGGTCACGTTCGACGGGGCCAACCTGCTCGGGATGGAGCCGGAAGCCCGTGCCGCGGCCGGCGTGTTCCTGGCCTTCCAGTACCCGGTCGAGATTCCCGGCGTCAACAACACCTACTTCCTGCGTGCGGCGTTGAACGCCCAGCGCAAGGCGCGTGGCGAGGCCGAGCTCGACTCGGTGGAGTTCCTGAAGCTGGTGCGCGCCAAGGTCAAGGACATGGGTATGACGCCCGAGCTGCTCAATCGCGCGGTCAACGAGGGCTTCTCGGGTGGCGAGAAGAAGCGCAACGAAGTGTTCCAGATGGCCCTGCTGGAACCACGCCTGGCGATCCTCGACGAGACCGACTCCGGCCTCGACATCGACGCCCTGAAGCAGGTTGCGGCGGGCGTGAATGCCTTGCGTTCGCCCGACCGCGGGTTTCTCGTGATCACCCACTACCAGCGCCTGCTGGATTACATCGTGCCCGATTTCGTGCACGTGCTGGCCGACGGAACGATCGTGGAAAGCGGCGATGCCCGACTTGCCCGCGAGCTCGAGGCCCATGGTTACGCCTGGGTACGCGAGCGCAGGCCCGCGGAGGCCGACGCGTGACGGCCGCGGTCGTCCCATTCCTGGAATCGATGCGCGAAGCCGCTGCGCAGGCGCGGCTTCCGGGCAGCGGCCTGGCCTGGCTCGACGCTGCCCGCGATGAAGCCATGCGGGCATTCACCGAGGACGGCCTGCCCGATCAGCGTAACGAGCTCTGGAAATACACGTCGTTGCGTGCGCTTGCCCGGCACGGTTTTGCCGCGCGCGACGACGAAGCGGCAACCCGTGGTGTCGACATCGATCGGTTGCTGCTGCCCGGCGTCGACGGGCCATGTGCGGTGTTCGTCAATGGTGCGTTTCGCGCGGATCTGTCCAGTTTCGAGGAATTGCCGCAAGGCGTGCGCGTGCGTTCGCTGGCGGACGCCCTGCGCGACGATGCCGAGCCGCTGCGTTTCTTGCTGGCGGGACGTGCCGGCGATGACGACGACGGCTTCATGCTGCTCAACAGGGCGCTCGCGGCGGATGGCCTGCTCGTCGATGTCGCAGGGGGCGTTCGAGCGGGCGTGCCCCTGCACGTCGTGCATGCCGGCGTGGCCGCGCGGGCCGCGACCGCCTGGCACTTGCGCAGCCTGATCGAACTGGGCGAGGGCGCGCGACTCGATATCGTCGAACATCACGTCGACGACGCCGGAACCGGGCATCTCGCCAATCTGGTTTGCGATGTCAACGTGCACGAGCGTGCACGACTCGACTGGACCATCGTCCAGCGTGCGGGCGAGGATGCGACGCTGTTGCGGCGCTGCCAGGTTCGACTGCATGACGAGGCGGCGCTGGACCTGCATGAGCTGGAACTCGGCGGTAAGCTCGCACGCCATGAGCTCCGGGTGGATCTTGCGGGCGAGCGTTCGCGCTTCGACCAGCGCGGCGCGTTCGCCTTGCATGGCCGCCGGCATGTCGACATGGAAGTCCTGGTGACGCACCGCGGACGCGATTCGGTGAGCGACGCCATCTGGCGTGGCGTGGCCGGCGGGCGTGCGCGCGGCGTCGTGCACGGTCGCATCCTGGTTCAGTCCGGCGCCGATGGTGCCGATGGCAGTTTCTACAACAAGAACCTGCTGCTTTCGCCGGATGCCGAAATCGACACGCGGCCGGCGCTGGAAATCTACGCCGACGAGGTCAAGGCCAACCATGGCGCCACGGTCGGCCAGATTGACGAAGGCATGTTGTTCTACCTGCGTTCGCGCGGCGTGCCATTGGATTTGGCGCGCCACATGCTGGTCCGCGCGTTCTGCGCTGTGGCACTGGACGGCATCCAGCCCGCGGCTTTGCGCGAGCACTGCGAGGCGCTGCTCGCCGAACAACTGCCGGAGCTTGCGGAATGAGCGCTGCGGCGGAAAATTCGGTCTCCACGCGGGTCGACTGGACCAGGGTGCGCCGGGATTTCCCGATACTGGACCGCCAGGTGCATGGCAAGCCGCTGGTCTACCTCGACAGTGCCAACACCTCGCAGAAGCCGCGCCGCGTGATCGACGCAGTCGATGCTTTCTATCGCGAGCACAACGCCAACGTCGCGCGCGCGGTGCATCAACTGGGCGAAGAGGCGACCGGGCTCTACGAAGGTGCGCGCGACAAGCTCGCCGCGTTCCTGGGCGCGAACCATCGCGACGAGATCGTGCTCACCTCGGGCACCACCATGGCCACCAACCTGGTTGCCTACAGCTACCTGTTGCCACGTCTCAAGTCCGGTGATGCGGTGCTGGTGACCACGATGGAGCACCACGCCAACATCGTGCCGTGGCAACTGGTGTGCAAGCTGACCGGCGCACGCCTCAAGGTCGCGCCGATCACCGAATCCGGAGAATTGATCGTCGACAAGTTCATCGAGGCGTTGACGCCGGACGTGAAGCTCGCGGGCGTGGTCCACGTATCCAACGTGCTGGGTACGATCAACCCGGTCCAGGCACTGGCGCGCGAATGCCGCAAGCGCGGGATTCCGTTGCTGGTGGACGGCTCGCAGGCCGCTCCGCATTTGCCGCTGGACGTCAAGGCGATCGGTTGCGATTTCTATTGCGTCACCGGCCACAAGATGTGCGGCCCGACCGGCACCGGCGCGTTGTGGGCAAGGCGCGAATTGCTCGAATCGATGCCACCGTTCTTCGGCGGCGGCGAGATGATCCGCACGGTATCCTTCGACGGCAGCACGTTCGCCGACCCGCCACGCAGGTTCGAGGCCGGCACGCCGAACACGGCGGGCTTTGCCGGGCTCGGCGCCGCGATCGATTACCTGCGCGGCATCGGCATGGACAACATCGCTGCACGCGAGCGCGAATTGCTCGACTATGCGGTGCCGCGCATGCGGGCGGTTCCCGGCTTGCGCATCATCGGTACCGCGCCGGACAAGGCCGCAGTAATCTCGTTCCTGATCGACGGCGTGCACTCGCACGACTTGGCGACCCTGCTCGACCAGGAAGGCGTGGCGGTGCGTTCCGGGCACCATTGCGCGCATCCCCTGATGCAGTTCTACGGCGTGCCCGCCACTTGCCGCGCGTCGCTGGCGTTCTGGAACACCGAGGCCGAGATCGATGCCTTCGTGGCGGCGATTGCACGCGTGCGCAAATTGCTGGAGTGAACCCATGCAAGTGGTGGCCGACAAACGGGCGTTGACGTTCCGCCGGGCCGTGCCAGCCGACGTCGATGCGATCGTCGCATTGACCCAATCCGCTTACCGCGGCGATGCCAGCCGCGCGGGCTGGACCACCGAGGCGGACTTGCTCGACGGCCAGCGCACCGATCCACGCGAGGTGGCGGAATTGATCGCGAATCCGGATGCCAGGCTCCTGCTGGCCGAGCGAGACGGCCGCGTGCTGGCGAGTTGCGTGGTCGAGAGGTTGTCCGGCGAACACGCCGGGGACGGCTATTTCGGCATGTTCTCGGTGCATCCCGGCGCGCAGGGCAACGGCACTGGCCGCGCGCTGCTGGCCGAAGCCGAGCGCGTCGCGCGCGAGGAATGGCGCAGCCGCGCGATGCGCATGACCGTGATCGACGTGCGCGACGAGCTGATCGCCTGGTACGAGCGGCGCGGATACCGGCGCACCGGCGAGTACAAGCCGTTCCCGTACGGCGATCCCCGCTTCGGGATTCCCAAGCGAGACGACCTGCGCTTCGAGTGGTTGGTCAAGGATCTCCGATCGACGGATGCTCGGAGTGGCGAGCATGCCTGAAGTCTGGGTCGAGGTTTGCACACTGGACGAATTGCTGCCGGGCGAATTCAAGGTCGCCTGGGATGGCGAAACCGCGATCGCCGTCTACAACATCGATGGCGATCTTTACGCGATCGAGGATGTCTGCACCCACGACGGCGGCGATCTTGCCGGCGGCGAAGTGCATGGTTTCGAGGTCGAGTGCCCGCGCCACGGGGCGCGCTTCGACCTGCGCAGTGGCACGGCGACGCTGGCACCCGCCACCGAGCCGGTCGCGGCGTTTCCCGTGCGCGTGGAAGACGGCATGGTGTACACCCGCGACAATCGGTAATTCTCTATCCGTCGAAGCGGCTGTCGTGGAGAGTCGAGCCATGGAAGGCTGTTCTGGTGTCGGTGGACTGGCCGTCGACCCGGATGTTCCTTGAATTGACGAAGCAGCGATCAGGGATGATCGCAATCAACTCGTCGCAAGGGGTGGGAAACGGATTTCCACGCGCAGCCCGTGGGGGTCGGCGTGGTTGGCGATCGACAACTCCGCGCCATGGCGTTCGGCGATCTCCCGTACGATCGCCAGCCCGAGCCCGGTGCCTTCGTGGCCGTTGCCCATGGCGCGGAAGAAGCGTTCGCCCAGGCGCGGAACCAGTTCCGGCGCGACTCCCGGGCCGTTGTCTTGCACGCTCAACACGCAGCCGGAATCTTCGGCGGTCCGCAACTCGACGGTGATCACCGCGTTGTCGCGGTTGCCATAGCGCAGCGCGTTGTCGATGAGGTTGCCGAGCATTTCGCGAAGCAGCACTGCGTCGCCGATCACGGTCTGGCCGCGTTCGGGACCGACGTAACCGAGGTCCGCGCCGCGTGCCAGTGCATCCGGCACGCGCGCCGCGACTTCCGTACGCACCAGTGCCGCCAGGTCGATTGGAACGGCCGCGCCCAGCGATTCGTCCGGGGCCTGCGCGCGCGCCAGCGCAAGCAATTGCCCGGCCGCACGGGCCGTGCCTGCGGACAATCTTTCGACGTGTGTCAGAGCCTCGCGCACGGTTTCGGGGCGCGGATCGGCCAACGCGCGCTCGGCCTGCAGGCGCAAGCCGGCCAACGGCGTGCGCAATTGATGCGCCGCATCCGCGATGAATCGCTGTTGTTGCCTCAACATGCGGTCGAGCCGGCCGAGCAGCGCATCGATGGTCGCGACCAGCGGCTGGACTTCCAGCGGGGCGTCGATCGTGCGCAGCGGCGAGAGGTCGCCGGCGTCGCGCATGCGGATTTCATGCGCGAGCGGATCGAGCGCGCTGAGACCGCGATTGATGCCCAGCCAAACCAGCGTCATCGCGACACCAATCAGCAGCAGCTCGATGGGGGCCGTTGACACCAGTAGCTCGCGCGCCAGCGCGCGGCGCTTGTTGATGGTCTCCGCGGTGGAGATCACCAGCTCGTCGCCGGGATCGGCCTTGTTGGCGAGGAACACCGAGGCCATGCGCATCGGCTGGCCGTGATCGAGGAATTCGGTGAAGACCGGGCTGTCCGGGGGTTTTTTCGGATTGGGTTGCGGCAGGTCGTCGTCGCCTGCAAGGACGCCGTAGCGCAGGCTGCGTACCGCGAACTCGTTGCGCTCCTTGACCGAGAACTGCAGCAGGATGCGGGCCTGGTCGCTGAGCTCGTTGCGGCCCGCGTCGCTGTTGACGAGGTCGCCGATCGCCTCGGCACTGTCCAGCAGCCAGCGGTCGTACACTTTGTTGGCGTAGTGCAGGCCGATCACGTAATTGATGATGCCGCCGCACACCAGCACCGCCAGCAGCGGCACCGAGACGAACAGCAGCAGGCGGCTGCGAAGGCTGGGGTTACGGACCATCTTCGGCCTCGAGCAGGTAACCCAGGCCGCGCACGGTACGCAGGTTGACGCCACTGCCTTCCAGTTTTCTGCGCAAGCGGTGGACGGCGATGTCGAGACCGTTGTCGCTCAGGACCTCGTTCCAGTTGCACAACGCGTCGATCACGTGTTCGCGTGGTGTCACACGGTTCTGGCGCGACGCCAGTACCTCGAGCAGGGCGAATTCCCGCGCGGTCAGTTCCAGAGGCTGGCCGTCCCGGACGACCCGGCGTCCGGCGAGGTCGATGGACAGCCTGCCGAGTCGCAGGATCGGCACGCCGCGGTTGCTCTGGCGGCGCAGCAGCGCGCGCACGCGGGCGTCGAATTCGGCCAGGCTGAACGGCTTGATCAGGTAATCGTCGGCGCCCAGGTCGAGCGTACGTACGCGCAGATCCACCTCCTCGCGCGCGGTGATGACCAGAACCGGCACGCCGTCGTGCGCCGAGCGGAGGCGGCGCAGTACTTCGCCGCCTTCCTCGCCGGGCAGGCCGAGGTCCAGCACAACCAGCGCGAACGCGTGTTCCTGCAGCGCGGCGATCGCGGCCTTGCCGTCGGCGAGGTGGTCGACCACGTGGCCGGCTTGTTCCAGCGACGCGCATACTGCATCGGCGATGGCGGCATC
>JAJXWZ010000247.1 GCA_021781345.1 Pseudomonadota bacterium
TTGCGCAACGAGAAAATCGGCTATAAAATTCGCGAGCATACGTTGCAGAAGGTGCCTTGGCTGCTCGTGGTCGGCGACCGCGAGAAGGAGAAGGGCACCGTTTCCGTGCGCACACGATCGGGCGAAGACTTGGGCGGAATGCCGCTGCAAGCTTTCATCGAACGTCTGCATGCCGAATCCGGTCCGCGCTGACGGAGTGCACGCCAGGCATGGCTGGCGGACTTGAGCAGGAGAAGACGGTATCGTCACCGAAAACAAGAGCAATCGGCGCAACAGCGAAATCCGCGTTCCGCGTGTACGCGTGATTGGCGCCGATGGGGAGCAGGTCGGGATCCTCGAACGCGACCAGGCCTTGGCGATGGCCGAGGAAGTCGGTCTGGATCTGGTCGAGATCCAGCCCACGGCCGAGCCTCCGGTCTGCCGGATCATGGACTTCGGCAAGTTCAAGTTCGAGCAGCAGAAGAAGGCCAGCGCGGCGCGCAAGAAGTCCAAGCAGATCGAGATCAAGGAACTGAAGTTCCGCCCGACCACGGATGTCGGCGACTACAACATCAAGCTGCGCAACATGCAGCGGTTCCTGGACGAAGGCGACAAGGTCAAGGTCAACATCCGGTTCCGCGGCCGCGAAATGCGGCACCAGGAACTCGGGATCGAACTGGCCCGCCGCATCCAGACCGACATCGCCGAGATCGGCGTGGTCGACCAGTTTCCGCGCATGGAAGGGCGGCAGATGACGATGATGATCAGCCCCAAGAAGAAGTAGGGGCGTTCCGACCGCCGCGGATCGGCGGACGGCCAGCGTGGCCCGGAATACATCCGGTGCCGCGACAACAAGCAGGCATGGGCATGGATGGAAAGCGCGACCGCCAAGGTTGCCGCCCGCGCCAGTCACGAAAACGAAAACGGAGTTGCAGACATGCCCAAGATCAAGACCAACCGGGCCGCCGCGAAGCGGTTCCGCAAGACCGCCACCGGCAAGTTCAAGGCCGGCCATGCGTTCAAGTCGCACATCCTCACCAAGAAGGCGACCAAGCGCAAACGCGGCCTGCGTGCCCCCAACCACGTGCATGAGTCCGACACCAAGCGTGTCGCGCGCATGCTGCCCTACGCGTAAGGAGAGACGACCATGGCACGAGTCAAACGTGGCGTCACCGCGCGCGCCCGGCACAAGAAAACCCTCAAGGCCGCGAAGGGCTATTACAACGCCCGCCGCAAGGTCTATCGCGTCGCCAAGCAGGCCGTCACCAAGGCCCAGCAGTACGCCTATATCGGCCGCAAGCAGAAGAAGCGCCAGTTCCGCGCACTGTGGATCGTGCGCATCAACGCCGCCGCGCGCCAGTTCGGGCTGTCCTATAGCCGCTTGATCGCGGGCCTCGACAAGGCCGGCATCACCATCGACCGGAAGGTGCTGGCCGACCTGGCCGTGCACGACATCGCCGCGTTCGGTGCGATCGCCGAAAAGGCCAAGGCCAGCCTGGCTGCTTGATGCATTCCGGCGCCACGCGCCGGAAGCTATGATGCAAGCGAGCGGGGAGAGGGCCTTGCCTTCTCTCCGCTTTTCTTTTGTGCGCGAAGGGTCGCGATGGATACACTGACGCAACGCATCGATGAGGCGCTGGCCGCGATCACCGCCGCCGCGACGCTGGATGCGCTCGAAACGCAGCGTGTCGCGTGGCTCGGCAAGCAAGGCGCGATCACGACCGAACTCAAGGCGCTCGGCAAACTTCCTCCCGACGAACGCAAGGCGCGCGGCGCGGAGGTGAATGCCGCCAAGGAAAAGCTGGTCGCCGCGATGGGCGCGCGCCGCGAGGCGCTGGAGCGTGCGGCACTTGCGCTGCGGCTGGCATCTGAAGGCGTCGACGTCACCCAGCCCGGGCGCGATGGCGAACGCGGCACGATCCATCCCCTGACCCGCACGCGACGACGCATCGAGGCGATCTTCGCGCAGCTCGGTTACTCGGTCGCGGAAGGACCGGAGATCGAGGACGACTGGCACAACTTCGAGGCGCTGAACTTCCCCGCGCACCATCCCGCGCGGGCGATGCACGATACCTTCTATTTCGGCGACGGCCGGTTGTTGCGCACGCATACCTCTCCGGTGCAGATCCGGGCGATGCAGGGCCGACAGCCACCGATCCGCGTCATCGCGCCAGGCAAGGTCTATCGCAGCGATTCGGACCAGACGCACTCGCCGATGTTCCACCAGGTCGAGGGCTTGCTGGTGGACGACACGGCGACGATGGGCGACCTGGTCGGCACGCTCAAGGCCTTCGTGGCCGCCTTCTTCGGGCGCGACTTCGAGATGCGCTTTCGCCCGAGCTACTTCCCTTTCACCGAACCGTCCGCCGAGGTCGACATCCGCTGGGAAACCGAAAGCGGCACGCGCTGGCTGGAGGTACTGGGTTGCGGGATGGTGCATCCCAACGTGCTCAAGCATTGCGGCATCGATCCCGAACGCTACACCGGCTTCGCTTTCGGAATGGGCGTCGAGCGCCTGGCGATGCTGCGTTATGGCGTCACAGACCTGCGTGCGTTCTTCGAGAACGACGTGCGTTTCCTCGCGCAGTTTTCATGAGGAGCCGACGATGAAGTTCTCGCTGAACTGGCTGCGCGAACGCGTGGATATCCCGGCGGATGCCGAGGCGCTCGCGCAACGCCTGACCCTGAGCGGGCTGGAGGTGGCCGGCGTCGAAACGATCGGCGGCGCGCTGGCCGGCGTGATCGTCGCCCGCATCGCGGCTTGCGAGCCGCATCCGAATGCCGACAGGCTCAAGGTCTGCCGGGTCGATACCGGCAACGGCGAAGTGCAGATCGTCTGCGGCGCCCCGAATGCGCGCGCCGGGTTGGTTGCGCCGCTGGCGGCGGTCGGCGCGGTGCTGCCCGGCGGCACGACGATCAAGGCCGCGAAGCTGCGCGACGTGGAATCACGGGGCATGTTGTGTTCGGCGAAGGAGCTCGGCATCGACGCCGACGCCTCGGGATTGATGGAACTGCCCGACGATGCCCCGGTCGGCACTCCGCTGGCCGACTACCTGGGCCTGCCGGATGTCGCGATCGAAGTCGAGCTCACGCCCAACCGCGGCGACTGCCTCGGCATGCTCGGATTGGCCGACGAAGTCGCTGCCGAGTGCGGCACGCAGGCAAAGCCTTTCGAAGCGCCCGGGGTGGCGGCGGCGATCGCGGCGCCGCGCGAGATTCGCCTCGAAGCGGGTGCCGATTGCCCGCGTTACCTGGGCCGGGCCGTGCGCGGCATCGACATGGCCGCGGTGACGCCGGCCTGGATGGCACAGCGCTTGCGCATGGCCGACGTCAATCCCGTCAACGCGGTGGTGGACGTGACCAATTACGTCATGCTGGAAACCGGCCAGCCGTTGCACGCATTCGACGAGGCGAAGCTCGGCGGTGCGATCGTCGTGCGCCGGGCGCGCGACGGCGAAAGGCTGAAGTTGCTGGACGGCAGCGACGCCGAGCTCGACACGTCTTACCTGCTGATCGCCGATGAAGCCAGGCCGCTGGCCGTGGCCGGCGTGATGGGCGGCTTCGAGTCGCGCGTGACCGATGCGACGCGCGACGTGTTCCTGGAGTCCGCGCATTTCAGGCCCGCCGCGATCATCGGACGCGCACGCAAGCTCGGCCTGAATTCCGATGCCGCCTACCGCTTCGAGCGCGGCGTCGATCCCGGACTCCCGCGCATCGCGATCGAGCGCGCCACGGCGCTGTTGACGGCGATTGCCGGAGGCGGCCCCGGAGCGATCATCGAGGCGGCGGGGCCCGGGCAGCCACCCGCGCGCGAACCGATCTTCCTGCGGCGCGCGCGTATCGCGCGGGTACTCGGCACGGCGATCGACGACGGCGAAGTCCAACGCATCCTGACGGCGCTGGGCATGGCCGTGGAACCGCAATCCGCGGGTTGGCGCGTCACGCCGCCGTCCCGGCGCTTCGACATCGGAATCGAGGAAGACCTTATCGAGGAAGTGGCCCGGATTCACGGTTACGACGGCATTCCGGCGAGCCTGCCCGGCGGTCGGCCGCCCGCACCCCGGGACGACGAGTCGGGGGTGCCCGTGCCGGAGTTCGCCGCGGCGTTGGCCACACGCGATTACCACGAGGCAATCTGTTACGCCTTCGTCGATCCCGACCTGCTCGAGACCTGGCGAATCGGCGAGGACGCGGTACCCCTGGCCAATCCGCTTTCGGCAGACCTGGCGGTCATGCGCACCTCGTTGGTGCCGGGCCTGGTCGAGGCACTCAGGCGCAATCGCAACCGGCAGCAGGTGCGCGTGCGCCTGTTCGAATCCGGCGTGGTGTTCGCGCGACGTGCCGATGCGGCGCCCGCCGAAACCGCGATGCTGGCGGCGGTTGCCTGCGGCAGCGCACGAGCCGAGCAATGGGGCGAATCCAGACGCGCGCTTGATTTCCACGACCTCAAGGGGGACCTGGAATCCCTGCTGCGGCTCTCGGGCTCCCCGCAGGCATGGTCGTTCGACACCGTCGACTTGCCTCCCTGGCTGCATCCAGGCCGCGGCGCGCGCCTGCTGCGGGAGGGTGTCGCGGCAGGCGCGCTGGGGGCCCTGCATCCGGCCCTCCAGCAGCTGCTCGACCTGCCGGAGACCTACGCATTCGAGGTGACTCGGGACGCGCTCTCGGCCCGGGCCGTTCCCCGGACCCGCCGCTTGCCGCAGGTCCCGTCGATCAGGCGCGACATCGCGATCGAGGTCGACGAAGCGGTGGAGTGGGGGCGGATCGCCTCGGCGATCCGTTCAGAATTGCGAACAATGTTGAACGAACTGGTACTGTTCGACTGTTTTCGCGGTCCAGGCTTGAGCGAAGGTCGAAAGAGTCTTGCTATGGGCTTGATTTTGCAAGACAGTTCGCGCACGCTAACGGATCAGGACGCCGACCGCTGCGTGACCGACGTGGTCAAGTTGCTGGAACGCGATTTTGGGGCCCAGTTGAGAGGATGAGATGACGCTGACCAAGGCAGAGATGGCCGAGCGCCTGTTTCTCGACGTGGGCCTGAACAAGCGTGAAGCCAGGGAGTGCGTGGACGCCTTCTTCGAGGTGTTACGCGAGGCACTCGAGCGGGGGGAGCAGGTGAAGTTGTCGGGTTTCGGCAACTTCGACCTGCGCAACAAGAATCAGCGCCCGGGTCGCAATCCCAAGACCGGCGAGGAGATTCCCATCTCCGCGCGCCGTGTCGTGACGTTTCGCCCGGGTCAAAAGCTGAAACTGAGGGTCGAGAACCATGCTGGATCAGGGCAACAATAACGAACTCCCCGTCATACCCGCCAAGCGGTATTTCACCATTGGCGAGGTAAGCGAATTGTGCGCGGTCAAACCGCACGTACTGCGTTACTGGGAGCAGGAGTTCCCGGCCCTGAACCCGGTAAAGCGACGCGGCAACCGGCGTTACTACCAGCGCCACGACGTGCTGATGATCCGCCAGATCCGCGCGCTGCTGTATGACCAGGGCTTCACCATCACGGGGGCCCGCGCGCGGCTGGAAGGCCAGCAGGGCCGGATGGAAGCCTCGATCTCGCAACAGATCGTGCACCAGATGCGGCTGGAACTGGAACAATTGCTGCAGGTCCTGCGCGAACCGTTGCGCTAGGCACGGCCAATCAGGACGCGTGCCAGCGACGCCACGTATCGAGCCTCCGGTCACACCCGGCGCTTGCAGACGCCGTGGCTTGCGACGACGTTGGCGGGGCATCTCGCCGATTTGCGTTCTCCCGGGTGTGTCGCCCCACGATCGGTTATCATGTGCATTCGGTTTGACGGTCGGGGCGTAGCGCAGCCTGGTAGCGCATCTGCCTGGGGGGCAGGGGGTCGTGGGTTCGAATCCCGCCGCCCCGACCAATAACGAAAAATCGGGCCCTCGCGGCCCGTTCTTGTTATTGGACTTGGTGAGGATGAGAACTGGCGCCTTCGCAAGAAGGCGCCGTTCGACTGTGGGGTCGGGCATGGCGAAGCGAACGTCACGCAGCGATGACCCGAAGGCGGAGCGCAGCGAACACGCCCGAAGTGCGAGCGCCAGGAAGGCGCGAGTGATCCCGCCGCCCCGCCCAATACCTTTGCGTTCCTCCTTGAACGCTGCTTCGTCTCATGCGCATGCGAGTAAACACGTCGCGCGACTTGCGAGGCCAGAACGGCCCTGCTTGGCCTGACTTTCCACAACAGCCGCTCTGCCGGTTGAGATGCGAGATCGAAGCGGAATTCGGTCGCGACCCGAGTCGCGTGAAATCAGGAACTGGACACCGGATGGCCGGCAACAGGACATGGATCAGTACAACAACCGCGTTCTGATGGTCCCGGGAATGGCGGACAACCGTTCGCGCAGCGACTCGGATTGCTCCTCCGACGCTGACACGTCGATCACCACGTAGCCGAGGTCGCCGTCGGTCTGCAGGTACTGGCCGTTGATGTTGACGCCGCCCTGCGAAAACACGTCGTTGATGCGCGACAGGACGCCCGGAACGTTGTGGTGGATGTGCAGCAGCCTGCGGCTGCCGGCATGTTCGGGCAGGCTGACCTCGGGAAAATTCACCGCCGACAGGGTCGAGCCGTTGTCGCTGTAGCGGACCAGCTTGGATGCGACCTCGGTGCCGATGTTGAGCTGGGCTTCCTGGGTGCTGCCGCCGACGTGCGGCGTCAGCAGCACGTTGTCGAATTCGCGCAGGGGCGACCGGAATTCCTCCCCACGTCCCTTGGGTTCCTCGGGGAACACGTCCACGGCCGCACCCGACAGGTGCCTTTCGCGCAACGCGGACGCCAGTGCCTCGATGTCCACCACGTTGCCGCGCGAGGCATTGATCAGCATCGCGCCGCGACGCATGCGCGCGATCTCGGCCTTGCCGATCATGCCGGCCGTGGCCGGGGTCTGCGGCACGTGCAGGGTCACGACGTCCGCACGCGCCAGCAAATCACCGAGGTCCTGTGCCGGCGCCGCGTTGCCCAACGCAAGCTTGGCCTCGACATCGTGGAACAGCACGTGCATCCCGAGCGCCTCCGCCAGCACGCCGACCTGGGTGCCGATATGCCCGTAGCCGACGATGCCGAGGGTCTTGCCACGCACCTCGTAGCTGCCGTCCGCCGACTTGGCCCAACCGCCGAGATGGCATTCGGCGTTGCGTTCGGGTACGCGGCGCATCAACACGATCGCCTCGGCGATCACCAGTTCCGCCACGCTGCGCGTATTGGAATATGGTGCATTGAATACCGGCACGCCCAGTTCACGCGCCTGGCGCAGGTCGACCTGGTTGGTGCCGATGCAGAAACAGCCGACCGCGAGCAACCGCCGGGTATGCGAGATGGCTTCCGCATCGAGCTGGGTGCGCGAGCGCAGGCCCACGACATGTGCATCGGCGATGGCTTCGAAAAGCTCGGCGCGCGGAAGCGCCTTGTCGTAGAGCTCGACCTGGGCGTAGCCGGCGGCGTGGAACGCCTCCACGGCACTCGGATGGATGCCCTCGAGCAGCACGATCTTGATGTCCTTCTTGGGAAACGATGTCTTCATGGCCGGGCGGGTCGGTTTGACGGGGCGACGGTGCTAGGCTAACGGGGTTCCTTCAGTCAATGGAATGCCGCATGGACATGCCCAGCGATCGCCGCAGCCTGTATCCCGAGATCGAACCGTTCGACAGAGGCATGTTGCGGGTTTCGGACCTGCACATGCTCTATTACGAACAGTGCGGCAACCCGCACGGGAAGCCGGCGGTATTCCTGCATGGCGGTCCGGGCGCGGGCTGCAACGCCAAGTGCCGGCGTTTTTTCGATCCCGCGGTCTATCGCATCGTCCTGTTCGACCAACGCGGCTGCGGACGCTCCACTCCGCACGCCGAGTTGCGCGAAAACACGACCTGGGACCTGGTGGCCGACATCGAGCGCCTGCGCGAGCACCTGCGCATCGAACGCTGGCAGGTGTTCGGTGGCTCGTGGGGTTCGACGCTGGCATTGGCCTATGCGGAAACGCATCCCGGGCGCGTCACCGAATTGGTGTTGCGCGGCATCTTCATGCTGCGGCGCGCGGAGCTGGAATGGTTCTACCAGAAGGGCTGCGACATGTTGTATCCGGATGCGTGGGAGAAATACCTCGCCGCGATCCCGGATAGCGAGCACGCCGACCTCATCGCCGCCTATCACAAGCGTCTCGTCTCCGACGACCCCTCGGTTCGCTTGGCCGCGGCGCGCGCATGGTCGGTGTGGGAGGCGTCAACCAGCTTCCTGCTGCAGGACGAAGCCTATATCTCCGCGAGCGCCGGCGATGCGTTCGCGCTGGCTTTTGCGGGCATCGAAAACCACTACTTCGTCAACCTTGGCTTCTTCGAGCACGACGACCAGTTGCTGCGCAACGCGCACAGGCTGCACGGCATTCCCGGCGTGATCGTGCAGGGCCGCTACGACGTCGTGTGTCCCCTGCGCAGCGCATGGGACCTGCATCGCGCTTGGCCCGAGGCCGACCTGCGCATCGTGCCCGATTCGGGACATTCGGCATTCGAGCCAGGCAACGCGGACGAGCTGGTGCGGGCCACCGATCGATATCGCGGACACGCAGCCTGAGTCCATCCCGCGCTCTTCGACGACATGCCCGTCGTGCCGGTGAAGCCGGGTTGCCCGCAATTCGGGGCTGCCCGTGCGAACGCGGGTCGGGTATCCTTGCGGCCGTCATGTCCGCACTGAAATTTTCGCAACGCATGCTGGCGGCCGTCGCCGCATCCGCCCTGCTGGCGGGATGCGCATCAACCCCGGCGCCGGTATCCAACTACTCGTTCGGCGGCAGCAGCCCGCCGCCGACCTCGGCTTCCAAGGCAGCGACACCGACGCAGGGCCGGGGCGCGCAAACCTTCGGCCTCGGCAGCCACGCCAACGGCAGCGTGAGCGCTGCAGGCTACACGGTGGCGCCCGGCGACACGCTCTACAGCATCGCATTCGCCAACGGGATGGACGTGCGCGATCTGGCTTCGCTCAACGGCATCTCGCCGCCGTACGTGATCCATCCCGGACAGGTGCTGAAACTGAAGCCCGCGCAGGCTGGCGCCTCGGAATCCGGCCGGGTCGTGGCGGGCAGCGCGACCGCTGCAGCGACTCCGTCATCGCGACGCGCGGCCTCTGTCCCGGCCGCGCAACCATCCGCACCCGTGTTCGGACCGGTGACCTCGCAGTCGGTGACGGGCAGTGGCGTCGCGCCCGCCGGGGCGTCGTCGATCGCGACGTCGCCCATGGCGTCCGTCCCCGCGACCGCGGCCACGGCGATGCCGCCCACGTCGGTGCAAGCACAGGAGGCGCAGCCCGCAATGCCGATTCCGCCCCCAGGTGCCACGCGCAACGTCGCCGGGATCGCATGGCAATGGCCCGCGAACGGCAAGCTGGTGGGCGGTTTCCAGGCCGGCAGCGGTGGCGATGGCGCCGGGCTCGACATCGCCGGCAACATCGGCGATCCGGTCCGCGCGGCCGCTTCGGGTACCGTGGTCTACAGCGGCAACGGCCTGATCGGCTACGGCGAGCTGATCATCATCAAGCACAACGAGGCCTACCTTTCGGCTTATGGCCACAACAGCAAGCGGCTGGTGAAGGAAGGCCAGCACGTCAGCGCCGGCCAGGAGATCGCGCTGATGGGCGCTTCCGGCGCACCGCGCGTGGAACTGCACTTCGAGATCCGCAAGGACGGCAAACCGGTGGATCCGCTGGGCTACCTGCCCCAGCGATAGTCGCGTGTGCGATTCGCGTCGACACCGATTCAAACGGGGCCTCGCGTGACGCCAGGCGAGGGAGCGCTCGACATGGGCTGCTGCTGCGAGGGTCCTGGGAACAGGGCCGTCCACTTGCTCGTTTGATGGGCGCAGCAGCGATCAGGGCCGATCGCACAAGATAAATGTCGCGACCACGTTGCGGCCTTCGCTGGCGAGGATGTCCCAGGTCCGTGCGGCGGCGGCATTGTCCATCACCTCCACCCCGATGCCGCGTTGCAGGAACGCGGCCAGCACGGCCTGCGACGGGAATTGCTGGCGCTCACCGGTGCCGAGCAGCACTACGTCCGGTTTGAGTGCGACGATCGGCTCGACCTGGTCCGGCGTCATGGCCATCACGTCGGTGACACCCCAATCGTCGATGACCTTGTCACGGGTCAGGATGATGCTGGCGGTGAACGGCCGGTCGACGATTACGACCGTATGCGCGTCGGCGCGGCGCACGAACAGGTAATCACGCGGGCGTTCGAGGTTCAGTTCCAACGTGGATCACTTCGGCAGCGCGATTTGCGGCTTGTCGTGATTGCGCCGGTAAAGCACGGCGATGTGGCCGATGGTCTGCACGGTTTCGGCATGGCTCGACCCGATCAGCCTGTCGAGCTCGTTGGCGCGCTCGGTGCGGTCGCCACCGCTCAGCCGGACCTTGATCAACTCGTGGTCGTCCAGCGCCTGGTCCAGTTCCTTGAGCACGCCGGCGGTCACGCCCTTGCCGCCGAGCATCACTACCGGCTTCAGCGGATGGGCGAGGCCGCGCAGGTAGCGGATTTGCGAGGAGGTCAGGGCCATGCGTTCAGCGTGGGAGCGGGTTCGGACGACGGGTCAGGGTATCATGGGCGCCATGATTGTTTCCCATGCAAGCGGCGGCCGATGACGCCGTCCATGGCGGGAAGGCTCCGTGGCTAGATCCAAAAGCAGCGCGCGCTGGTTGAAGGAACATTTCGGCGATGAATTCGTGAAGCGCGCGCAGGCCGAAGGATTGCGCTCGCGGGCCGCGTTCAAGCTGGATGAATTGCTCGACCGTGACCGGTTGTTGAAACCCGGCATGGTGGTTGTGGACCTGGGCGCGGCGCCGGGCGGATGGTCGCAACGGGTGCGCCAGCGCATGGGCGACGCGGGCCGGGTGTTCGCGCTGGACATTCTGCCTATGCAGGGCATCGGCGGCGTCGAGTTCATCCAGGGCGATTTCCGCGAAGATAGAGTGTTCGGCGCGCTGATGGCCCGGCTGGGCGATGTTCCGGTGGACCTTGTGCTCTCGGACATGGCGCCCAATATCAGTGGCATCGAAGCGGCAGATCAGGCCCGTGCGATGCATCTTGCGGAACTTGCGGCGGATTTCGCGTCCAAGTGCTTGAAACCCGGAGGCGCGTTGCTGGTCAAGCTGTTCCAGGGCCGCGGTTTCGACGAGTACCTGCGCGACTTGCGCGCAGGCTTCGCGCGCGTGACACTGCGCAAGCCCAAGGCGTCGCGCGCGCGATCTCGCGAGGTTTATGCCCTGGCGACAGGCTGGAAAGGCAAGACATGACAACATTCGAGATCGATTCACTGGACAGGGTTCGCGTGGCATGCGGTGCGCGTGACCGGGGTGTGC